>CBDUNM010000045.1:0-30556 GCA_965368585.1 uncultured Chromatiales bacterium | reverse complement strand
GCCCGCACCCCCGATGAGAAAATCGCCGCTGCGCCCGCCGAACAGCTCATCGTCACCGACGCCGCCGTCGATCATCAACGGGTAGCGAAAGTACCGGCTGCTCGAAAGAGTTCCGGGGTGGTAGGTGGCGGCGAGGCCGCTACCGACGAACACGCTCGACCCGAGGTGATCATCGCCGGAGCCGCCCACCAGGGTCGGCAATCGGCGCCGCTCGGTCTGCACCGGGATGGCCGCCCGCAGGAGGTTGCCGTAGGTATCGATGCGGGTGGTCAACTCGCCCTCGGGCACATGTGCGGGCCGTGAGTAGCTGCTGGCAACGATCTGTGCCGTGTAGCTGCCATTGTCGTGGCGTTCGGTCGCTTGCAACGTCAGGTAGACCGGTCGTTCCACCGTCGCATAGGCGACGTCTTCGCCGGGCTCGAGATGATCGGGCCCGTCGGTGCCGGTGATCGTGACGGTGTCGATCGCATCGACGTGTCTGATCCCCAGGCCGGCGGCGTAGAAGCTCCATCCGGAGGTGGCGTTCAAATGTGCGGTGAACCAGGATTGCACGGCGTCGGCCGCGCTCACGCCAGCCGCCTGGAGTTCCTCGAGGCTCGGCATGACGGGAATATAGTGGCTGCGGGGGGTGGCGGAAATGCTGCCGGTGACCGGTCGTGGTTGTAGCGCCGCATCGGCGTACATGGCGGCGTACGTGGTCTCGCGAAACAGCTCCCACTCGGCCTGGACCGGCAGTCTGCCGGGCACCGGCGGATCGAGCAGCGCGGCGACCGCAAGTTCGTTGCCGCTGGCGGCCTCTAAGCGCCAGGTTTCCGGAGCCGAGGCGTAGCCCTGGACCGTGACACCGCTCGCGCCGTCGTGCCAACGCATGACCAGGTCATCGCCGACCAATTCAGCCTCAACGGTGCCCGGCAGCAACCCCGGGGCCAGGCTGAGCGTGTTGATCATCCCGTCGACCGGCGTATCGTGAATAACGACCTGGCCGTTCGCCGTACCGAGCAGGTAGCGGTCGCTGCCGAGCCCGCCGTCGAGCCGATCGTCACCGCCACCGCCCTCGAGCGTATCGTTGCCGTCGCCGCCGAAGAGCCGGTCGGCGAGATTCGCACCGGTCAACCGGTCGTCGCCGCCGCCGCCGGACAGCGTATTGGCCTCGCCGGCGTAGCCTGCCAGCACGTCCCGGCGGTCGCCCCCCTGCTGATGCAGGGTCGCAGCGTGGATCGCGTCACTGTCGAGGCGTCGGCCATCGGCAAAAATCACGGTCTCAATCCCGGCGTCAGGCTGCGTATACCAGCCCGACACGATCAGGTTGCTGCCCGTCGTTGTATCGAGGAAGGCCAGGTCGTCACCCAGGCGATGGATCGCGATGTCGTCACCGGTCAGCCCCGCCGCGAAACGGATCTCGTCGCGGCCGCTTTCCTCGTAGATCACGTCGTATCCCCACCCCGCGTTGAACACGTACCGGTCATCGCCCGGCCCACCGATCAGGTGATCGCCACCGGTGCCTCCGTTCAGCAGGTCGTTGCCCTCCCCACCTAATATCGTATCGCCGTCGCCGCCACCGTAGAGCTCGTCGTCACCGGCGTTGCCCCACAGGGTGTCGTGGCCGTCGCCGCCGAACAAGCGATCGTCACCGGAGACGTCGGCGCTGTCCCGGTATTCCCGCGCGTGAAACAAGGCCTGCCCCGATGGGTAGTCCAGGGTCAGAATGACCTCGGCATCAATGGCCAACTGGTCAGCGGACTTATCGCCGAACAGCGTGTCGCTGCCCTTGCCGCCGACCAGGTAGTCGTCACCGCCTTCGCCCGCCAGGACATCGGTGTCGTCCCCCCCGTACAGATCGTCATCGCCACCGCCGCCGAACAAATAATCTTTGCCCTCGCCGCCGTCCAGTAAATCGTCGCCTGCTGCGGCCGGCGCCACGTCCTGAATAAAGGCATACTCGTAGGGCGGCGTTGCCCCGGGGACAAATGCGTAGTCGACGCCCGGTATCGGCGCGACCGCTTCGACGGCACCACGCCACTCCCCGTACCCGGTGTCGGCGTCACCGTAGAGCCGATCGTCGCCGCCGCTGCCGAACAGACGATCGTCGCCGGCGCCGCCGAGGAGACGGTCGCTGCCATCCTCGCCCCGCAGCCGGTCTTTGCCTGCCCCGCCGGCGAGCCAGTCGTTGCCGTCACCGCCGTCGAGCGCATCTTCGCCGTGGTAGCCTTCGGCGTAATCGTGACCCGTGCCGCCGAGGATCTCATCGCGTCGAAGACTTCCGTGCAGCCGATCGTCGTCGGCGCCGCCGTCGACCAGCGCCCCAGCGTTCGACGTTGGCAGGGGGCCGTTCTGGTGATAAAACGCAAACGCCTCCAGGTTGTCGGCATGAATGACATCGTTGCCCTGACCACCGGACAATCGGATATTTTCGTACTCACCTATGACGTTGACGATCAGGGTATCCGCACCGGCGTTGCCGCTCACGGCGGAGATGCCGCCGGGAAAGGCGATCGCATTTAGCGCGTCGTCGACACCCAGAATCCCGCCGGCGCCGATGTAAACCCGGTTCGCAGCATCGAGCGTCAGGACGTCATCCAGATGGGTGCCTTCCACGAGGCTCGCACCCGGTACACCGGACGTCTGTTCATCATCCTCGAGATCGATACCCAGATCGAGGTTGGTGAAATGCTTGATGGTGAGCGACTGACCGTTCCTGATCACGACCAGGTCATCGCCGTCAAAGAGATACAGGTGACCGGCCATATCCGTATAGGCGCCGGAACCACCCGTGCGCGTACCGCCATAGAGCACCTCGCCCGCGAACAGCACGCGACCGAAACCGTCGTGGTCGAAAATGGTGTCGCCGTCGTCGGCAATATAGGTATCGTCCCCCTCCCCGCCCTCGAGGTAGTCGGCGCCACCCTTACCGTTCAATTCGTCGTCACCCTTGCCACCGAACAGCATGTCCGCTGCGGTCGATCCGATCAATCGGTCCGAACCGGATGCGCCGAACAGGCGCTGCTCCTTGTGGTCTTCGGTATAGTGCAGATCCAATACGGCCCCGATTTCTTGATCGCCCGTTTGCTGAGCGGCATCGGCGTATGGTTGGTCGTAACCTGATGGAAACGGGAGGCCAGGGCGGATTGGTTCATCGTTAACGTTGAGCGCCAATTGATCCAATAGCATTTTCGCGCGCGCCGACAAGTACTCGCCAGTCACTCCAACTTTCTCTACCGAATCATACAGATTGAGTTCACCTTCTCGATTGTGTATTTCGTATAGACTGTTTTCTCCAGCGATCACGAAAGGGTTTAAGTGCACGAGCGCGTAGCGGTAGGCGATCTCGCTTCTAGCTGAGTTTGCGAGGTCCGTTGCATTCATGCCTAATAGTGACTGCAAACGAAGAGTTGGTTTTCCGCTGACGTATTCCATGAGCTTTAGAATCCGCTCGTGTAACGGTACGCGTGAATCAAATGGCGCTGAATATATGAGCAAAGCACCTGCTTCACCTCGCGGCAGGGTAGTCGTATCGTCAAGGAAAAGCTTCGAAAGTTTCTCGACGAGCACTTCCTGTGAATCGCCGGGTATACGAGATATCGCTTTAACTATACTGGAGATGATTCCGATTGATTGCGCCGGTTGAGCGCCGCCAGGAAGCAAAAGTTCCAACAAAGACTGGATCGCCAGCGCATCTACAAGCTGCTCCATGCTATGACTGTTGTTTTCAGTTGCGATATAGATTTCGGGGCTGAATGGCTTGCCTGTCAAGTCGGACGATACCCCTTCCCCGTCATCACCTGGCGCGGTGTTCTCTGATTCAACCGTGTATATAGCATTCGTATCGAAGGCGACTGCTGGTTCTACAATGCCCGATTTCGCGAATAGCTCGACAAACTCATCGCTCCATTTCAAACCGGGGTGAAGTAGCAAATCGATATGCGTCCCGAATCCCACGGCCGCATCGTAGCCCGGCGCATTGAATGTCACCGCATTGGGGAAGCTACCTGGGAAAAGGCGCGCGGCGAACGCCGCCAGATGGCCGCCAAGTGAATGCCCGGTCACTGTCGCGGTTTGTCCGTTTTCCAAACCTCCTGTACCTATCGCGTCGTAGCGCACCTCGAACCAGTGATACTTGGAAACTGTATCAGTATGCGCTGAAAACTCCCGCAGAAAGTTTTCACTTTCTGGAGCAGAAATATCGACGTGATATTCGATCCGCGCCACACCGGATGCACCTTTTGGCGCCTTGAGCCGAAGCACCTGATTGACGAGACTGACGAGTTGATCGATAGCGACGCCGTAGTAGCCGATCTGATGTAGATCTGCTTCGCGCAGATCGACCCAGGCCTGCATACCCTCCGGTTCTGTTCCACGGATTCCAAAGACCAGCTCATTGCCGTTTCCGAACAACGTACCGGAATATCCGACCGGATCGTTGGGGACGTAGTCGAGAATCCTCCAGCCTTCATTGTCCGGATGAAATACATGTGTAGCCAACCCCTTACCTGAGGGAAGCACATCGTTCGGATCGGTACTCAAATCTCGTTCGGGCAGTTTTTCTGCCTTGATCGCGTCCACAACGGCTTCAACTTGGTTCGTCAATGTTCTGGGAACCCATTTGATATAGGCGCTATCGGCGAACCAAGAGTACTTGTAGAGCTCGTTAATACTGAACATTTCCCTGTCCTTTTATTCCAATTCAACTATTTTTCAGGCTTTATAGTTGCTTCTATCAGATGAGTGAAACTGTATCGTCCCGCTCGACTGTGTGGGTCTAAGCTCCCCTTTGCATTCGGAATCTCGGCACCACAAAACCAGGGAATGAAACTGAATCCAATTGCATTGATCGCCAACCGATCGAATCGACCCGGTTGAATCTGGAAGTAAACTAGGTCGCTCAATACTTCTCCTGTAAGACGATCACTAACCGAATGAATGTTCCATCTGACTTCCGCACGGGATGGATAGGCGTCAACGTTCCTATTGTGATTGCCGCCCAACATGTAGCGGCTTTGGATCTTATCGACCACTTTTGACTGGCGCTCTCCATTTCTCATTGTTGCCCGTCGGTTTTCCTGAACGTACTGTTTCCCCTTCAAAACCTGAATAGGATATTCCGTATAACTAAAACCACGCTCCGACCAGAACTCTATACTAGGATCTCCGTAGAAACCTTCGGCCTCGACCGTTCGATAGACCCGCATGTCACCTTCTGCCTTACAAAGTCGGCTCGACAGCTGCCCTATCTGATAAACATCGATAAACGGGATGCTCAGCAACACGACGGCAATTGCCGCTGGAAGCGCGCGCTTCAGCCGCGCGTTCGGAATCGCCGGTATTACCAACCGCTTGACCAACTTCACCACGACAAGCACAAGCGGCAGGTAAACGAATAGATAGGCCATTTGCCCTTGGCCCGAAAAATAATACGTGGTGCCGAACAGTTCGAACATTGGTCATGTCCTCACGCAGCCAGCGCTCTTGGATCGATCTTCGCCAGCGGCATCACCCTCTCCGTGATTACCTCTGTTGCCACGAGGCATAAGAACCCCGCCAACGCACCCAAGATGGTGAGCAGGCTTTCCATGTGTACACCTTTTTTGCTCTGCAAGAATTCGATCAAGCGATCGGTGACTTCTTTGGCGCCGATTTTCAGCCCGATCATAAGGTCTTCCTTTTGCTTCGCCACGATCGCAGCCAACAGCTTCGCTTCAGGTGTGTTCATCTTTCCAGCGGTCTCCTTTGTCGTCATGGCAGTACTGCCGCGATTGTCAGCGCTCGCGTACGCTCTCGTCTTTGTACCGTAAAAGCGGACTGAGAAAATACTCGATCAAGCGGCGCGTGCCGGTTTTCGTTTCCACCGTTACCGACATGCCCGGGCTGAGCGCGACCGGTCGGCCGTTGACCGCGATCTCGGTATCGTCCAGGCGCACGCGCATCTTGAAGACGAGCTGTTGTCGGTCGTCAGCCAGGGCGTCCTCGGATATGTCGACGATTTCGCCGGCAACGGTGCCGTATCGGGTGAAGGGGAAGGCTTCGATCTTTATCTCCGCTTGCTGCCCTGGTGCGACGAACCCGACATCCTTGTTCTCCAGCGTGGCCTCCACCTCCAGCGTTTCGCCTTGCGGCACGACGACCATCAGCACTTGTGCCGGAGTGACGACGGCGCCGACGTTGTGCACCGCCAGTTGCTGTACGACGCCGTCGACCGGCGACAGCAGCGTTTGGGCATGGGCCCGCGCCTGTGCCTTGATCAGTTGCTGTGAGACACCGAGCTTACGGCGTTCGGCCTGATCGAGCCGCTCCAGGGTCTGCCGTTCGAATTCGCTGCGCGTATAGGCCAGGCGCGCATCGAGTTCGCCAATGGCGGCATCCAGTTCGGCGACCCGGCCCTTGTGAGTCTGCAGGTCGTGGAAAAGCGTCAGGCGCTCCTGTTCAGTATCGAGGAATTGCTGCTGCGGCAGCAGTTTTTTTTGCGCCAGTCCACGCTGATCGTCGGCGCGGCGCGTGACGAGCGGCAGGACATCGGCGAACTTGTTCACCTGGCGCTGCGCGCTGTGCCGTTCGGCGAGGTAGCGCTCGCGTTCGCGTTCGAGCACGGCCAGGCGACGATTGAACTCCCGCCACTGGCTGCGCAGCAGCGGATCTTGATTGGATTGATGACCGGAATGTTCGGCAAGGTCTGCGGGATTGTGTTCCATCCCCACAAGCCGCTCGACCAGCGTCTGCAATCGCAACGTTTCCCGCTGTGCCGCCTCGTGCTCTTCGTTCAACTGCGCCACGTCCGCCTGGGTGCTGCGCGGATCGAGTTCGATCAATACCTGACCGGCCTTGACGGGTTGGCCTTCGCTCACCCCGATGGCCCGGACCGTACCGATCTCCAGCGGCTGGACGACTTTACTGTGACCGCTGGGAATGATGCGGCCCTGCGCCACGGCCACTATGTCCACCTGACCGAGCGAGGCCCAGACGACGGCAGCGATGAAGAAACAGATGATGATCCACAACACGGCTCGTCCCGCCGGCGACGGCGGCGTTTCCTGGATTTCCAGCGCGGCCGGGAGAAACGCGGTTTCGGCTGAGCGGCTCATAACCCCTCCTCCGCCGACGGGCGGACGGGCGGCTTTTGCGTCTCGTCATTCGGTGCGCCGAAACCGGACTGCATCGCGTGCAGGCGCGCGTAGATGCCGCGCGCCTGCAGCAGTTGATCGTGGTGACCGGTTTCGGCGACCTGTCCCTGGTCGAGCACGACGATGCGATCGGCATGCCGCACGGCGCTCAAGCGATGTGCGATGATGAACACGGTTCGGTCGCGGCAGATGTCGTGCATGTGCTCTTGAATAACACGTTCGGACTCGTAGTCCAGTGCGCTGGTCGCCTCGTCGAGGATCAGAATGCGCGGGCGGGTGATCAGCGCTCGTGCCAGCGCGATGCGCTGGCGTTGACCGCCCGAGAGATTGGCCCCGTGCTCGCCGACCCGCGTGTCGTAGCCTTCCGGCAGTTCGAGTATAAACTCGTGAGCACCCGCCAGCCTGGCGGCCTCAATCACGGGCTCCATCGGCAAACCAGGGTCGGCAAAGGCGATATTGTCGCGTACGCTGCGATTGAACAGAAAGTTTTCCTGCAGGACCACGCCTACCTGGCGCCGCAGCCACGCCGGTTCCACCAAGGCCAGATCGACGCCATCGATCAGGACCCGGCCGGACTCGGGTACGTACAGCCGCTGGATCAGGTTGGTCAAAGTACTCTTGCCCGAACCGGATCGTCCAACGATACCGATCACCTCGCCGGGTGCGACCTCCAGCGCGATATTACGCAGTACCTGCGGGCGCTCGGGCGCATAGCGGAAACTGACGTGGTCGAAGCGCACCGAGCCGCGCAGGGCCGGCAGAGTGGCGCGCCCCGGGTTGTAACCGGGCTCGGCCGGCGTGTTGAGGATGTCACCCAGGCGGCGCATCGAAATACCGGCCTGCTGAAAGTCCTGCCAGAGCTGGACTAGGCGCAGGATCGGGCCGCTGATCCGCGCGGCGATCATATTGAAGGCAATCAGTTGGCCGACCGAAAGCGCGCCCTTTATGACCAGGGTGGCGCCGATCCAAAGAATGAGCACCACCGTGACCTTGTTGATGAAACCCGCGGCCTGGCCGGCGATATTGCCCAGGTTGACGGCCTTGAAACTGGCGTTGACATAGGCCGCCAGCTGCTCCTCCCAGCGGCGCTGCAGCTGCGGCTCCACGGCCATGGCCTTGAGCGTCTGAATCCCCGTGACCGATTCCACCAGAAAGGCCTGGTTCTCGGCGCCACGATTGAATTTTTCCTCCAGCCGCCGGCGCAGTATCGGCGTGATATAGGCGGAAAGCGCAAGATAGAACGGAATCGCACCGGCCACGACGGCGGTCAGTACCGGACTGTAGACGAATAGCACGGCGAAGAAGACGACGGTGAACAGCAGGTCGATGATCAACGTCAGGGCCGAGCTCGTCAGAAAGCCGCGGATACTGTCGAGTTCGCGCACTCGCGCCACCGAGTCTCCCACCCGTCGCGCCTCGAAATACGCCAACGGAAGTCTGACGAGGTGGTTGAAGAGCTTGGCCCCGAGCAGTACGTCCACGCGATTGGCGGTGTGCGAAAAAACATAGGTCCGCAGGCCGCCGAGGACCACTTCGAACAACGACACCGCCAGCAACCCGATCGCCAACACGTCGAGCGTGGTCAGCCCGCGATGCACCAACACTTTGTCGATCACAACCTGAAAGAACAGCGGCGTGATCAAGGCAAACAACTGCAGAAAAAACGACGCCGCCAGGACTTCGCCGAACAGCTTCCGGTAACGAACGATGACGGGTAGAAACCAATTGAAACCGAATCGACCATCGGGCGTTTGCAGCGACGCTCGCCGGGTGGCGAGGATCAACTCCCCCGTCCAGGCGGCTTCGAACAGGGTACGCGGCAAGGTGAGCGGGCGTCTCTCCCGCGGGTCGTGCACCAGCACCTTGTCGTCCTTGACCCCGGCCACCAATAGAAACTGGCCGTCCTTGCCCCGCGCGATTGCGGGCAAAGGGGTATCGGTCAAGCGGCGCCAGCTGCTGGATACGGACTTAATCCTCAGGCCGAGGCTGCGCCCCGCCCGAATCAGATCGCTGGACTCGAAGGGTTTGTTCGCTGTACCGAATTGATGCGTAATATGAGCGGGATCAGCCGCCAACCCATGAAAGCGGGCCAGCTGGACCAGGCACTCCATTCCTGTATCAACACGACAGCCATCCATGCTGTGTGGCAATATTATCTCCAGATGTTTTTGTTTCTTCCTGGCCGCCTATTGAACCGCGACACACCGAACCTTGCAATCAGATTAATCTGAAATCGTCGGAACCGGGTTCACAGCTTTTCGGTCGAAGCCGGTGCATTGACAAGCGAAGAGCCGCCGCGTCGGAACAACAGATGACCGCGCGGGCGCGCGCTTACCCCTCACATGACGCGAGGCTATCCAGCAGCGCGACTACAATTCTCGCGGTGAGCCCCCACACGCGCTCACCGCGGTAGGCGCGAAAAGCATTGGAGTAATGCTGCAAGCCGTCGAGACCACGATAGCTCGTCATTTGCTGATTGTGCGGGTCCGCCAACCAGCTCAAGGGCACCGTGAACCAATGTGAAACCTCGGCAGGGTCGACACGCAACGAGACCGGCCAGTCCGCGATACCCGCCACCGGCTGAACGTAGAAGCCTTTCAGGGCGCGCTGTGATGGCAGCGGGCCGACCACGCTTACCCGATCCGCACCCAGGCCTATCTCCTCTTCCGTTTCACGCAACGCGCAATCGACCGGAGACATATCACCACTTTCCACCATGCCGCCGGGAAATGCCACCTGACCGCTGTGCGCATCGTCGACGCGTTCGGCGCGCTTGATGAACAACAGGTGCCATCCTTCGGCTTCACGCACGAAGGGAACCAGCACCGCTGCACGCCAATCGTCGGATACCGTTTTGCCGGCAAACTTCGCCAAGCGTGATCGCAAACCGTCAGCGGTGACTGAACTTGACCAATCCATGCAGCGAATGATAACTGATCTATCGGGTTGCCAAGGATGCTGCGGCTTACGTCGGGCGCGGTTAGAATGTTATGCCGACCCTCGACGAAGAGTGAGCTGCATGGCGCTGGAACCCGATCTCGACATACGCGCGCTGCTCAACGCGCAAACCGGCCGCCTCCGCTGGGACGAGCTACAGCGGCATTTCGCCCGCGGTGTGGTCCTGTACGTCGACTGTCGCCTGGACTTGATCGAAGTGGCGGCCACCGTCGTCGAAGACAACACCGAACGATTCAAGGGATGGCTGGACACAGGTGCGGTGTCGAAGGCGAGCGACGAGCAGGCACGCGAATGGGCGGCGACCGGCATTGAACTGTGGTGCGTGATAGCGGCACCCTGGGTCTTGGTGCAGGCCGGCGATCAGAGATAAGTCCCCGCGCCGGCCAGGTGTCGCTGCCAGTAAGGATTGCTCAAACGCGCCCTGGATACCCGCTTACCGCTGGACGGGGCATGGATGAATCGTCCGCCGCCTTCGTAGATACCGACGTGATTGCTCTTGCCGCCGTCGATGCGAAAAAACACCAGATCACCGGCCCTAAGGCTGTGCAACGGAATCGGTTGCGCAAATCGCCGCTGCGCCGCCGTCGTCCTTGGGACGGCCAATCCCACGTGGCGATGTACGTACTGAACCAATCCGCTGCAATCGAAACCCCGCCGGTCCGCGCCCCCATAGCGATAGGGAATGCCCAATTGGCGAGCGGCAGCGTCCAGCAGTTGCTGGCGGGACGCCGCGATCGACGCCGCCGATGGTTCGGTCGGGAACGGACGATACGACTGATAGCGCGGCGCCGAACAACCCGTGAACGCCAAAGCAGCCAAAACGATTATCAGGACGGAGCGATTCACGAATTCTTGCATAGGTCGGGGCAGCTGTTAAACAATCATAGACGAATTTATCTATTTTTCATTCAGTTCTAGCGTACTTTTGACCTCTAACTTTAGCCGGGGCACGGGTGAAGCCGCCGCATGTCAGACCACCTCGGGCGGCGGCGCACGGTTCAAGAAGCCCAGCGGCATCAGCGCCCGCCGCCTCGCACTCTGCTGCAACGGCACGAGGTCCGTGATTCCGGTAGCCAGCTTTGGTCACAGGGAGAGCAATCGCAGGATTGTCTTCAAATTATCGGCGGAGGCAATTAGGGCCGCCCTCGGCGCGCTGGCTGTCCCGATCGATCAGGATCGACTCATTGTTTACGCACAAGTGGTGAAGACTTGGCGTAATAACAGCGTCACGCGCGTGAATCGGCGAGCGGTCATCGGAACCACCCCGAGACTGGAGAAGGCGCTCGAAGCGTCAGAGGATTCGACGCGCGCGAACCCCGCGTACATTGAACGCCTCCATTTGACGATTCGGCAGTCGGTCGTTGCCAGCGCCGACGCCGCCCGACTCATGTGCGTTCTGAGAGGCATTTGCATTGGCAACTCGAGCTCGCCCGTCGCTATTACAAGTTCATCCGCGTTCATGCGGGTCTGCGGTTAGGTCGGAAGCTTCGGACACCGACGATGGTCGCTGGTCTATGCGACCGGGCGTAAACTTTCCGGAAGGTCTGCGCCGTCGCATAAATCAACACCAAATGCGCGAAGCACCTGAACCATCGCGGACGCCATCGAGGCGCGGTACGGGAGGACCGCTGATCAACAAACCCCCGTCGCGCGTCAAGACCGTATGCGCTCTCCCCATCTATTGAACAACTCAATGTCCAACCGGTTGTACTTGCGGATGAGTTCGTACTCGTTTTGATCGTAGCTCGGGTACTCGACCTTTCGCAGATGAGGGATGTCATGCATTTCAATATCGTATCGTCGGAGAAAAGCGGAAAGCTCGCTCTCGAAATTACCGAAATTCAGCACGCAGTCGAAGCTGGAAAGATTGTTGAGCGCCTCTTCAAGCGTTTCGGGATTCGGGTCCTTGAAGATTCTTCCAGAATAATATCGACAAGCCATGTTTTGAGCTTCCCAGCAGCGCTTTACGAAACACTCCAAGCCCCGACTCACAAAACGCTTGTACGGATAATTTGGCCCACGACTCCGAACCATCTGGTAGAACGACCAAACGCGATCTACAGGATCACGCATTACGGTAATGTATTTGTACTGCCGGGGGTGGCATGATCGAGATATCGGACGATGCATGTTCAAGCCGACGAATCGCGACAGCTTGTCTTCGCTCAGAGTGGTATGAAGAGATGTCCCACCAGTTTTCGGAATGTGGACAAATGCGATTTCGTTCTTTTCGAACTTATATACCGGAGTGTGAAAACCGATAGAAAGATAATGAAAACGCTCCTCAAAATCTGTAAAGAGTACGGAATCGACCCCCTTGAGTATTTTTTTGATTATCCTTTTCCGCATTGCGATTTTCCCGAATTTGCAGTGTTGCTGATCTGACAGTTACTGCTTCTGGGTCGGTGCTGGTTTTGTCAGATCAAATCTAGTTACCGGACTTCTCACCCCATACGGGCCGTCCTCAACGTATTAAGAGAATCACTAATAAAGCCTCACGTTTCCAGTGCCTCCTGCCGGGTAAAGCTTTCAGCGACACGCCGTGAAACCATCCCTGTCAGCTCGGCTGCTGCTTCCCTGCAGCAAACGGTCACTTGAACCTTTACCCGACATGAGGCTTTACTAACGCATTTCTCAATAAGGCGATCTCGTTGAATGCTTCCTTGTCCATCCGATGGAATCGCCCACAGTTTCCGTCGGGCTGTAGGCTTTAGTGCGAATTCGTTCAACATCGTTGCGCGCCAAAAATATCTGTATAGCAATGTCCAGTTGACGCCAATCTAAGAATTCGGTACTGCAAGTCGGTCAGGATACGCAGCGGTAAGCTTATCCACACAATGCGGACACCTGTCCTCGTCCTGCGAAAGTTTATGTCCATTTTCCGCCCGGTGGAGTCGACCGCAATACTCAATCTTCATCGCTCAGAGGCTGCATGATCAGTGCAATTGTCGGCGTCGGCACACAACAGACGCTGAATCTCACAATAGTCGCGAACAGTGGCAGCCGATCGCGCGGACTTCCTGAGCGGAGAAGCTGCGCCGCGCGTCTCAGGGCTCGCGCAACGACTGGCAAGCGCTTCCGGCCCCAATGATAACGCACATCTAGTTCAATAGCGGCGCCACAGTCATTGGCGATCGGCGCGCACGAAGACGCACATCGAGCGCACCGGTGCCGACGTATCCGCGGCTCAACTCTTGGACGCTGATTGGCCGGTGGGATGCCAAGATAGGCATCATCGGGGCGGGTGGCCATACAAACCCGAGTGCGGCTGGTCGCCAGAATACCAGTCGTCAAAAGCCTACCCTGCGTGTTGCACCAGCCGATCGGATACTGGTGCAACACGCAGGATAGGAGGACCCGCCCGACAACGGCGACAATGCCATGTGGGTCAACGGCGTCGAAACGCCGGAGATTCCTCGGTGATCACACTAGGAGGCTGCATAGCAACGGGTACGGTCGGCAATCGATTCGAGCGGCTGTTCCTCTGCGCAACGTCGAACCTCATGACACCTCGGGTTGCGGCGTCCGGTCCATGAAGCCCAGCCGCATCCGCGCCCCCTCCATCGCGCTCAACAGCGACGGCACGAGGACCAGGACGAGGAAGGTGGCGAACGCCAGGCCGAAGCTGATGGATATCGCCATGGGAATAAGGAACTGCGCCTGCAGAGAAGTCTCGAACAGCAGCGGCGTCAAACCGGCGATGGTGGTCAGCGACGTCAGCAACACGGCGCGCAGGCGCTGGCAGGCGGCCTCGACGATGGCCTCTCGCACCGCCATGCCCTGTTCCCGCAGTTGTTTGTAAAACACCACCAATATGATGGAGTCGTTGACCACGATGCCCGACAGGGCGAACAGTCCGAACATGGACAAAATAGTTGGTGTCACACCCATCGCCCAGTGCCCCGCCAGGGCGCCGACCAGACCGAATGGAATAATGGCCATCACCACCAGCGGCCAGCCGTAAGAACCGAACACCCAGGCGAGGACGATGTAGATCATTGCGAGCGCGAACAATGCACCGCGTTGCATGTCCGACGCCGTTTCACGCTGATCTTCCGCGCGCCCGGTAAACTCCCAATTCAGACCATAGCTCTGGACGAGACCCGGCAGGATCTGCTCGCGCAGTTGAGCACGAATCGCGTTGGCATTCGCGGCGCGTTTGTCGACGTCCGCATAGACGGTGACTGCCAGCCTCCCATCGACGTGACGCAGGGCCTTGAAGCCTCGACGTTCGGTCAGGTTTACCACGGATGACAGCGGTGCCCGTTCGCCGTCGGGCAAGACAATATTGAAATCCGCCAAGGTGCCGAGTCGGTACCTTTCTTCGTCGGGCAACATGACCCTGACTTCGATCTCCTCGTCCCCCTGGTTGAATATCTGCGCCAAATGGCCGTCCAAGGCGCCGCGCAACTGCCGGCCGACGTCGGCCACGCTCAGCCCCATGGCCTCGCCCAGCGGGGTCAGGCTGAACAGCGCTTGCTGGGTGCCGAACGGCATGTCGTCTTCCACGCCACGGGTACCCGGAATCGCGCGGATTGCCTCGCTCAGATCAATGGCGGCGCGCTTGAGGCGCTCGGGGTCGGCACCCGTGAGCTGGATCTCGAGATCGCGACCCGGATGCCCGCCCATGCGGCTGGTCAGGGTCACGTACTCCAGGCCGGGCGGCTCTTTGAAATGCCTCTTCCAGGCTTCCAGAAACTGCTCATTGGTGACGGTGCGTTCATCGTTCTGCGTCAGTTCCGCGGTTACCGAGGCGAACTGATCACCCCTTTGACCCTGGCGGGCGTTGGAAAAAAAACCCAATCCATCCGAGACCGCGGCGACCTTGATCAGGTTGCCGCCAAGTTCCTGTTCGGCCGCGTAGAGCCCCTGCTCGACTTCGCGGATAAAGCGTTCGACGCGCTGCGGCGGCGTGCCCGCGACGAAGGTGGCACTCGCCACCACCATCGGTCCCGGCACGTTGGGAAAAAAGCTGAAGCCCAAACGGCCGCCGGCAATCAACCCGAAGACCAGGATCGCCGTCGCGAATGCGACCGCCAGTGTCGTCAACCGATTGTCGACCGCCGCGCTGACCAGACGCCGAAAATGACGATCGCGAAAGCGCGCAAAACCCTGATCCCAGCGACGGCGAAACGCCCCGGGTTCGGCGTGCCGCATACGCCTGAAACTGTGTCGCAGATGACCCGGCAGCACCAGAAAGCTTTCCACCAGCGAGGCCAGGATAACGCACACGATCACAAACGGGATGTCGCCCAGAAACTTGCCAATGAACCCGCTCAAGGCGAACAGCGGGATGAAGGCCGCGATCGTGGTCAGCGACGACGAAAACACCGGCGCCAACATGCGCCTCGCCCCGCCCTCGGCTGCCTCCAACGACGATTCACCGGTCTGATAGTGGGTCAGTGCGTCTTCGCCGACAACGATGGCGTCGTCGACGATGATGCCCAGCGCCATGATCAACGCGAACAGCGAAATCATGTTGATGCTGCCACCTGCCGCGTAGACGATGGCGAGTGTCGCCATGAACGACACGGGTATACCGACCGTCACCCAGAAGGCCACGCGCCCATTGAGAAACAAGAACAGTATGCCCACCACCAGAATCAGGCCGCCTAGACCGTTTTTGAGCAACAGGTTGATGCGGTCTTCGATCAACTGCCAGCGCTCGTCGAACACGGTGATTTCAATACCGGGCGGCAGTTTGGGGCGAGTCTCCGCCAACCATTGCTCCATGATGCGAGCCGATTCCAGCGAATCGTCCCGCTGCGCGCGCTGCAGCGTCAACTCGACCGCGGGCTGCCCCTGGTAGGTGATCTCCACCTCGTTGGGACGGGCCCGACGTTCGACCTCTGCAACATCGCCGACGCGCAGCAAGCGGCCTTCACGATCGGCACGCAAGGCCAGCGATTCGAATCCCAGCTCACTGCGACGCTGATTGATGGTTCTGAGTTCACGGGCCACATCGTCACGCCCGATGGTCCCGGCCGGTAAATCCTGCGACTCGGCGGCAACGCGATCGGCGACCTGCTGCAGGGACAGACCGAGTTCCTGCAATGTATTCAATGGTATCTGGATCGACAGCTCTTCGTCCGGAAGGCCGCTGATGTCGATCTTCGAGATACCCCGGTCCAGCAATTCGCGCTCCAGGCGTCGTACCAACGAGCGCAATTCGTTCAGTTCCACCGCCCCATGAACCAGCAGGTTTGCGATGTGTTCGTAACGAATGACGTGCGATACCTCGGGCTTTTCGGCATCGGCGGGCAGGTTTCGTACGGCGTTGACCAGCTCGTCCACATTGTCCGACGCCTCTCCCATGTCGGTGCCTTCGGGAAACTCCAGGGTCACCACTGCGATACCCTGACTCGAGGTGGAAGTCAATTTGTCCAAGTCGTCGACCGTGCGCAGTGATTGCTCCAGGGGAACGGTGATCGACCGCTCGACATCCTCGGCGGAAGCGCCCGGCCAGGCTGTGCGTACCGTGATGACTTCGACTTCGAAGTTCGGAAAGAACTGGGCGTTCAAGTTCGCAATGCCCCACACACCCAGGAGGAGCATTACGATCATCAGCAGGTTTGCCGCCACTTTGTGCTGAGCAAACAGACCGACGATATCGTTTTTGTGGCTAAATGACATCGGGTCGGCCGGTTAATCCACAGGGGATTCGGGGAACCGCACCAGCAACCCGCTGATCGCGTTGGGCAACTGCGTAGTGACGACGCGATCGCCCGGTTTGAGGCGGGGCGACTGCACCAGGATCCGTTTACGCTTATCGGCACCTTGTGTTTCCCCGACCCGCACTACCTCGATCGACTGCATCCGGTTTGCCGCGTCGATGAGGTAAACGCGTTCGCCCCCGTACAGCGCTTCGTGCGGCAGGGCAATCAGATCCGCCTGCTCCGGCAGATTGAGGTTCAATCGCACGAAACGCCCCTGCTGCAGCCCCTCGCCCCCGCGTTCGATCTTGAACAAGGCTTCGACACCGCCGGTGGCGGCAGCGACCTGTCCCGCGACCCGCAACAGGCGCGCCTCGACCGACACGCCGTCGATCTGACCGCGCACGCGAAGTTCCTGACCCGCGCTGCGAGCCTGACCGATTGCCGGCAAATGCCGATTTGGTACCTGCGCCCGGACGACCAGGTTGCCGGTATCGAAAACCTCCAACAACGGATCGCCGACGCGGACCCGGCGACCCGGCGACACCAGCACCTGCGACACCCTGCCGATGAACGGCGCCTTGACCCGGCAGCGCTCCAGCTCGAGTCGGGCCTGGTCGCGCAAGGCCTCGAATTTGATGCGCTGCGCTTCCAACTCGGCCATGCGGGCGGTGTGCTGCTGGACCGCCTGTTCGCGCTCGCGCACGGCGATCGCCTGTCGCTCCACCGCCTGACGTGACGTATCCAGCTGCGACTGGGCGCCGACTTTCTTCTTGACCAGATCGCCCAGGCGCGACACTTCGGCGCGCGTCAGTTCGAGCAGCTTTTTCTCCCGCGGGAGGAAGGCCAGGTTGGCCGCATGCCGGCTCACTTCGAAGTCGATGCGGGCCTGCGCTTCGCGCAGCTCGGCATCGCGCTGCGCCAGCAAAAGTTTCGCATCACGGTCGTCCAACTCGACCAGAACCTGACCGTGCGCAACGTGATCGCCCTCAATGACCTTGACCTCCTGTACCTCGGCGGCGACGCCCGCGGTAAGCTGGCTGGACCATAACGATTCCACCCGACCGTACAGGGTCAATACCGGCACCTGAACACCCGGAGTTACGGTTTGCGCGGCCACCAGCCACGCTTTTTCCCTGACCTCGACCGGTGTCGCGGGTGCCTTGGATTTGATTACCATCGCGGCAATCACTGCCGCCACGCCCAGGATAACGGCGGGTAGTACGATGTTACGCGCTCGAATGCCCATTAACCGCTATTCAGCCCCGCTTTACCGCGTGGCCTGTGTATTCACGCAGACAAGCGTGCGGCGCCCGGGCGCCGCCTGAATAAGGGCGTGACCGACCATGCCGAGGGGGTCTTGTCGCGCGCGTCGCGGCAGCCGCGGTGTCGGTGCTTTCACAATGGTTTTCGACTCGCGTAAGCAATGTTGATGATCCGAATTCGGTAACGGCGTATTGGAACCGAGTTGCGCCTATAGGTTCATTGCGAATTATCATGAACGCCAGGTGAAACCATCAGGCATCATACGCGTCATCGATAAACCGCCACGCAACGAAGGCACCGAGCAGGGAAACGGCGCTGGCGATCAGAAAGGTTTCTGCGGCCCCCAGGGCTCCCCAGGTAATGCCGCTGACCAGGCTTCCGGTTGCTCCGCCGGCACCAAAGCTCAAACTGCTGTACAGCGCCTGGCCGCGCCCCTGATGGCGGGCGCGAAAATAATGATGCACCAGATGAATCGCCGACGCGTGGAAGGTACCGAAGGTGGCCGCGTGCATCAACTGCGCGATGATCATCATGACGAGCGACTGCGGAAAGTACCCCAAGACAACCCAGCGCAGTGTCGCGGTCAGCAAGCTGGCGACCAGCACCAAGCGTGCGCTCCAACGTTCCAGCAGTTGATGCACAATCAGGAACACGCCCACCTCGGCCAGTACGCCCAATGCCCACAGCTGGCCGATCACGGTCTTGGTGTAACCGAAATCTTGCAGGTAGATGGTGTAAAAAGCATAGTACGCGCCGTGTCCCATTTGCATGAGAAACACGGCGATGAAAAAGGCGAGTACAGCGGGACGAACCAGCACCGATAAGATCGAGGGCTGTTCTTCCGGGTGCGCCTGCGGATCGGGGTCCCGCACCAGCAGGGACGAACACCAGATGCCCAGGTACAGCAGGGCGACCGCGCTTAACACGATGCGCGCCCCGTGGGAATCGACCAGCACCCCCAGCCAAACCACCGCCACAATAAACCCGATGGAGCCCCACACGCGAATGCGCGCGTAGCGCGGCACCCGTTCGCCGAGGAATATGATAGTGACGACCTCGAACTGCGGCAACGACGCGTTCCAGAAGAAGCTGAACACAATCATCACCACCGCTATCTGCCAGAAGCCCGCGACGAAAAACATGCCGGCGAAGGCGATCAGTGAAACCAGCGAGGCCAGCCGCACGATCCGCATGCGGTGTCCGAGATGGTCGCCAAGCCAACCCCACAGGTACGGTGCCACCACCTTGGTCCCCATCAAGACCGCCATCAGCTGGCCGATCTGCAACGGACTCAGACCTTGCGCTTGCAGGTACAGGCCCCAATAGGGTAAGAGCGCGCCCAAGGCCGCAAAATAAAAAAAATAAAACGCTGATAAACGCCAGTACGGCATAGGCAGTGCAGACCGGCCGGTCGGTCTCAAAGACGGCGCGGCCGGTTCCCTATCGATCTGCGTTCAACACCCCGCCTGCGGCGGGATCACCGGAGTGCCTGACCGGACGTCGGCGTTTTGCGCCCGCTGTCGCAAGGCGTGGTCGATCAGCGTGATCGCCAGCATCGCTTCGCAGATGGGAACCGCCCGGATCCCCACGCAGGGATCGTGTCGACCCTTGGTCATCACGTCGATGGGCTGTCCTTCGGTGTTCACCGTCTGCCCGCCCAGACGGATGCTCGAGGTTGGCTTGAATGCCACCCGGGCAATCACGTCCTGCCCCGATGAGATGCCGCCGAGAATGCCACCGGCATTGTTGGAGAGAAACCCCTGTGGTGTCATTTCGTCGCGATGTTCGGTCCCCTTCTGCGTGACCGAATCGAAACCCGCGCCGATTTCCACACCTTTGGCGGCGTTGATACTCATCAGCGAATGCGCGATCTCCGCGTCCAGCCGATCGAATATCGGCTCACCCCACCCCGGAGGCACCCCTTTGGCGACCACCGTCACCTCCGCGCCGACCGAATTTCCCTCTTTGCGCAGCGCATCCATGTAGTCTTCGAGTTCCTTCACCTGCGCGCCGTCGGGCCAGAAAAACGGATTGGTTTCGACCGGACCCCAGCTGAACGACGCCGGACGATTGGGCCCGAGGGCCGAAAGATAACCGCGGACCTTCACGCCGTAACGTTGTTGCAGGTATTTCTTGGCGATCGCCCCGGCCGCCACGCGCACCGCCGTCTCGCGTGCCGAAGAACGACCGCCGCCGCGATAATCGCGGATTCCGTATTTCTGGTTATAGGTGTAGTCGGCGTGACCCGGCCGGAATTTCTGCGCGATTTCCGAATAATCCTTGGAGCGTTGATCGGTGTTGTGAATAATCAGGCCGATGGGCACACCCGTCGTTTTTCCCTCGAACACGCCGGACATGATCTGCACCTCGTCGAGTTCGCGGCGCTGCGTCTCGTGGCGAGATTTTCCAGGGCGGCGGCGGTCCAGATCGGGTTGTATATCGGCGGCCGATATTTCGAGCCCCGGCGGGCAGCCGTCGACGATACACCCGATGGCCGGTCCGTGACTCTCGCCGAACGAGGTGACGGAGAATATTTTTCCTATGGTGTTTCCTGACATTGTCTGACGCCTGTCGAATATGCCGCATCAAATTGGTTGCGCTTGCAGGGAAGGGCTAGATTCTCCACCATTACGGGCCATGAAGCCAAGACGTAAATGATTAATAACCGGATTCCCGTTTTTACCATACATTTGAGCCATCACTTGAGTGCTTGACATCGCGCCGTATAATCCATCCACCGGAATGAAACGGCAAACCAAGTGCCGGTCGCAGCCGGTCAACTCTTAGTGGTCGATAGTCGTTCCAAACTACGCCTGTTGATTTTGACTTCGACCTTTCCGCGTTGGTCGGGTGATCACGAGCCGCCCTTTGTCTTCGAGCTCGCCAAGCGCTTGGTCGATCGCTTTGATATCACCGTGCTGGCACCTGCCACGAGCGGCGCCAAACGTCGGGAATCATTACATGGCGTCAAGGTCATCCGGTTCCGTTACGCACCGAAAAAATTCGAGAGACTGGCGTACGAGGGGGGTATACCGGCGCGCTTGCGAGCGAATCGCTGGTACTGGTTGTTGCTGCCGAATTTTTTGTTCGCCCAGGCATTCGCTACCTGGCGCTTGCTGCACCGTGAACAGTTCGACGTCGTGCATGCGCACTGGATCGTTCCGCAAGGTGCTTTGGCGGGTCTCTGCAGGATGATGGTTCGACCGCAGCCCCGACTCTTGATAACGTCGCACGGTGCGGATGTGTTTGGATTCAATAGCCCGATCTTCCGCCTCATCAAACGCTGGGTGTTATATAAGGCAGACGCGGTCAGCGCCGTCAGCGTGGCCATTCACGACCGACTGTCGCCGCTTGTACAACAACGTACTTCAATAGACGTCGCTCCAATGGGTGTGGATCTGATGGCGCGCTTTGTGCCCACCCGGTTGCCATCAGAGGCGAACACCTTGGTATTCGCCGGCCGACTGGTGGAGAAAAAAGGCCTCGATACCTTAGTCAAGGCGCTGCCCGAGGTTCTCGCTGCAAAACCGCAGGTCAATCTGCTCGTGGTCGGTGACGGTCCTCTGCGAAAGCCTTCCGAGGACCTCGCTTGCTCCCTGGGAATTAGCGATAAAGTGGTGTTTCTCGGCAGCATCGAAAATTCGCGCTTACCTTGTGTCTTCAGGAGATCGGCGCTCGCGGTGCTGCCGTTTCGCACGGCGCGCGGCGGTGACGAGGAGGGCCTGGGATTAGTTACTATCGAAGCCATGGGCTGCGGCGTGCCGGTGATCGTGGGCGATGTGCCTGCCGTGCGCGATGTCGTGCTACACGCTCGCAACGGTTGGATGGTCAAGAGCGACGATCCTGGAGAACTGAGCAAGGCCATCTTGCGGTTATTATCCGATCGAGCGTTGGCAAAACGGCTCGCAACACAAGCAAGACAAGATGTACTGGCGCGTTTCGATTG
The DNA here is from genome assembly GCA_965368585.1 of uncultured Chromatiales bacterium. GTDB lineage: Bacteria > Pseudomonadota > Gammaproteobacteria > Chromatiales > Chromatiaceae > JARRQB01. The sequence continues at coordinate 8,621 of CBDUNM010000045.1, read as the reverse complement.
GTCAGTGGTGGCGGAAAACTACGCTGATATTCTCATTGGACTACTGAGTGCGACCTCCGATCGAGTACCTCGGTAAAGAGCTCGCGATACTCGTCAACCATACGATCCAGCGTGAACAGATCCTCAACGCGCACCCGATTGTATTCGCCCATCTGTCTGACCAACTCGGGAGACTCGGCGAGGCGTCGAATGGCAGCCGCGACGGACGCCACATCGTCAACGTCACATAAACAGCCCCCCTTGCTATCAGAAACGAGCTCGGGTAACGCGCTGTCACGACTCGCGACCACAGGCAAGCCGCAGCTCATTGCCTCAGCGACGCATAGCCCGAACCCTTCGCGCACCGATGGCATAAAGAGCGCATCCATTGTTTGGTACAGACGTGGCATATCCGCATGTGCGACCTTACCGACGGAATGTAAAGACGCCGAATCGACATTCGCTTTACCCTGCAGCGTATCGTAGTGGCCCAAACCCGCGGTGAAGTAGATCTCGAAGCCGCTTCCCAGGAAATTCGCCAGCGGTATCAACAATTCCGGGCGTTTACGCCGAATCAGATTACCGCAATAAAAAACCTTGAATGGCCCGGAAACCCGAGACGGTTTGCGCGGTACGAATTTTTTCTCATCCACGCCATTGTAGATCAACCGAAGTCGATTGTTCTCGTTGCATTGATCAGACACCATATCGGCCATATAACGGCTGATCGCCACCACGGCATCGGCGTGGCGTAATGTCAACTGCGTGAACAAGCGCAAATCGGACCGATAGTGTAGATACTGTAGCCGGCTGCTATACGGTTTCATGCCGGTATCCGAAACATAGTTGTGAACCGTGACGACCAGCGGCACCCTGGGCCGCTTGAAGAACAAACCGTAGTCAGCGCTGGCATGAACGAGATCGGCACGCTTGCTTGAAAACGCCGCGAGCGCGGGAGGAAACAAGGTCCACCAGGGAGAATACGGCCGTAGATGGTAGCCGTTCATGCGGGCCGCCAACGAACCGTGCAGCACCCATGCTCCGCAACCCGTTGGAATAGGGCTTAACACTTTCATCCGGAACAACCCGACAACAACCGTTCGAGATGTTGTCCCCGGTGTGTTGTCAACACTCAATCCTCATAAACTGAGTAACCAACGATAGGTTGTATATGAGGGCCAATAAAGGCGATAGATTACCCTCCATAGCCAGGAGGTAGCGTGTTTTTGGTGAACCCGGCGCTCTTCGTCGAAGCGCCTAACCAGATCCGGCCAGGTCTCACGCGAACTTATGCCTCCTCTTCCCATATTCGCGAGCGCAACAGGGACCCGGCGCATTTCGCAACCAGACAAGTACGCGCGTAACCAGAAATCATAGTCCATATCAATCCGAAACTCGGTGTCGAAGTATCCGAGTTCATAAAACAAGCTTCGCGGACATAGTACGCCTTGATGCGGCAGAGGGTTTTTAAGTCTAGTCCAGAGATTAAAGGGCCGCGGTCTTACCCGTCGGACCCCTCGCCCCTGTGTGTATTCGATATCACATGCCCAGATGACGTCCGTAGTGTCGACAAAGTCCATGGCCCTGGACAAAGCACCTGAATCGATAAAACGGTCGTCGGAATGAAGAAAAAGAACGAATTCTCCGGTCGCTACCTCGATGCCCTTATTCATCGCGTCACCAATTCCCCGATCCGGCCCCGTAAGTAAGGTATCGACAAGCTGAGGGTATTGGTCAATGATTGCCAAAGAATAATCGGTTGATCCACCGTCCACGACGATAAATTCGATATGCGGATAGTCTTGCGCCGCTACGCTTTCAATTGTTGCCCTTAGCGTTGTGCCGCCATTGAGCAATGCGGTAACTACACTGATTTTGAAACCGCCCTTCGATACCACGTGGACCATTGCTATGCTCCGAGCACCCGCCGATAAAGCGCGATATAGCCTGCCGCCATATCGGCCAAATCATGGCTCTCGGTCACTGCGCGCACCGACTGGCGATCAGGCGGACTACGCCTAAGCAGCGCCAACAGCTCTTCGCCAAGTGCGTCTTCGTCGCCGATTGCCACCGCGCGCCCGCTTACCTCTTCGCTTAGCAGTTCCGGCGCAGCGCCGGTGGCGTAGGCTGCAACCGGCGTACCACAGGCCAGCGATTCGAGCACCACGTTGCCAAAGCTCTCGCCCTCGCTGGGCGACAGCAGCGCATCTGCTGCCGCGAATGCCATCGCACGCGACGCGTCGTCCTGCAAATGTCCCAGATAGTGAATGTCCGTGTCGTCGTCCGCGCCGCCCGCGGCCTCCGAGCCCATCACCAGCAAACGCACTTGGGGCAGTTGCTGCCGCACCCTTGACATGATGCGACGCACAGCGTCAATCCCTTTCTGCGGCGTATGCAGACCCTTGGCCGCGCTGAACATCACCAGCTGGCCGTCCGGCAGGCCAATTAGACGCCGTGCTGTCTCGCGGTCCCAGGGCCGGTACACCGAGCGATCGACTCCGTGCGAGACAACAGCGATTTCATGACCGCGAAATATGCTGCTGCATCGCGCCCGCTCTGCCAGCCATTTGCTGGGTGCAACCGGCACAATCGGCAAACCCCGCCATGCGCGGGTCTTGCCTGTCAACAGCCAGCGACTGAGATCCCAAGGCCTGCTGGAGGCCAGTACCGGACACGCACCGCACGCAGAACGATAGCCGGTACAGTCGTTCGACTGATGGCAACCGCCGGTAAAGGGCCACATGTCGTGTAACGTCCAGACGATGGGAACGGTAAAATGGCGGAGCGCGCGCGGCGGCAGCATGCCGGCATTAATCCAATGCAGGTGAATCAGGTCGGGTTTTAATGCCGCTGCCCGCCGCGCGGCGCCCGACGGCACCCAGTTGCAGGAGAACACGGCCACCGGACGATCCCGATAGGCGAGCATGGGTAAGGGATCCAGCGCATCGCCGGCCAGGGCAAGCGCCTTAGCAAATTTTGTACGCGGCCCAGTAGCGTATGCAACATCACCCGCCTGGAACTGCACCAACAATCGCGAATCGATCCCAGCGGCGCGCAGCGCCCGGTGCAGGCGTGACACAGTGATCGCAGCACCTCCCCGCACATCGAAGGCGTTCAAATGCACTATCTTCACAACAGCTTCGAAATCCCGAACCAGTTCTTAACGCGCCGTACCAAGGGACGAACGCCCGGCACCGTACCGAGTGCAGCAGACAGCCAATGCTCGCTATAATAACAACGCAACGCCTCAAGCACTGCTGCATCCGGTTGCAGGTCAGGCGGCAGATGCGGTTTAGCGCGCGCGAGAGAGAGATCCGATCGACAACCCCCACCGTCGGGCACGTGCGTCCCGGATCCGTCGTCGCCGGTATGATCTGTATAGGACCAGCGCGGACACACGGAATAGGCCCGGGAGATGAAGTGCGCGTAGCTAAAACGAACCGCCCAGGAGTCGATCCTACCCGCCATCTGCGCATCGAGCATCAGAGACAGGTCGTTGCCCCCCAGGTCGAAGGCACGTCGCCGCCGGCGATCGCGGCAGAATATCGGATAATCTCGAACGTCCCAATCGACTTGGCACCAACGATCGGCCCAGGTACCCCAACCCCACGAGGCATTGCGGCGGGACAGATACACATCCGCGCGGTAGTGTTGCGGCATACCGATACGATCGGGCAACGGTGCAAAGGCGCTGACGGAGAATATGTCGCGCCGTGCCTGGTACCGATCCAAGGCCGCATTCATATAGGCGAGAAAACGACTTGACAACCTCAAGTCATCCTCGACCACAATCAATCGGTCGTGATGTTCCAGCACCCGACTGACCCCGTCGATTACGCTTGCGGCACAACCCAGATTTTGCGGGTGTTCAATCAACTGGACGCGTGCAAAACCCTGCAGACCTCGACAAAACGTCCGTACCGCCCTGACACCGTCTCGGTGCGACGTGCTGGCGGCGGCATCGCTGAATATGTACAGTGGCGTGTCCGCCGCCTCAAGATTGGCGCGCAAATCGGCCAGCACCTGCGCAGTGTGTTCTGGGCGGCGAAATACGAACAGCGCCACGGGCGACATGTCCGCGTTCATCGACTGCCCTTCGCGGAAGTACGCTGCGTGCGAACAGGGCCACGCCAATGCTTCAGAAGCGCCCGCAGATATATCGGCAGAACCGCCAGATACAGTAAATTCTGCACGAAAATTACGGCCATCCGGCTCTTGATCCCATATGAGAAACTACGATCGACCAGCAGGCGCAAGGACCACAGGAGTGGCGGCACTAGCAGGTTTAACCATCTCCGCGCGTTAAGGTTTGCGTTTCCCCCAAGCCACAACGCCATTTCACCGCCTGCGACCCGCCGCGCCTTTGCTGTCAAAGCCGCGATGCTGGCGCGCGCTGGATGAACGACCAGCACTTGTGGTTCATAGATCAGGCAAAAACCCGCGGCCGTCGCGCGTTCCCCGAAATCCCGATCACCGCCAGATTGTAGCTCTGCGTCGAAGCCTTCAAGCGCATCGAAGACCCGACGACGGACCATGAGGTTGGCGGTGACCGCAAAATGCAACTCGCTTACATAGCGTTGTTGAGGAAACGCCATGACTTCCTCATAACGCTCGGCGAAGGTACGTGGCCGTCCCTCGCGGTACTGTAACTCGATTCTGCCACCGACCAGGTCCACTTCGGCCCTCCGGGCGAGAATTTCGACCCCTGTAGCAAGCCACTCGGGATCAGGTATGCAGTCGGCATCCGTAAAAGCAAGAATCCCACCGCGGGCGCATTGCGCACCGGTGTTCCTGGCAGCGTAGGAGCCAACTTGTGACTCCACTGCAAGAAGACATTGCGGATATTCCTCTAGCAGCTTCTTTATACGTGGATTACCACCATTATCGACAACTATGACCTCGAACTCTCCCTGGGCAAGCGACTGAGCGGCCAAGGCGTTCAATACGCGAGCAAGGCTGTCAAGGCTCCGATATACCGGAATAACCACCGAAACCATCGGAAGCGCCGCAGTCATTGTGCGTTACCAGCAGCAAGGAACGCGTTTCCTCGGCGAGCGTAGGCATAGGGACCGCCGAGCTTGCGACGCATCGCAGTTCTTCCATTAGATCGCTTTGTCCCGATAGCTATATCACCGGAGCGCCGTACGCTTTGACCTCGGTTACAGGTAACCCATGCGCGGGAAGCGTGATATCGTATAATGAATTGATAACCCACGACGCTAAGTGCGCTCAAGAATAGATCTCTCTATTTCGAACGCTCGAGACTGGTCCTGTTTTCCGATACCGTGCACCGATATTTGCTTAACTTCGCTCCCACAGCTACCCATCGCGCGCCTGCGGACGATCTTCCAATAACGAACCAATAGATTGCACCAAAGATTGGAAATTTTTCTCAAAGGAGTAGATTTCATCAAAAGCCAATCTCGATTCTTTAACGTATTCATCGTGATGCGCTAGTATTTTTCTTAACGCTGACGAGAGATCGCCAAACGAGCTTATCGACTCACCGCACATAAACTCTGAGTAAAGCCTTTCATAAGACTCGTTATCACTACTGACAATGGGAACGCCTTCTCGTAAGAATTGCGCTATCTTGAGCGAAGAAAATGCAGTCAATCTATTGTTTATTGTTTTATTTCCGTAGATGCATACACCGACATCGGCTGCGGCGATTAACTTCGGGACTTCGTCTTCCGTCACAAGATCTGTCGAAATGTACACGTTTGGCGCATTCAACTCTTCGACAATCGTTTTCAAATTGCTCGGGTTGCCGAAACCGTGCAGGACAAGCACAAGGTCCCTATCGAATGCTGTCCAAAGCGTTACAATCTCACTCAACTCCCTCGAGGGAATGTCCAACATACCGAAATACAAGATAACACGTTTCTCCGCCGATAGCCCAAGCCGGTCATGCCAATACGACGTCTTACTACATCGCTTCGTCGATAGCGCAGATACCGGAAAATAGATACGTGGTTGATTACCAATACCGTTGTTATGATAGAGCGCATCTGCTCGAAGCGAATCTTGAACTATCGTCGCCACTGATTTATCGTGATAATATTTTTCGATATCCAGCAAACCTTGGAAATAGTAATCTGTGCTGAAATCGCTAAAATATAACTCAAGGCTATAGTAGATAACCGGTATTTTAAAGGATTTCGCAACAACTCCTGCAAATACCAAACCATTCTTCTCTATGCCAATGATTGCTGAGTACGTTTTCCTGTCAGACGCGATACGTTGTTTCGTTATCTCTACGTCTCTACGAGGTATCAACCAATATATACTTCCAAACATAAACTGCAGGCGGCGCCATATCCTCGATACAACTCTGATTGGCATTAAACGGCTGCGTGGACGCTTACCTGGCAGCGTATGAACAGCCACTTGGGGATGTAGCAACGTTGACATATCGATAAATCCGGTGTCCACCGACCTGCGATCTATAAAAAAATCAACTCTATAGCCGTTCTTAGCCAGACCGATTACAAGATCTCGTGAATAGGACTGGAGACGCCATCCGTACTGGAATACCGCCATGTACCTTTTAAGAGAATTCACCGAAACTAACCATATCCCAGTATGAATTTCACCCCATCTGCCACCTTGTCTATTTGTGCTCTTGTAATGGCAATACCGCTAGGCACGTATAACCCTCGCCTATACAGCCGTTCCGCCACTGGGTAGCATTCGTCCTGAAACAACTGCCTGCGCCTCAACACAGGCTGTAAATGCATCGGGCAAAAAAACGGCCGAGATCCAATGCCTAATTCTGTCAGTCGTCTAATCGCCTCTTCGGCATCAAATTCGAGCGCATCGTTGAGTACCAGACCATAAACCCAATAAATGTTTTCGGCGTACTGCGTCTTTGACAATGGTAGTTGTACGTCGGCCAGCCCTTTGAGTAATTCAGTATAGTAGGTACCCATCATTCGCTTACGTGAAACAAACTCGTCCAGTCGCTCCAGTTGCGCCAATCCAAGCGCCGCCTGTAGGTTCGTCATCCGAAAATTCCAACCGAGGCGTTCATGTACGAAACGCTTTTTTGGTTGAAAACACAAATTACGCAGGCTACGGCACTCGACAGCGATGTCGTCATCATTGGTGACCATCATTCCGCCTTCTCCGGTCGTGACGTGCTTGTTCGGATAAAAGCTGAAGGTGCTTATATCTCCGAAGCTCCCGCACGGTTTCCCGTAGTAAGTCTGGCCGTGCATCTCGGCTGAATCTTCAATTATCTTAAGACCATATCGCCGAGCAATATCCAGAATCGGGTCCATATCGACCGGCAGGCCATAGATGTGTACCACCATAATCGCCTTCGTGCGTTCGGTGATCTTGTTCTCAATCTTGCTGACATCCATATTCCAGGTAATCGGATCACTATCGACAAGCACCGGAGTCGCACCGGAACGCACGATCTGATTTACACATGAAATGATAGTGAACGCCGGAAGTATGACTTCGTCATCCGGCCCAATGCCGAGCGCCTCCACCGCCGCGTCTATGGCTGCAGTACCATTGGTCACCGCGATGCCATGCTTACGCCCAACCCTGTCAGCGAACTTTTCCTCGAACTGCTTGACAAAGGGGCCCTCGGAAGAAATCCAACCCGTATCGATGCATTCAAGCAGGTATTTCTTTTCGTTACCGTCAAGTAGAGGTTCATTGACCGGGATAAAATCTTTCACGTTTCAATTCTTCCGCAATACGACACACACGCCCCAGGTGTCCTCACCAGGCTCAGCACCGGTGAGAAACTCCTCTGCACACACACGTTCGAAGCCCGCCGCATTGGCGAGCGTATCAATTTCCGGCAGCGAGAAATGCCGCATCGGATGGTTTTCCGTCAAAGTCTCACAGCATCCCGTAGCGATATTCTGCGCCAATATGGTGTAGTGAACATCGACGCGATTTTCGTTAGGAATAAAAACCGGCTCGGCAATTCGCGTGATCTCGTGAGTCGCATCGGCCAAGCGCTTCACCCGAACTACCGGGCGCTGCGTATAAACTGCCGGACTGTACCAGACATCAAAAACGAACAACCCTCCCTGAGACAAATGTTGAGCCGCGCTGAAAAACGCCGCATGTAGATCCGCGTTCGCGACTTGATAGCTGATCACATGAAAGAGCGAAAGCACAGCATCGAAGGTGCGCCCCAGTTTCACTTCGCAGATATCACCCTGCCGACAGTCAAAGCCATCGAAAACCGATGCCCGAGCAACCATCTCCGCGCTCCGCTCAACGCCTACTACCTTATAGCCCCGTTCGACCAGTAAACGACCGTGTTTGCCCGTGCCAGAGCCGAATTCCAGCAACTCGCGTCCAGTGACGTTGTAACGGGTTAAAATATCGTCTATATATTTTACGTCTCCCGCATAATCCTTCTCGCGGTAGAGCAAGTCATAGTAGTGACTATAAATACTGAAAATTTCAGCGTCGCTCACGATTTTTTACCGTAAGTCAGTTCCGTCGGCAGATTAGCCTCAAAGCGCGTCTTGTCCTGCTCCCCTGCATAGGGACCCTGTTTCACTTCAATGATCTCAGTCGGCTCCAGCATCTCGAAACCATGTCCTCCAACAGACAACAGAATCACATCACCTGTTTCCAGGATCGCGCTTTCCAGGTATTCCTTATCG
>CBDUNM010000044.1:0-30744 GCA_965368585.1 uncultured Chromatiales bacterium | reverse complement strand
AATTGGCAAAGTAAATAACTTTTACTTGTCAGTCGGCCTCAGGGCGTGTGTTAGGTGCGCCCAGTCTTTTTCGTGACTTCTTCATCTGAAAGTTCATGCCCTTCCCAAACGATAACTCTTCTCGCACCAGCTCCTGCAGCCAACTCCAGAAGAACCCGTTCTTCGACTTCGCTCAAGCCCTTTTCAACTTTTTCCATCGGATGGATGACCACAATTGGACTAGGTGATAACCACCTGTTTTGGTGCAATTGCTTCATTGCACCCTGCAGAACGTTTTCCGCTACGGAAAACTTCCCTACGAGCAATCGATCTGTAGCGAACGACTCGTTGCTTACGGCCACCTCGAACTTCCCCGATTCGATATGTTTTAGCTCAAATCGATTCGAAAAGACTTTCACATAAACTGTATTCGCGAAAAGCTTCTCGATCATTTTCTCGCCTGACGTTGGCTTCACCTGCAAGCGTTTGTTAGAGCGCAAACTACTACGCCTGTAAAGTACGACACTTACACATTGGCTACAATGAACAGACGACGAAACGGATATAGTGTTTTACCATCAGATCGTTGTGGATACTCGGCACGCAACCGCCGCTTGTACTCCGAGAGGAACGTTTCTCGCTCCTCATCATTCAAGCTGGCAAGGATCGGCCGAAGCCCTGTACTTTTAACCCAATTTAGCACGGGATCTTCCCCGTCTAGAACCTGCAAATACTCGGTTTCCCAAATGTCAAGAGTCTCCGTACAACCGGCGAGCAGATCGTAATATTCAGCGGTACTTGCCACCGGATTATTGGCCACCGCATGCCTCAATTCCGTCGTACCGAAAGGTCTCCCGTTAGCGCCACCGTTGGCCAATGTTTCGCGCATAAGTCGATGCGACGGGAGCACCCAACTAAGGGGCATTTGAACCGCCAGGCACCCGCCAACTCCTAGAAAGCGAACTAAAGACGGAAAAAGCAAACGATGGTCTTCCAACCAGTGTAGCGTCGCATTCGAAAAGAGCAGGCTCGGGCGCTCTTGCGGCCGCCAATTTCTCAGGTCGGCCTCAATCCACTGAACCCGCCCGACTTCCGTTGAGGCAGAACTAAGCATTTGTTTCGAATTATCAACGCCAAACACGACTGCCGAAGGCCAACGCTCGGCTAGAATTTGCGTAATATGCCCTGTACCGCATCCAAGGTCGTACACGACAGAAGGGGATGAAACTCGAACTCGACTGAGTAGCTCAAGCCCTGGCCTAAGCCTGTGATCCGAAAACTCGCAATACAAACCAGGATCCCAGTTCGTACACGCGAATTCGCCATCATGGGAATTTGACATCAATGAGTAGCCTCTCCCTCTCTTCAGCGTTCAACAAGACCATCTCTGTCCGGGTCGCTCTAACGGCCTAGCTCAGCGGTGACAAAATTGGTGCGGGTTTTGCGCGACAATGACGCGGTACCGCAGGCGCAAAACCCGCACCACTTTCGCATCCGCTGGAGCGCCTGGTTAGTTGCATGCTGTTTCTACGTGCTTCTTAAAATTATCTAATATACTTTGCCAACCGTGCTTTTGCTGCTCAGCAGAATACCAATTTTCCGCTTCGAAGATTTGAACGACCCGGATTCCCTGTTCAGTTTCTGAAAAAGTGATTGTCACTTTCCGGCCATCATCAAGTGCGTATTCAATGATCTGATCTCGCTCGATATTGGTGAAATATCATTCAAAGTCGAATCCCGCTGAGCCATCTTTAGCTTCCATACGATAGTTGAATTTCCCACCAACCGTGAAATCAATTGCGGCTTCCGGGCAACACCAATCTTCTGATGCAATATTTCATTTCTTGATGTCATCAGGTGTTACCCAAGCTGACCAAACCTGGTCCATCGGAGCATCGACCGTTGTTTCTATTGAGACTTCCATATTTGCACCTTTCGTAAAAAGAGCTTTACGCAACTAACGCCAAGTACAGCGGCGCAGAATACGGGATGGCTTTTTGCGCCACAATGCCGAAGGCATGCGCAGAAAGCTGCGGAGTGTTCGGGGTCCCCTCGAACTTCTTGTTAGCCCTTTGCCTCATTGTTCTAGTGGAGGGAACTCGGGATATCGAGGCAACGAATCGGCAAACTCAGCCCACGATAGGTGCCTTGAGTGCCAGTAATGCATAGTCGGCTGTACCGCTTCCGGATCATCGAAACTGCCCAAAGTGATATCGATTAAGCCTGGCAGAAACTCTGCTTCGAAACTAATGGGCGTACCACACTCAGAGCAGAACCCTCTCTTCGCGTCTTCTGATGCCGAATATTTCTTCGGCGCACCGGAAACGAACTTCACCTGCCCTTCTTCGTACATTGCCCACGCTACAGCAGGAGCCGCATTCGCTCGACGGCAAGTTGAGCAGTGACAGATAGCCGCCATTACGGGATCGCCAGCAATCACGTAACGAATAGAACCACACTGACAGCCACCTTCAGTTTTCCGCTTCGACATCTGGTTCTCTCCTATTAGGGCTAACGACTGAGCTAAGCCGCGAGCCGCAGGTGAGTCGGCTTGAGCGATTCGTTAGGCATGGGTCATGTCCCCGACGGCGTAGCGCGCCAAGATCAGACTAGAGCCGACGAATGTGCGCGTGTCAAGCAGCCGAAGCGACCCCGGGGGCTTTGTTTCGAACGCTTTGATTCCATCGCCGATGGCGCCCGGCCCGATCATGAGATGCAATTCGTCGACCAAGCCGGCGGCAAGCAAATCGTTCCAAAGAATATGGCTGCCAAATACCAGAATGTTTCGACCCGGGCGGTGTTTGAGTGCGTCGATTTCGACATGGGCGTCTTCGCGGGCCACAACGCGTGCGGGTCCCCAACCTTGCAAGGCGTCGGACTTCAACATGTTAGAGACGACGACTTTTTCGATGGCGCCATTGAGCGTGGAAATCTCACGCTCAAGCGGAGGCTGGCCGGGATCATCTGCGACCGAAGGCCAGTACGCGCGGAAGCCTTCGTACGATGTTCGTCCGAGCAGCAACGTGTCGGCAGCCCGAACGCATTCGGCGTTGTACTCCGAGAAGCCGGCGTCGAATGGCATGGCCATGACGTTGCCGCCTGAACCGGAGTAGTAGCCGTCGAGTGAGATGATGTTGCAAACGACGAGTTTACGCATTGTATCATTGTCCTTGTACTCGTCATCCGAGATGAAGTGCACGCCTAACGCCGCAAATCACCGGCAGGAAAACGCAGAGCGACGAGGAGCGGCGCTTTTTGCCGTCCGAGTGTATAGGCCGTGTTAGCGCAACAGAGCCACTACATTCTGATATTTGAGCAATTCTCACTACACCGTTTATCCATTGAAATAAGCTCCTCTGCTAAAGCTCCGATATCGCGCTCAGACTTAATGAAAATCTCGGCAACGCCGCCGCTAAACGATAGTTGTTTTATTTCAACGCTTGGAGTTAGCCATGTTTCGTAGAAACCATCTGAAATACTCATCGTAAACTCGAATGATCGCTTATCGACAAGCCACGTTACGGTAGATAGTTGAATCTCTTTGGAGGGAGAAGATCGATAAATCCCCGACCTGATCAGAACTCTTACCATCGGAGCTTTTCTTAAGCGGCGGCCGGTGTGGAGCGGCGTTTGCGCAATAATGGCGAAGCCATGCGCAAAAAGCCGCAGCGCACCAGACGTCCGAGTGAGCACAGCGAACGGCTTGACCGATTTGTTAGGTTTTATTCTCAAGCGGGATCTGCCGCCCGCATTGCGGCACTGCGAAACTGCAAAGGTGCATTAATGTTTGGTACTGGCGTTTTTCCACCACCGGTACCATTCAAGATCAAGGTGCCGAACCCTAGTAATCTACCAAGAATACTTTGCTCTACGCAGATGCTCTCCAGCTTGCTGTGATTCAGTTCCACTGAGCTCCTAATTACAAAGCCCGTCTTCGCGATCACTCGTTTCGAGGTTATTGCCATCTCCGTGCTCATTCGAACGATAATCGCTTTCAACAGAGCAAGAAATCCGAATACGATAAAGACGATGCTAAATATGTGGTCCGGGAACTCTCCGCCAACAATAGGCTCCTTAGCAAACAAGAAGGCCGCAATAGCGATCAGTATTAGGCCCGGAGCATAGATGGACCAGTGGAGTTTTGCGCGATGCAGAACAACCTCGTTCGGCAACAAGTGTTTATCAACATACGACATTTCAAACTTCCTTTTTGAAAGCCAACATTTTTCTTAGAATGCGTGCAGGCATTACTGCACTAACCAGCATGCAGTCTAGTACAGTAATTACCGCATGAGACTCCAAATTTCATTTGTTCTCCCTCGCTTAGGCCGCCATAAACTCAGTGATGCAGTATTCCCAGGTCAACTGACGGCGCCGACAACGTCCAAGAAGAAATATACTCACATGACGGTACTGATTACGCTTCTTCCAATAGGGCATTCAAGCGGCTGGCGCTCGAAACCACTTTTTTGACGGATCAGCCCGAGTCATGAGGTATCCCACGGGCTCTGGGTCGTGAAAATTCTGTCTTGCACAAGTTTATCCAATCGTCAGAAGAGAATTAATTTCTCAAACTGTCGGCTTGGCTATGGTTCTTATTAGGTTCTCTGAAAATACCTTGTTACTCTGGGCTCAGGCTAGCACAGTAAAGGCCTAAATATGGCGTTTCCATCGTCTCGATATCCTTCCTTCGCTGGCCCGGGCCGACGGGAAAACGGAGCCCCGTCCCGCTGGGTTAGTACGTCTATTCGCTGGCGCGCAAAGGGGTTCCCGAGACGGCCCGCCCTTACTACGTAAGCTTCGTCGAGGCCTTCCTGAAGGCGTTGGGCCCGTCGTCGCTTTCCAAGCTGACGGGTACCGGGATCACCGATTTCCTTCGCCGGGTCTCGACCAAGAGCAAGCTGGCCGACCGGCAATTCCGCCAAACGGTGGAGGCACTGCAGCTGCTCTCGGTCGATTTGAATCCGGTTGCTGCGGGCGAGCAGATCGATTGGGATTACTGGAAGAAGGCCTCCAAGGAATTAGGTCAGCATCATCCGACCTTGGCGAAGGAACAGGCCCCAGGGCAGCGTATCGCCGTTGAGTTGACCGGGCCGAAATTTGCCCGCTCTGCCGAGGCGTTTCCGGTGTTGGAGGCGTTGTCCCGGACCCTTCGGGCCAAACGCTATTCGATACGGACCGAGCAATCCTATGTGGATTGGTGTAACCGTTTTCTGCGCTTTCGTGGTGAGAAGCCGATCGCCGAGGTGAGCGTGGCGGATGTTCAGCGCTTCCTCAGCTACCTGGCAGTCGAAAGAAACGTGGCGGCGATTACCCAAAGTTTTGCTGCGAAGGTGGCCATGCCAGCACGCACGATAGCCGACGTGGCGGTTTCCAATCCGCTGACAGGCAGTTGCACGCCGAACGCTCGAGCGCGGAATGGCCGATGGTTTTTCGCGCTCACGAGGTGACGACCGTATCGAATCAGATTACCTACACGACCATGCAGGCCAAGAAACCTCTGGGCTTGACGGACCGATTTGAAACGCTGCACCCGTCGTTCCCGGCGACGCTTATGATGGTTGGAATTCTCCGCACGATTGTTCGCATACCGCCGCGTGTCATGCACGGTGTCGGGAAGAGCAGCCCGGACCGCGGGAGGAAGGGTAATTATCCTATCCGTTACCAGTCTCGTCGGTTCTTGTCCTTGGCCGGCCAATACTTTTCAAATGAAGCGTTCGGCCACCTTACGCTTGCGGCGACGCCGGTCTAGAATAGCAACGGCATCGCCACCCTGGCCGACGGCACGCCACAGGTAGTGTTGTTGACCTACGATCGATACGAAGACCTTGTCTCAGCGGAATTTAATAAAAGTATCCGAGTCAGATCCGTTTAATCACTTTTTCAAGGTCGATTGCCCTGTACGCTTCACCCCGACTTGCTAATATCCAGACTACCGCTAAAACCGTAAGGAGAAAAAGCGATGCACAAATACCTGGTAAGCCTTTTTGCCGCGCTGATAGTCACCGCGACAAGCACCCACGCCGAAGAACCTGAAAATTATATAAAATATCGTAAGGCTATGATGACCGCCCTCGGCGGACACATGGCTTCAGCGAGTCAGATCGTACGCGGTAAGGTATCGCCGGAGGGCGATTTGGCAATGCATGCCCAGGCGATGTCCGAGTTGACGGTCAATCTGACGCGGCTGTTCCCCAAGGGCTCGGATTTTGGCGAAACCAAGGCGAAGGCCGAGATCTGGGAAAACTGGGAGAAGTTCGAAAAGGCTGCCATGGACGCCAAGAATGCCACCGCCAAGTTCGCCGAGACGGTTGCCGGAGGTGACGAGAACGCAATCGCAGCGGCACACAAGGACGTCGGCAAAGGATGCAAGGCCTGTCACGAGGATTTCCGGGAAGAGGATGAGGAATGATGACTCGACAGTTCGCCGTTGCCTGCCTTTTATGGTCGGCAACGGCGTTCTGCTCTGACGGTGAATACCTGTTTAGTATTGCTGGATGCTTGGCCTGCCATACCACGGAAGATGGCGATCCACTGGCCGGTGGCCGTGCTTTTGAGACGCCTTATGGCACCTTTTACTCACCCAATATAACGCCTGACCCAAAAACCGGTGTCGGTGCATGGTCCTCGACAGAATTTGTTGCTGCAGTACGCCACGGTCAGGCACCGGATGGTAGCGCCTACTTCCCCGTCTTTCCGTATCCCTCGTACCGGCTAATGACCGAAGAAGATGCGAAAAAGATTTTCGACTTTTTGATTACGCAACCACCGGTACAAAAGAAAAACCGGGAACACGACCTGCCTTGGTGGCTGAGCCGCTGGATGATGCGGCTTTGGCAATGGTGGATTCTGGAAATGCCGCCACCGCGTCCAACAGATCCGGTACTCGCCCGCGGCCGGTACCTGGTCGATGCCTTGGGACACTGCGGTGAATGCCACACGCCGAGAGACCGCTTGGGCGCGACCGATTATAGTCGTTACTTGGCCGGTAGCGTCGACGGCCCGGAGGGTAAAAAAGTGCCTAACATCACCCCCGATCGCACCGATGGCATCGGTAAATGGGACGCCGACGACCTGGATTACTTTCTCGAATCCGGTGAACTGCCGAATGGCGACTACGCGGGTGGCCTGATGACCGAAGTTATCGACAATGCAACGTCCAAGCTCACCAAAGCGGATCGCGGGGCCATGGTCGCTTACCTGAAATCGGTGTCCGCGCTGCCTGGTCCTTGACCGGCTTACCTTGAGCGCGACGTGAATCGCACCTCAAGGCGACAGCCGTTGGACAAGATCGCCGGGAGCGATTTTACAAAGTCCGTCCGTGGTCTTTGCCCTTTGGGCGACCTGCGGTCGTGCAAATCGGCTATTTTGCCGATTCGTCATTGCCCGGCAGGCCGCACTGGTGCCTGAGCCCAGAGTCTACCTCGCGCGCATTGCTCGTATCATTCCTGATACTCGCCCGCTTCGCGGGGCAGCTAACCTGCATGTTGCACCGGTATCCGGGATGATCGCGCCGGCCAGGTGCGTTGGGATGCCGCCCCTGAGGGAAAACCATGGCCGCAGCCATGGCTTGAGTGCAGGGCAAGTCCCACCGTGCCTGGACCAGCGAGGGCCCGGACAGGTCGGGGACGGGGGACAAACTGTCCTTTCGAGAATGCGCCCCGAACAGGACTTGCGCCGCATCGCGTACGCGATGCGATGTCAGCGAAGATGCAAGCACGTCACCGGTGTCGGCATTGACAACGATGTGTGGCTTTCGCCACGCTCTTCGCCTGGGTGGACTGGTGCCTGGGACGTTACCGCCGTGGACACGCAAGCCCATACTGTCAATCATAATGTCGCGCCGCCCATCGTTCGTCGACACAGGGATCCGTACGTTGAGATCGTTGGATCGCCGAGGCAAGGTAGAGTGATCGGGGATGCGAAGGCCTCGGTCCAATAAAGTGGATAGCAACTGCAGGAAGCCCTCTGTCTGACTTAGTGACAACCCGTACCGGCGACGCACCGTCGATCCAACTTCGATGGCGAGGTCCGAGTAAAAGGCCTGCCCACCCGGTTTATTACCTGTCGGTGCCCGCCATGCCGCGATGGCCTACGCGGAAAACCACGGCGTCAAATCGCCCCGCTTTCGGAGACCAGCTTCGTACTCAGGCCAGTTTCTGACGCGGCAGCGCTGTTTTGTGTACTTCAGCTGGCTGCGTTTCGGGTATCGATGCCCCATGTCATGCCCAACGCCTTTGAAAACAACACGATATCGTAGCGGAACGCCGACCCTGGGCGGAGCCGTGCACCAAGGCCGCTCCGCGCTGCAATCCAGCCGAATGGCCAATCAGCGGACTAAGTCAGCCGCTGGGCAGGCCGAAAGTAAATCACCCTAACTCGAGGAAGGAAACTTCTTTGAGCCTTTGCTCGGAGTGAGGCATTCCATGGGCAGGGTGTGTCCCGCGCACCTTTCGGATGCGACGCGTCGCTCGCACCCCGCGAGATAATCCAAAGCGGGAGACGTGGCCAGTTTTTATGCTGAACTGACGGACTTGCTTGTTCAGAATTCGTCGGCCAATCCGATACCTAGCCTTAGCGACGAGGGCGACAGTGCAGACGGTAACGCAGCGGTGTTTTGCAAATAGCTTCACGCTAGCGCGTTTGCTTTTCCTGGCCTTCGGCGCAACCCCTATCCGCTAACGATGTATCCATGACTTTCAGAAAGAGACCTCTTGCCAAAAGCCTGATGCAGTTCGACCTCATGGAGCCGCGGATGCTTCTGTCGGCCGATGCCTTGGCGCTCGTGGGTCTCCCGGCGGCTGACGGAGTTCGTGAAGAGGCGCCCTGGGAGTATGCTCCGTTGGATCTGAACGGTCTGACGACGTCGACGACTGCCATCGGGTCTCAGGTCGTCGTGACGACCTCGGACCAGCTTGAAACGCGTGCATCCCTGCATGACGGAAACAGCGACGATGCGAGTGGCAAGCTAGATTTTACTGGGTTTTTGCCCGTCGAATCGCAGGCTTCGGCCGCGAACGAGATTCTGTTCGTGGACACGCGAGTCCCCGACTATCAGGACATCTTTGAGCGGGTGTGTGTCAACAGCGCCACCAACGGAAGCGTGGTCTATCTGATCGAAGCGGACCGGGACGGTGTCGCGCAGATTAGTGACGTCCTCGCGCAGTATCGGGACATCGCAGCGGTGCATGTCATCTCCCATGGGTCATCAGACGGGCTGCAACTTGGCAGCAGCTGGTTGACGAGTGAGAACCTTGACGGCTTTGCCCGGCAGCTCAACCAATGGGGCGAGAGTCTGACCGACGCGGCCGATTTGCTGATTTATGGCTGTGATTTGGTGGCCGATCAACAGGGAAGGGCGTTGGTCGAAGCGATAAGCGCCTTGACCGGCGCCGACGTCGCGGCCTCGACCGATCTGACGGGCCATGCGACACAAGGCGGTGATTGGGCGCTTGAGCACCGGACCGGACAGATCGAGACGACCGAAGTGGTTAGCGCCCAAATTCGAGAGACCTGGCATGGCCTGCTCGCGGCCACCCCGGAAGGCATTGAGAGACTGGTCAATGAGAACCCACTCGTCTGGGACCAGTCGACGCTTAATGCCACGCCCAATGCGATCGCCTCCGACGGCGCGGGTAACTTTATTGTAGTGTGGGAGAGCGATGGCCAGGACGGCGCTAATGAGGGTATCTATGCCCGCCTGTTCGGTGCCGATGGCTTGCCTCTGCCGAGCCAACCCGACGAATTTCTGGCCAACACCGCCATCACCGACGGCGCCCAAACCGCGCCCGCCGTGGCGATGAATGCCGACGGCGCCTATGTCATCGTCTGGGAGACCCAAGACACCGATCCGGCTTCGGACAAGTCCGAGATCTATGCCCGGCTGGTCGACAAGGACGGTGTCGACTGGGGCGAATTGCGGGTCAATACGGCGTACATGACCAATGACCAGACCGACCCGGCGGTCACCTTGCGCGACGATGGGTCCTTTGTCGTCACCTGGACCAGCAAGGACCAGGACGGCAGCCGTGAAGGCATCTATGCGCAGCGCTTCGACGCCGCGAGCGGTACGGTGGGCGGCCAGATCCAGGTCAACAACATCACCCCGGAAAAGCAGCTCTTTCCATCGATCGACAGCAATGCCTCGGGTGCATTTGCTATCACCTGGACCGGTAAGGATCTGGCCAGCAACAAACTGACGGTCTATGTGCGTGTGTTCGACGCCGACGGCACGCCGCAGGACAAGCAGTTCATCGCCGATCAGTTCGACACCCAGGATCAACAATACTCCGACGTGGCGCTGCTCGATGACGGTTCGCTGATCGTCGTTTGGCAAAGCCGTAACCAAGAGGATGGCGACAACGACGGCATCTACGGCCGCCGCTACGATGCGAACGGCGATCCCCTCGGTGGTGAATTCCTGGTGAACGAGCCCGGGCTTGGTCTGGCTGAATCCGCGCCCTCGGTGTCGGCCGATGCGGCCGGCAACTTTGTGGTGAGCTGGACCAACGCCGACAACGATGTCTACGCGCGGGAGTTCGACGCCTTGGGCAACCCGGTGTCCGCCAGCAACGTGGCGGTGGCCACGGCCGCTACGGATCAATTCGGCGCGGGGGTCAGCATGACCGGCCTGGGCAGCTATGTGATTGTCTACAGCGGCGAGGATAGCGCCGGCGCAGTCGACGATCAGGGCGTGTTCGCCAAACGTTTCCAGATCAACGACCCGCCGGTGGTCGATCTCAATGGCGCCGGTGCCGGCGTCGATCACGGCGCCGCCTTCGTCGAGGACGGCGGCCCGGTTAGTGTCGTAGATGCGGCGGCCACTATTACCTACGGCGCCGGGCCGAATCTGCAAAAGCTGACGGTGGTGCTGACCAATCCGCTGGACGGGGCGGACGAGATCCTCAGTGCCGACACTTCGGACCCGAGCATCGACGCGAGTATTACCGCGATCTATAGCAACGACATCCTGACGATCGAAGGCAGTGGTACAGTGCCGACAGCCGATCTGGCCAAGGTGCTGCGCACCGTGACCTACGAGAACACCTCGCAGGCACCGAACACCACGGACCGGGTCATCCGCGTGCTGGCGACCGATGACAGCCTGCTGTCCGGCCTGTCCGCGTACGCGACGGTCGCGGTAGAGGCGCTCAACGATACCCCGCTCATCACGGCCCCCGGCGCCATCAGTACCGATGAGGACACGACCCTGGTGTTTACCGGCGGCGGGCCGCACGAGGTCAGCATCGCGGACGACGCCGGCGCGAACGACATCGAAGTACGGTTCGATGCCACCAACGGGACGGTCACCCTGACCAGTCGCCTGGGCGACGAGTTCCGGGTAAATGCGGCGACACCCACTGACCAGCAATTTCCCGCCGTGGCGGTGGCGGCGGATGGACGCTACGTCGTGGTCTGGGAGCAGCACAACGGGCTCGACGAGGAAGACATCTACGCCCGCACCTACGCCGCCGACGGTGCAGCGATCAGCGGCGACATCCTGGTCAACAATGACACGAATGCCCGCCAGTCCAGTGCGGACGTAGCCATCGACGCCAACGGCAACTTTGTCGTGGTGTGGGAACACGATACCGAAAACGTCAACGACAAGGACGATGTCTACGCCCGCACCTTCGATATCGACGGTGTTGCGTACGGCAACGCGACACGCGTAAACCAGCAGCAAGACGACGTTCAACTCGCGCCCAGCGTGGCGATGGGTCCGGACGGCTACTTCGTCGTCGCCTGGCAGAGCAAGACCGTGGCCGACGGCATGGAGATCAATATCCGGCCATTCGATATCTACATGAACGAACTGGTGGGTTCGGACGTCCTGGTCAACACCACGCCGGCCAGTGATCAGACCAGCCCGGATATCGCGATCAAGGCCGACGGCGAGTTCGTGGTGGCATGGCAAAGCAAGGACCAGGACGGCAGTGGCGAGGGGATCTACCTGCGGCGCTTCGACGCCGCCGGAGACGCATTGGATATCGGCGAGACCCTGATCAACGCGACGACCACCGACGATCACCAGACCGCGCCCTCGGTGGCGATCAATGATTCCGGCCAGGCGGTTGTCACGTGGCAGAGCAAGGGCCAGGACGCCCCGGGAGACAGCGAGGGGATCTACGCCCAGCGCTTCGACTTCGATACCGCCAGTCTGGTGGGCGGCGAGATCGCGGTGACCACCGAGACCGACGGTCACCAGAAGGCGCCATCGGTGGCGATCGGCGCCAACGGCAACTTCGTCGTGACCTGGCAGAGTCCGGATCAGGACAACGACGACGGCAAGGAGGGCATATTCGTCCAGGAGTTTGCCGCCGACGGTAGCCACCTGCGTTTGGAGACCCTGGTCAACTCCTACACTCTGGAGGAACAGACCGGCCCTGCTATCGGCATGGCGGGCGACAGCCAGTACGTGGTGGTCTGGCAGAGCGAGGATCAGGACCCGGACGGCTCCGACGGTATCTATGGCCAGCGCTTCCTGCAACCGGGCGCGCTGGAATTCAGTCTGGGCGACGGCACCGACGATGTCTCCAGCGTATTTCGCGGTTCGATCACCAACATCAATGCGGCATTGACGGAGTTGCGTTTTACCCCGGAGGCAGACTATTTCGGTCCGGCAGACCTTACCATCACGGTCGACGATCTGGGCAACACCGGCACGGGTGTCGCGGCGACCGACGTGCACTCGGTGGCGATCACACTGGACCCTGTCAACGATGCGCCGCTGCTGCAGATACCGGCGGGCACGCAACGGGTCGCCGAGACGGTGCCCTTTGTCTTCAATGCCTTCAACGGCGCCCCGATTGCACTGAGCGATGCCGATGCAGACGCCGGAGCCCCGCCCGATATCGAGCTGACTCTCTCGGTGACCCACGGTATCCTCACTGCCGATGTGGCGGGCTCGGGCGTAGCCGTCACTGCGGGCGCCAACGATTCGACCAGCATGACGATCCGTGGGACCCAGGCCGAGTTGAACGCGGCGATCGACGGGCTGGTTTACACACCGACGACGGCGTATCTGGGACCGGATTCCCTGAATCTGTCGGTCGACGATCAGAATAACTTCGGATCGGGCGGCGCGCAGGTCACGGCCGAGGCGATCGCCATCGATGTCTTCGACTACAACGTACCGCCGGTCAACAATTTCCCGGGCACCGTGGTTGCCGTAGAGGACACGATGTTCACCTTTGCCGGCGTGAACAAGCTCGAGGTAATCGACAACGACGCCACCGCTACCGACGATATCGATGTCACCCTGACCGTTACCCATGGCCTGTTGAGCCTGCCATCCGACCCCGGGATAAACGTCACCCCGGGTTGGAATACCGGTGTAAGTACCCTGGCCCTGGAAGGCGACAAAGACCTGGTGAACGCGGCGCTGGACGGTCTGCGCTTCACGCCGGATGCGCATTTCGCCGGCACCGCCACCCTGCAGATGACCACCGGTGACCAGGGTAACTCGGGTATCGACGGCGTCAAGACCGATCAGGACATCATTACCATCCAGGTGACGCCGGATGCGAGCAACGACGCGCCGACCATCACCGATCCGGGCACGATCGATACCACGGAAGAGACACCCTTTGTCTTAAACTCTGTCTCGGGCAACGCAATCCAGATCAACGACGACGCGAACGATCAACCGATTCGCGTCAAGGTCACCGCCGCCGACGGCACCGTCTCGCTGAGCACCACGGTTGGCACCCAGTTCCTGGCCAACTCGAACACCGCCGATCAGCAGACCGACGTTGCTGCCGCCATGACCCCGGACGGTAGCTTCATTCTGGTCTGGGCGAGTAACAACCAGGATGACGACGGTTATGGCATTTTCGCGCAACGCTACGATGCCGACGGCAACGTGCTGGATGCCGAGTTCAAAGTCAATACCGTATTCCACAAACACCAGACCGATCCTGCGGTGGCCGTCGCCGACGACGGCAGCTTCGTCGTGGTGTGGGTCAGCGAAGACCAGGACGGCAATAACAAGGGTATCTTCGGCCAACGCTTCGACGCCAGCGGTACACGCACCGGTGCAGAGTTTCAGGTCAATACCTACTACAACAAGGCGCAGATCGCACCCGATATAGCCACGGACGCCACCGGGCGCTTCGTGGTGGTGTGGGCTAGCGACGACCAGGACGGCAACGATTACGGTGTCTACGGTCAGGTCTTCGACGCCGTAGGGGCCAAGGTCGGCGGCGAGTTTCTGGTTAACCTGACCACCGCCCGTCATCAGCATGCCCCGTCGGTCGCTATGGATCAGGATGGCGACTTCGTGGTCGCCTGGCAAAGCGAAAACGCCGGTGACAACAAATGGGATATCCTCGCGCGGCGTTTCGATGCCAATGGGGCGGCCAAGGACGTGGCCGAGATTCAGGTCAGCAGCGTGAGCGACGAGACTCAGTTGGCACCCGATGTGGCCATGGACAACGCCGGTGACTTCGTGGTGGTCTGGCAGAGCAAGGATCTCGATTATCCGGATGGCGATTACGGTATCTTCCACCGTGCCTTTGACGCCGACGGCACGCCCCGCACCGCCAAGCAGGTGCTGGTCAACACCCAGGTCGTCGACCACCAGCAGGCACCGGTGGTGGCGATGGACGGCGATGGTGATTATATCGTCGCCTGGCAGGGCGAGAAGCAGGACGACCCGGACCACAAGTTTGGCGTGTTCGCGCAGCGCTATACCAATGACGGTAGCGAGCTCGGCCGCGAGTTCCGCGCCAATACCACGACCGTCAAGAACCAACGCACGCCGGCGCTGGCCGCGGGCGACGATGGACGCTTCATCGTTGCCTGGGAGAGTGACGGCGAGGACGGCAGTGGATACGGTATCTACGGCCAGCTGTACAAGGATGTCGCTGGTCTCACCTTACTGCAGGGCGACGGTAGCGATGACGCCGTGGTCGAGTTCGAGGCCCCGCTGGACGACGTCAACAACGTGCTCGATGGCCTGGTGTTCACTCCGGCGGTGGACTTCGACGGCGCAACCACTCTGACCGTCGAGATCGACGACCTGGGCAACAGCGGCGGTCCCGCGCAGACTAACAGCGCCGTAATCGCGGTCAACGTCAGCCCGGTCAACGACGCGCCGGCCTTTGTGCTGCCGGATCCGCAACGTGCCTACGAGGACGTGCCCCTGGTGTTTTCCACCGCCAATGGCAATGCCGTGAGCGTCACCGACGCAGACGCGGGCGGGGCGTCGATCACGGTCTATCTCACGGCCTATGGCGGTAAGCTATCGCTGTCCGGGACCGCCGGCCTGTCTTTTCTCGACGGCGGCGGCGCTGACGACGACTCGATGCGTTTTAGCGGCGGCCTCAGCGATATCAACAACGCCTTGCAGGGCCTGGTGTTCCGTGCCTCGGCGGGTTTTGCCGGTGCGGGCAGCATTCAGATCGGCGCCGATGATGGCGGCAACGATGGTGTGGGCGGGGCACTGACCAACGCCGGGGCGATCGTTATCAATGTCGAATCGGACCTGGTCAACGATGCGCCGGAAGTGGTCGTGCCCGGGCCGCAACAGACGGCCAAGAATGTCGCGCTGCGTTTGAGCGATCTGGATGGCAACCCGATCCTGATCGAGGACGACGCGCTGGACAGCGATGTGCGGGTGCAACTCACCGCCGTCAACGGCACCATCACCCTCAGCGACAGCCTGGGCCCCGAGACCCTGGTCAACACCCACGTAGACGATGAGCAGCGCTTCTCCAGCATCGCCTCGACACCGTCGGGCAACCACATCGTGGTCTGGCAAAGCAAGGATCAGGATGCACCCGAGACCGAGGGCATTTATGCCCAGCGGTTCAATCCTGATGACCGAAGCGTCGGTTTTGAGTTTCAGGTCAACCAGTTCACCTCCGGGAATCAGACCGCCCCAGTCGTGGCGGCCGCCCCCAACGGGGAGTTTGCGGTTGCCTGGATCAGCGTTGGGCAGGACGGCAACGGTGAAGGCGTTTTCGCACGCAAGTTCGATGCCTATGGTAATCCGGTAAGCGACGAGTTGCTGGTCAACACCAGTATTATCGGCAATCAGACCGCGCCGGCCATCGCCATGGCCGGCAACGGGGAATTCGTTGTGGTTTGGGAAGGCCCCGGCGACAGCGTAGACCTGTTCCTGCAGCGTTTCGATCGCAACGGTGTCGCGATTGGCGATGAAACCCTGGTGACTACGACGCTCGCGGGCGATCAGGAACTCGCCGGTGTCGCCATGGACGGCGCGGGCAACTTGGTCGTGGCGTGGCAGGACGCCGATAGCAACGGCTTGGGAATCTTTGCGCAACGCTTCGATGCCACCGGCGCGCCGGTCGGGGTGAGCGGATTCCCTGTCAATACCGCTGAGGAAAACGGCGCGCAGGAACTGGCGGCGGTGGCGATGAACGCCAGCGGCCAGTTTGTGATCGTGTGGCAGGGTGCAGACGCCGACAATACCGGCATCCATGCCAGTCTATACGCCAGCAACGGCTCCCCGGTGAGTGAGGATTTCATCGTCAATGACGATGAAGCAGACGATCAGATCGCACCGTCGGTCGCGATCGCCGACGACGGCAGCTTCGTGGTCGCCTGGCAGTGCACGGATGCCGCCGGGCAGGGTGTCTATGCGCGTCACTTCGATGCGGCTGGTGAACCGTTGGGCGGAGATATGGCGGTCAATCAGACCACTGTCAGCGATCAGACGAGCCCGGACATTGCTATTGATGCCTCCGGTATGCCGATCGTGACCTGGACCAGTGCCGACCAGGACGGTGACAAGGAAGGCGTCTATGTCCAGCGCCTGTTATCGGCCGGTGCGATCACCTGGCATGCGGGTACGGGTGACAACGATGCCTTTGTCGACGTGGAAGGCACGCCCGAGCAGATCAATGGCCTGCTGAATGGCCTGGTATTCACGCCGAGCACCAATTTCACGGGCGAGGCGCGGCTCGACATCACGGTCAATGACCAGGGAAACAGCGGCAGCGGGGGTGCGCTGATCACCAATGACAGCGCCATCATCATGGTCGACTTCCCGCAGCTCGATCTGGACGGCGACGATAGTTCGGGTGCCGACGGTGTCGTTTACCAAGCGTACTTTACCCCCGGTGGTTCGGAGATCGCGGTACTCGATTCGGACTTCGTGATTGCGACGCCTGAATCCGATCTGGAGTGGGTGACTCTCACCCTTACCAACCGCCCAGATGGTGCAGCGGAATGGCTCAGTGTCGACACCAGCGGTTTTTTGAATATCAGCGACGACTGGGATAATCCGCCCGGTTCTAACGAGTTACGGATTTCCGGCCGGGACATCATCGCCAACTACGAGACCGTATTGGCCAGCGTGCGCTATCACAACATAGCCCTCACTCCCGATGAAAGCGCTCGCCAGATCACGGTGCAGTACGAGGATCGCAACGGTGATCTGAGTAATACCGCGGTGACCACTGTGCTGATCGACAAGCAGCCGCCTGTCATCAGCCTGTCGGGCGAGTTGGACTACACGGAGGCCGACCCGGCTGGGCTCATCGTCGGCTCGGTAACCATCGCGGATACGGATACGGATTATTTCGACGGCGGCACGCTGACCGTCGATATGGCCTCTAGCGGTTCGCTGGACGACCGCCTGGCGATCGAAGGGCAGGCTGGCGGCATCGGCGAAATCACGCTCTCCGGCAATGAGATCTCGTATAACTTCGGCGGTGGTACCGGTACGCGGATTATCGGCACCCTGGCAACTGCCGGGCCCTACGACGGACTGACACCCATCGTAGTCAATCTGACCAGCGATGCAGATACGACTTCGGTCGAGGCCCTGATCAAGCGCGTCAGCTACGAAAATGTATCGGACAACCCGGCGACGAATCTGCGGGCCGTCCGCTTCGTGCTGGAGGACGGTGAAGGTGGTAGGAGCGAAACCGCCAGTGCCATAGTTCGCGTCGGCAATCTGCCGGCGGTGATTGCCGCAGCCTTTGAATCCTTTGAGTATTCGATTGGCGGTCTGGCGGGTGCGAACGGGGGTGCGGGTTGGAGCGGCGCCTGGCAGGACGGGATCGGCATCGATGGCGACGGTGAAGTTGCCGGGGCCAGCGTCGCCGATGCATCGGGGCTTCTCTACGCGGCAGGCGGTCATGGCGTGCTTGTCGACGGCGTCAGCGACCCGGTTTCGTACCGGAACCTGAGTGAGTCGCTCGGCGCGGACGGTACCTCGGTCTGGGTCGGCTTCGTGCTTCGACCTGATTCCCCGGCGTCATTCGCCGATGACAACTACGGCGGCCTGGTCCTTGGAGGTGATCCGGAAGACGGTACCGGCGGCCTGTTCATCGGCCACCATTGGGGCAATGTCGGATTGGACACGGCGGGCAATGGCGCCGGAAATTTCGCTGCCGGGGTTTCGGCGGCGGAGGATGTCCCGTTGTTCCTGACGGCGCGTATCGATTTTCGGCCAGGAAATGACGTTATCACCCTATATGTCAACCCGATCCCGGGTGTGGCGCCCGGCGCAAGCTTCGACCCGGACCGCGTTGCGGTCAAGACGGATCTCGACCTCGGGACCTTCAACCAGGTGGCGCTGATAGCCGGACAGGCCGCGCAGCAAAGCTTCGATGAGATCCGGATTGGCGATAGTTACGGCAACGTGGCGCCGATAATCGCGCCGAACAGCGATCCCGTCGGTGTCCCGGTCATTACCGGTGCGGTAGCCGAGGATCAGCTACTGAGCGCGGATACCTCGGGCATCAGTGATGCCGATGGTCTGGGTGCGTTTGCATATCAGTGGTTGCGCAACGGCTTTGTCATCGCAGGTGCAACCAGCGACACCTATACGCTGGGCGACGCAGATGTCGGTACGTTGATCAGTGTCGAGGTCAGTTACACGGATGCAAAATCGATGCCTGAAGGACCGTTGACCTCGGCGCAGACGGCGGCCGTGACGAACGTCAATGATGCGGGCTCGGTCGGTGTCGATGACACCGCCCCGGCGCAGAACCAACTCCTGACGGCGAGCGTGAGTGATGACGATGGCGTCAGCGGTGTCATCAACTTCCAATGGTATCGCGACAGTTCCGCCATCGACGGGGCGACGGCGAGCACCTATACGACCACGCAGGCCGATGTGGGCGCCGTGCTGACGGTGAGCGCCGATTACACCGATGACGAGAGCTCGGTGGAAAGCCTGATCAGTGCGGGTACTTCGGCGGTCACGAACGTCAATGACCCAGGTTCGGTGAGTATCGATGACACCGCGCCGGCGCAGAATCAGCTATTGACGGCCAGTGTCAGCGATCCGGACGGTGCCGGCGGTGCGATCGGCTTCCAGTGGTACCGCGACGGTGCGCCCATCGGCGGGGCGACGGCGAGCACCTACACGACTAACCAGTCCGATGTGGGCGCGGTGCTGACAGTGAGTGCCGATTACACCGATGACGAGAGCACGGTGGAAAGCCTGATCAGTGCGGGTACTTCGGCGGTCACCAACGTCAATGATGCCGGTACGGTGAGTATTGACGACACCACGCCGGCGCAGGGTCAGCTCCTCACGGCCAGTGTCAGCGATGCCGATGGTGCCAGCGGTGCGATCAGCTATCAATGGTACCGTGATGGTGCGCCCATCGGTGGGGCGACGGCAAGCACCTACACGACGACCCAGGCCGATGTGGGCGCCGTACTCTCGGTGAGCGCGGATTACACCGATGACGGATTGACCGTTGAATCGCTGGCCAGCGCGGATACGTCCGCGGTCACGAACGTGAATGATACGCCGGTCGGATTGCCGACGATCAGCGGGACGGTAGTCGAGGACCAGATTCTGACCACGGACACCTCGAGCATCAGCGACGCCGACGGTTTGGGTGCATTCGGCTACCAGTGGCTGCGTAACGGTAGTGTGATCGGCGGCGCGACCGGCACGACCTATACGCTCGGCGATGCCGACGTAGGAGGCCTGATCAGCCTCGAGGTGAGTTATACGGATGGCGGCGGCCTGGTCGAGACGGTGACCAGTGCACAGACGACGACGGTGGTCAGCGTCAATGACGATCCCACCGGTATCCCGCTTATTGTAGGCGTTGCCAAACAAGGCCAGGTCTTGATGGCCGATTCGACACCCGTCAGTGATCCGGACGGCCTGGGTGCGTTCAGTTTTCAGTGGTTACGCAATGGTGGCGCCATCGGTGGCGCTACGTCCAGTGGCTATACCTTGGTAAGCAGCGATATGGGTACGCTGATCAGCGTCGAACTGCGCTATACCGATGGGCAGGGAACCAGTGAACTGATCACTAGCGAGCAGGCGGGCCCGGTAGGTCCACCTAATATTGCCCCGGTCGGTGTGCCGACGATTTCTGGTACGGCAGCCGAGGACCAGGTCCTGGCCGCAGATGCCTCGGGAATCAACGATGCGGACGGACTCGGCGTATTCAGCTACCAGTGGCTGCGCAACGGTAGCGTGATTGGCGGCGCGGTCGGCGCGACCTATCTGCTAGGCGATGCGGACGTGGGTGGCCTGATCAGTACCGAGGTCAGTTATACCGATGGCGGCGGCGTGGTCGAGACGGTGACCAGCGCGCAGACAGTTGCGGTGACGAATGTCAACGATACGCCAAGCGGGTTGCCGACCGTCAGCGGGACGGTAACCGAAGACCAGATCCTGATCGCGGATACCTCGGGTATTAGTGATGCGGACGGCCTGGGCGCATTCAGCTACCAGTGGCTGCGCGACGGTGGTGTGATCGTCGGCGCGACTGGCGCGACCTTTACGCTCGGTAACGCAGACGTGGGCGGTCAGATCAGTGTCGAGGTCAGTTATACGGATGGCGGTGGCCTTATCGAGACGGTGACCAGCGCGCAGACCACGGCGGTGACGAATGTCAACGATACTCCGGGCGGTTTACCGGCGGTGCGCGGAACGGTAGCCGAGAACCAGATCCTGTCCGCGGACACTTCGGGTATCAGTGACGACGATGGCCTGGGCGCATTCAGCTACCAGTGGCTGCGCAATGGCAGTGCTATCAGTGGAGCGACCGGTGCGACCTATACCCTGGGCGATGCGGATGTAGGGGGCCTGATCAGCGTCGAAGTCAGGTACACGGACGGCGGTGGCCAGGTAGAAACACTGACCAGCGCGCGGACGGCGGCGGTAAACGATATCAACGACACCGCCCCGATGATTGGTTCTGGTCAGAGTTTCAGCGTGGCCGAAGACGCGGTCAATGGCACCAGCATAGGCACAGTCGCGGCAAGTGATATCGATACGGTCGGCACCCTGGGCGGCTGGCACATTGTATCGGGCAATGCGGCAGGCGTGTTCACCATCGACCCGAGCAGTGGTGAGATCGCTGTCGCGAACAATACCAACCTGAACTATGAGACTGTCGCCGACTATACGCTCGGTGTGCAGGTCGGTGACGGGGTAAACACTTCGGCCACCGAGACGGTGACCATCGCGGTCAGCGACCGTAACGAGGCGCCCAGCGGGTTAGCCTTGAGCCGGGCCTGGATGGTTGACGGTACGGACACGACGGGAGGTCACCACATCGGCGATCTCGACGCGAGCGACGAGGACGCAGGTGCTACGGCCACTTATCACGTCATAGGCGGTGCGGATGCCGCACGGTTTTCCGTGATCGGAGACCAGTTGCGGATTGATGCGGGCATTGTCGAGGCTGCCGAACAGGCGAGCTACGATGTGGTGATACGAGTTGTCGACAACGACGGACTCACCTTGGACGTCCCCTTGAAGATTTTAGTCCTCGTGGACTCAGCGTTTGATGACTTGGCCGGCCCTCCATTCACGCTATCGCCGAGCACTCTGCCGGTGCTTGAGTTAGTGAACCTGTCGTTGCCAGACGCTCCGCCACCGTCCCCTGATGTACCAGCGGATGCAGATGGCGACGATACGCCGACCTCGGCCGAGCACGCGGCAACAGTCGAGGCATCGATCGACGATCTGCAAGATACATCGGCCGGGGCCACAGGTGAGATGCTGGCGGCCACGAACAACGACAACGACGCCAAACCGGAAGCAGCGGCAGACGATATGGCCGCGCTGCGTGGGATTATTTTGAATATCACCGAGAGCAAGATCGTGCCACTCGATGCCCTCGTGGCGGCGCAGCAAAGTGGCGGTCTAACGGACGCTCAACTGGAGTCTAAAACGGTTGCGCAAATGCGTGGCGTTCTTGATGACCTGCGCGCCGACATCGAACTGCAGAAGCGGTTTGACACTGCCGTAGTCGGGTCGGTGGTTGCGACCTCCGGTGGACTGTCCGTAGGTTATGTCGTGTGGCTGATCCGAGGCGGCGTATTGGCGAGTACCGCGCTCTCCTCTTTGCCGGCATGGAGCTTCCTCGATCCGGTACCGGTGCTGGCGCGTGTCGAGCGAAATGAAGAAGACGACGAGTCGTTAGATTCGATTATTCAAAGGAACGAGGAGCAAGCCGCTATACCTTCGCAGCAAGGTTCTTCGCCAGCAGCGCGTACGGCGGATTCTGGTATTGAAAAATGACTATCCATAAAAAGCGGTACAGAGACGATAAGTGCGCAATTTGAGCACAAAATTTCGTCTTGCGGCGGGTCTGTCCGGGCTGGTGGTCAGTTTGCTCATGGTCACCATATTTGTGGGCATCGTGCCGGACAAGGTCGCGGCGATGCGCGATGCAAGGGCGTCGCTGGCCGAGTCGATTGCGGTCAATGCGTCGTTAATCATTACGCAAGCGGACCTGCGGCGCATGCAGGCGCTCATCGAACTGGTCGTAGAGCGCAATGACGACCTGCTTTCCTCGGGATTGCGACGCAAAGACGGGCAACTGACCATAGCGACGCGTGATCACGACACCGCATGGCAACCGATGCTTGGCGAGCGCTCCAATGATACCCAGGTGATGGTGCCCGTGTGGGCCGGAACGGATGAATGGGGACAGTTGGAACTGAGATTTGAAGGCCTGACGGGTGACGGCTTGGACGCCATTGTGCGCAACCCATGGATCCGTCAAGTGATGGTGCTTGGTCTCGGCAGTTTTCTGCTGTTCTATTTCTACCTGAGCAAGGCACTCAAACACCTGGATCCGTCGCGGGCCATCCCGGGTAGAGTCCAGGAAGCACTCGATACCATGGCCGAGGGCTTGTTGGTGATCGACAGTAAACAGAATATTGCATTGGCAAACCGGGCATTTGCCAAATTACTGGAAAAAACCCCGCACGACCTCGTGGGCAGCTCGATCGGCAAGTTTCCCTGGTTGGATCTTGAGGGGGTGAGCGTCGACCTGACGCAAAGTCCGTGGTCAGTCGCTTTGCATGAAGGCGTGCCGCAAATGGGCAGTATGCTGAAGTTGCAGCTACCCGACGCGCGCTGGCGCACATTCATGATCAATGCCTCGCCGGTCATGGGCAGCGGCAGCAAGCGCTCGGGGGTTCTGATCAGCTTCGACGATGTCACCGAGTTAGAGGAAAAAGAGATCGAGCTGCGTCGGTCAAAGGACCGGGCCGAAGCGGCCAATGTGGCGAAGAGCGCCTTTTTGGCCAACATGAGTCACGAGATTCGCACCCCGATGAACGCCATCCTTGGCTTCACCGAGGTGTTGCGGCGTGGTTGGGGCAAGGATGCGTCCTCCAATCAGCAGCATCTGGCGACGATTCAATCCAGCGGCAAGCACCTGCTGGAGTTGATCAACGACATACTCGATCTATCAAAGATCGAATCGGGTCGCCTGGAAGTGGAAAGCGCGCAAGTGGCCCCGCATAAGGTGCTGCACGACGTCGCGCAGATCATGCAGGTAAAGGCGCACGAAAAAGGCATCGGCCTGGAATTTTCCATTGACACGGCCATTCCCGAGTTCATCAATGCCGATGCCGCCAGGCTGCGTCAGATCGTGACCAATCTGGTTGGAAACGCCATAAAGTTTACCGATCAGGGCGGCGTGGCAATACGTTGTGATTTCCAGGAGGGCGTCGACGGCCCTGTATTTCACGTCGCGATCGCTGATAGCGGCATCGGAATGTCGGCCGATAAGCTCGACAGCGTCTTTGATCCGTTTGTGCAGGCCGATACTTCGATCACGCGCCGGTTTGGTGGTACGGGCCTCGGTCTGTCCATCAGTCGCCGGCTGGCGCGGGCGATGAATGGAAATATCACGGTGGAAAGCACCTTGGGTCAGGGCAGTACTTTTCATGTGACTATCCCAACCGGGGATCTTGCCGGTGTCGCCATGTTGGCGCCTTCGGAGATCGTATTCGCAGCTGCGGACCAGGCAACCGCCAAGACCGTCAATTGGCGCTTTCCGAACGCCCGGGTACTGGTGGTCGACGACGGGGCGGAGAACCGCGGTCTGGTGAAGCTGTTGTTGGAAGAGGTCGGTCTCAGCGTTGCAGAGGCGGAGAACGGCAAAGAGGGTTACGAAAGGGCACTGCAGGGTGACTACGCGGCAATCCTCATGGACGTACAAATGCCTGTGATGGACGGTTTTACCGCGACGCGCAAGATTCGCAGTCACGGCTTGGAGATCCCGATTATCGCGCTGACGGCGAATGCCATGAAGGGCTTCGAAGAGGAATGTCGCGCCGTAGGTTATTCGGACTATGTCAGCAAACCGATCGATGTCGATAATTTCATCTCGCGCATGGCCGAGACGCTCGGAGCGGTGGCGGAAGAGGTGGACGATGTCGGCCGTATACTCGATCAGGTGGCTGCAGACCAGCTACCTGAACCGTCCTTGGCGCCAATCGATTCCTCACCGATATTTTCCAGCTATGCAGGACGGTTCGGCGTCGAAAAACTGATCAGGCGGTTCGTCGACAAGCTCGATACGCAACTGCCAATAATGGAGCAGGCATTGCAAAAGGCGGATTGGCAGGCACTGGCATCCATGGCGCACTGGTTGAAAGGTTCGGCCGGTACCCTGGGTTTCGGTGTGATGACGGAGCCGGCCATCGACCTGGAGCAGGCCGCAAAGGATAACGATTCGGCCAGTGCCACCGAGGCATTTGCCGTCGTAACGGCTTTGGCTGGGCGCTTACAGAGGGGCGCGCCTGCGGAGGCAGCGACCGCACAATC
Source organism: uncultured Chromatiales bacterium (assembly GCA_965368585.1). Taxonomy (GTDB): domain Bacteria; phylum Pseudomonadota; class Gammaproteobacteria; order Chromatiales; family Chromatiaceae; genus JARRQB01. The sequence continues at coordinate 5,741 of CBDUNM010000044.1, read as the reverse complement.
GAATGCCAAACCGACAGACTGCGCAGCTACTGATTTGTCAACGATCTCTACCGATACATCGCCCATCTTTTCCAGTTATGCAGGACGACAGGGTGTCGAAAAATTGATCGGGCTGTTCGTCGAAAAGCTCAATGCTCAGCTGCCAGCAATGGAGCAGGCACTGCAAAAAGCGGATTGGCAGGCTCTGGCCCGCATGGCGCATTGGCTGAAGGGTTCAGCGGGCACCCTGGGTTTCGGTGTCATGACAGAGCCTGCCATCGATTTGGAGCAGGCGGCCACTGATGCCGACGCGGCGCGCAGTGCGCAGGCGTTCGCTGTGGTGCATGCTTTGGCCGGACGTTTGCAGGCAGGTGCCCCCGCCATCGACGCTCATGAAACGGCGCAGAACGGCCCGCAGCGGGCGGCGGGACAATGAATATACAAAACGTTCAGCAACAAACGGTCGAAGACCAGTCCGATAGCAGCCGATATGGTTTCGAAAAACTCGCTCGTTCCACCATCATGATGGTTGACGACGAGGCACTCACCATGGCCATGGTGCAATCTTTCCTGGAAGAAGCCGGTTACCGCAGGTTCGTCCTGTTGGAAGACTCCGTGCGTGCGCTCGCGGTGTTAGAAGACGTCCGTCCCGATGTGCTGTTGCTTGACTTGGTCATGCCCGAGATATCGGGCTTCGATATATTGACGGAAATCAGACGGCATCCCGAACTTCGCCATCTGCCGGTCGTGGTACTCACCTCGTCCACCGATACCGAGACCAAACTACGCGCTTTAGACCTGGGCGCCACGGATTTTCTCGCCAAACCGGTGGATCCGAGCGAATTGGCCCTGCGGGTGCGTAACACGCTCGCCGTCAAGGCCTATCAGGATCGACTGGCTTACTACGATCCGTTGACCAATTTTCCAAACCGCCGGTCGTTCATCGACCAATTGGAATCGACGTTCAGCCGATCACGCATCAGTGGTGAGCGCTTCGCCGTGTTGAACATCGAAGTCGATCAATTCGAGAAGATAAGAGATACTCAGGGCATACATATCGCCGACGAAGTCCTGATCGGCGTGGCACAAAGTCTCGAGCGCGCGGTCAGGGATACGGATAGCTTGGCAAGGTTGATCGATGAGAACGACCTTCGTTTTGAGTTCTCGCGATTTGACGGCGGTGCGTTCGCGTTATTGGTGCGTTCGATGACCGAGGTCGAAAACGCTGCCGTGGTTGCCGAACGGATTCGCGAGGCACTGAAGTCCCCCATCCGGGTTGCCGACAATGAGATCTTCATAACGGTGAGTATCGGCATTGGGGTATACCCCGGCAACAGCGACGATTGTGCGAATCTGTTGCGCGAGGCGAGCAGTGCCAAAGACTATGCACGGGGACTGGGTGGCGATCGATTTCAATTTGCGTCGGCGGTGATCAGTGCGCGCTATGAAAAACGTCTCACCATAGAATCCAAGCTCAGGTATGCCGTTCAGAACGGCGAACTCTTGCTGCATTTTCAGCCACAGCTGGATGTGGAGACCAATCGCATCGTCGGCTTCGAGTCATTGTTGCGCTGGCGCAGTCCCGAGTTGGGCATGGTACCGCCAGGCAATTTCATCCAGCTTGCCGAGGAAACGGGTTTGATCATTCCTATCGGCGAATGGATCCTCGAGCAGGCTTGTCGGACGCTCAAGGCGTGGCACGAGCGTTTCGATCAAAAGCTGAGTCTGGCCGTCAATCTTTCAACGAAGCAGTTTTACGAGCGAGGCTTTGTCGACATGGTCACCCGGATAATCCGGGACTCGCGCATTGACGCGAGCCGCTTGACGCTGGAGTTGACCGAGAGCCTGCTGATTGATGATGTCGAACACAGTATCCTGAAATTGTCGGCGCTCAAGAGTACCGGCGCGCGGCTATCGATCGACGATTTCGGGACGGGTTACTCTTCACTGAGTTACTTGCAGCGTTTGCCGGTGGACGAACTGAAAGTCGATCGGAGTTTCGTGGCGTCTGTGACGACTTCTAAGTCTACACGGGCCATTACCTCCTCGATTATCTTCCTGGCGCGGAGTCTTGGCTTAACAACCGTCGCTGAAGGTGTCGAGACCGACGAACAGTTGGTGTATCTGCAAAGTCATGAATGCGATGTCTACCAAGGTTACCTGTTCAGTCCACCAGTGCCAGAAGAGGAAAGCGCAGGATTTTTTATCGCGGACTGTGGGTGAGCCTTTGAAACTTCACCGGCAAACGGCGATTGCCGCATATCGCCAGGTCGGACCACGTCCATAACCCCGGTCGACGATCACCCCGCCGCGCGGTACGATTTCGCCAACCTGGTCGGTGATGTCGACCAGGGTTTCACGCGTCGGCGTCGCCAACCGGACGATGTCGCGCATCACCTCGCTCCTTCCCTCCTGCAGCGTGATCGCCCGGACCCGACCAATCGACAATCATCGATGGATAGGATCGAAACTATCGACTTTTATCGGCACTCCGATGCGGCTTATAAACGGGGCCACCCAGGAACTGCGGCTGGCATCTTATGCCCCTTCTCAACGAGATTCGCTTCGACAACCTGCGCGGCGACCTGTTCGGCGGCGTGACGGCGGCCATCATTGCGCTGCCAATGGCCCTTGCCTTTGGCGTCGCCTCGGGCGCCGGGCCCGCTGCCGGGCTCTACGGCGCCGTGCTGGTCGGCCTGTTCGCGGCGCTGTTCGGCGGCACGCCGACGCTGATCTCCGAGCCCACAGGCCCGATGACCGTGGTGATGACCGCGGTCATCGCCAACCTGATCGCGGCCAACCCCGAACAGGGCATGGCGATGGCCTTCACGGTGGTCATGTTGGCCGGGATATTCCAGATGCTGTTCGGCGCACTCAAACTCGGCAACTACGTGACCATGATGCCGTATACGGTGATCTCCGGTTTCATGACCGGGATCGGCTTGATCCTGATCGTGCTGCAGCTCGGACCCTTCCTCGGCCATGCGACGCCGCCGGGCGGTGTCATCGGCACGATCGAGGCGCTGCCGGGCCTGATCGCCGACATCCGGCCCGCCGAGACCGCCCTGGCCCTGTTCACCTTCGGCCTGATCGTGCTGTTCCCCAAGCGTCTGCGCCGGCTGCTGCCACCGCAGCTGCTCGCGCTGGTCGCGGGCACGCTGGTCTCGGTGTTCCTGCTCGTCAACATGGACATCCGGCAGATCGGCGAGATACCGACCGGCATGCCGGCGCTCCAGATGCCGGTGTTCTCGGCCGCACAGTGGCAGTTGATGGTCGTGGACGCGGCGGTGCTCGCGGTACTCGGCAGCATCGACGCCCTGCTCACCTCGGTGATCGCCGAGAGCATGACGCGCAAGGAGCACAGCTCGAACAAGGAACTGTTCGGTCAGGGCATGGGCAACCTCGCCTCCGGCCTGTTCGGCGGCATTCCGGGCGCCGGCGCGACCATGGGCACCGTGGTCAACATCCAGACCGGCGGCCGCAGCGCCCTGTCGGGGCTGACCCGCGCCCTGCTGTTGATGATTGTCGTGCTCTGGGCAGGACCGCTGACCGCGCATATCCCGCTTGCGGTGCTCGCCGGGATCGCGCTCAAGGTCGGCTTCGACATCATCGACTGGAATTTCCTCGGCCGCGCCCACCGGGTGTCGCCGAAGGCCGCGATGATCATGTACGGCGTGATCGGGCTCACGGTGTTCGTCGATCTGATCACCGCGGTGGCGCTCGGGGTGTTCGTCGCCAACGTGCTGACGATCGAACGCATGGTCAGGCTGCAGAGCCGGTCGGTGAAGACGATCGGTCACCCGGACGCGGCCGACGATCTGACCCGCGACGAACAGACCCTGCTGAAACGGGCGGAGGGCCGGATCCTGGTCTTCTCGCTCGGCGGACCGCTGATATTCGGCCTCGCCAAGGCGATCTCGCGACAGCACTCGGTACTGCCCGATCACGAGGTGCTGATCATGGATTTCACGGACGTGCCGGTGCTCGGCGTCTCATCCTCGCTGGCGCTGGAGAAGATGATCCTGGAAGACCTGCAACGGCGACTCCCGGTGTTCGTCGTCGGCGCCGAGGGGGATGTGATGCAGCGGCTCAAGACCCTCGGCCTGATCGACGCCCTGCCCGCCGAACACGTGATCGGTACGCGCCAGGAGGCCCTGGAGCTGGCCACGCGGCTTCTGGAGGACAGCAGCAACCGCGCGCCGGTGGCGGGATGAACGGAGTGTGCGGCAAGATTTCGCTGCGTCGCGTACGACCGACAAGTCAATAGGCCAGCACCTATCACGGCCTCGCCGAGTTTCGTTTCCCGCTGCACGGCTTCGCCGGCCAATCCTGGATCACGAGACGGCGGCCATTCGCCGCCGCTTCCCAGCGACAGTTGCTGTTCGATCCGCGCCTCGTCCTCCGGGTGATCGAATTTTTGAGTGACCGTTTGCTGCAGGGATGCAGCAGCCGGGCCTAAAGGGATATATTAACGGCGTGTCACTGAAAGCGTTACCCGGCGGGAGGCGCTCGAAACGTGAGGCTTGATTAATGCTTTCCTTGATCGTTCTTGCCATATGCGACATTTTTTAGTTACCCGATTCAACCTCCGCACTGGGGGGTGGCAGACAACCCGCGCCGGTTACGAGGTCACGTCGGATGAGTGGCTGGAACACCGCTTCGCGTTATTCGAGACCTATTGTCTGCCCTCGGTGATGAACCAGTCCTGCGATGGCTTTGAATGGTGCATCTATTTTGACGTCGCGACGCCACAGAGTTTCCGCCGGCGGGTCGACGCGCTTCAGGAGACCTATCCTTCAATCAGGGTGTTCTACATCGACGGTCTGCAGCAACAACAACAATTTTTTAGTCGGTATGTTCGGGACTGCCTTGACGCCAACGACGAGTTCGTAATCACCACCCGTCTGGACAACGACGATTTGGTGCACGAAGACTTCATCAAGACCATTCAGGAGCAATTTATCCCAGTCCATGACACGGTGATCGACCTGAGAAGCGGTTTTCAGGTTTCTTTGACTGCAACCGGTGCGGAGATACGCAATTATCGCACGCGGTTCAATCCTTTCGTCAGTCTCATTGAAGCGGTAGACCAGGTTGAAACGGTGATTGCCAAGAAACACTATGAGTGGGAACGTTGCGCGTCTGTAGTCGCCTATTCTCGTCAACCGCTTTGGATCGAGTTGGTGCACGAACGGAATATGCTGAACCATACGCGTAACCGATTCTGGCGCAGGCCTGGCATCGACAACCGTCGCTTCGGATTGGTTGAGGCAACCGGTTTTTACGACAAGCCGACGGTAGCGATGTTTTCCAACCTGTTCAATTTCAAGGCGTTGCTTTATTTCCTTCGCGATATGCTGGTGCGGAAGTAGCGTTTCGGTTTCATCGCCGATAGCCAATCAGCCAGGCTTTACAAACCGAGCACCCGGGCGATGATATTTTTCTGGATATGCGGGGTCTCCGAGTAGATGACACCACCCGGTGCATCACGCCCGTCACGCTCCACTTCAAACGCGCTCATATCGTCTCGTGCGCCGTAGATGCGCATCGCATCGACGCTGCTTTCCGCAAATTCGGGGCGCATTCTCGAAAGTACAGTTTGTCCCCCGTCCGCGATCTATCCGGGCTCTCGCTTGTCCAAGCGTGCCTGGCCGGCGCGATCACCCCGGATACCGGTGCAACATGCAGGCTAACAGGGTGCGAAGCACATCCCATGTGCGGCAACTGCGGGAGAGGCAAACCGAGAGCTACGACTCTTTATC
>CBDUNM010000043.1:0-32266 GCA_965368585.1 uncultured Chromatiales bacterium | reverse complement strand
GCTATGGCTGGGGTGGTTACCCGGGCTATGGCTGGGGCGGTTACCCGGGCTATGGCTGGGGCGGTTACCCAGGTTACGGCGCATATCCTTATGCGACCGCACCGTCTGCACCGTCTGCACCTGCGAGCAGCGGCTCGAAATAAGCCGACCTGAGCTACCGGTGATGGAAAGCGCGCCTTCGGGCGCGCTTTTTTTTCATCAAGCGCAGCCGGCACCGCTCGGTAAACAAGGCAGACTCCGCGACCGCAACAACTCTCGACCCGACCGAATCACGGTTGGCAGAACCGTCCAGTCCGAAGCGCAAGCAACTCGGTTGAGCCGATCAGACCGGCTCGAAGGTCCATTCGATACGTTCACCGGCGCGATACGGCACCGTCTGCGCTTCGCCGGTCCCCAGGGATGCGGGTATCTGCTGTGCACGACGGGTGAGTAACACCCGTTCATCGTTCAACGGCAACCCATAGAACCGCGGGCCGTGCTCCGCGGCAAACGCCTCGAAGCGCCCGAGCGCATCCTCCGCGGCGAAGGTATTCACGTAACTTTCCAGCGCGATCGGCGCGCTGAAGATACCCGCGCACCCGCAAGCGCTTTCCTTGGCGCTACGCGGATGAGGCGCGGAATCCGTACCCAGGAAGAACTTGGGGCTGCCGCAGGTCGCAGCCCTGCGCAAGGCGAGCCGATGTGGTTCCCGCTTGGCGACCGGCAGACAATAGAGGTGCGGCCGGATACCGCCCACTAACATGTGATTGCGATTGATCTCCAGGTGGTGGGCGGTAATCGTTGCGGCCAGGTTCGGACCGGCGTCTTGTACCAACTGAACAGCGTCCGCGGTCGTGATGTGTTCGAGCACCACTTTCAACGCGGGAAAGTCCCGCAACAGGGGAGCCAGCACCGCATCGAGAAAGGCAGCCTCCCGATCGAAGACGTCGATATCTGGCCCGACCAGTTCGCCGTGAATGAGTAACGGCATACCGATCGACTGCATCTGCTCGAGCACCTTGTGAATACGCTTGATGTCGGTAACCCCGGCCGCCGAGTTCGTGGTGGCGTTGGCCGGATACAACTTGCACGCGGCAAACACCCCTTGATCGAACCCAGCGCGGATTTCCACCGGATCTATATCGTCGGTGAGATAGGCCGTCATGAGGGGGGTGAAACCGCAGCCGGGGTCGACAGCCGCCACAATCCGCTGCCGGTACGCCGCGGCCGCCGCCACGGTGGTGATCGGCGGGGTGAGATTGGGCATCACGATGGCCCGGGCAAATTGACGCGCCGTATAGTTGGCGACCAGCCGCAGCATATCACCGTCGCGCAGGTGGACGTGCCAGTCATCAGGACGGCGCATGAGCAATGATTCGGGCCCGTACCGTTCAACGTCACCGCTTTTCACGCCGCCCACCGCGTTATTCATCGTAATGATTTCCATGCCTACTGACACCGATCAACCCAACCGCTAGTGTACCCCGACACTAGCCACTAACCACCGTCTTGCTTCAGTTCAGTAAGGGTGCGACGCCGGATAGTTCTTCATCGGCACCCCGGGTTCCACCGGCGGAGGGTCGAACATAGGGTCTCGCGCGGGCCAGATGGGATCCGGCAGGCGGCGTTCACCGTACCGCGCCGCCGCTTGCTCCAACCGCTCCAACAGTTCCTCCCCGGCACCCGCCTGCCGCGCCATGGCGATCAGGTTCGATTGAATCTCGACGGCCTCGGACCACTTCCCGGCACCCGCGTGACATAGCGCCAGCAACTCCGCATGCGGGGGTATCGGCTGGCTCTCCATGAGCTGTTCGGCAAGCGCAACCGCTTGCTCCCCTGCCCCGTTCGCGACCAGCAGTTTCGCCTTCAGATAGCGAAACACCGGCGGCTCCGGAAATCGCTGAGTAAAGGCTTCGAGTTTTTCCTGAAGCGTTTCGAGGGGTGCATGTTGCGCACGCAGCGCACCCCAGTACTGCAAATAGACGGGAAACAGATTGGCCCCCGCCTGGATGGCCCGGTCGAGATAGTCCGCACCGGCCGCCGGGTCACCCTGTCGCAGCTTGAGACTGCCCAGATACGTCAGTGCACCCTGATGCTGGTCGTCCAACGCCAGCACCTCCTTGTACGAACGCTCCGCCGCCTCCGCATCGCCCGCCGCGTCCTGCACCACCGCCAGCAGAAAACGCGGCAGGGTTTCTTGCGGGCCATCGGATGCGGCTTGTCGCAACTCGCGCAAACCACCGTCGTGATCCCCGGCGATCCACAGGGCGCGCGCATACGAGGTCCGCGCCCGTGCGTTTTCCGGTTGTTCCTCCAAGCCGGCCGCGAACTCATGCACGGCCACCGCGTCGTCGCCACGGTTGACCGCCGCCATTGCCTGTTCGAAGTGATAGCGTGCGCCGCGTTGCAACGAACGCAGCTCCGCCATCAGGGTGTCGGGGTAGCTCGGTTTGACGGTACCGCGTTGTACCAAGTATGCACGGGCCTCGTCGCGCCGCCCCAACCGTGCCAAAGCGGTCCCCAAACCATAGTTGGCGGCCTCTGCCTGTGGTTGCAGCGAGAGCACTTGCGAAAACCTGTCGACCGCGCCCGACCAGTCGCGTCGCAGTAAATCAATCTGCGCCAGGCCGTACAAGGCGGCTGCGCGTTGCGCCTCGAAGCGGGCGGCGGCACGGTACTCGGACTGCGCCTCGTCGAGACGATTCAGCGCCAGTAGCGTCTCGCCGCGCCGCAACGCGAGCGGGGGGTAAGCCGCTTCCAACGTCCTGGCCTTGTCCAGCAGCGACAACGCAGCATCCGCCTCACCGAATTCGAGCGCCAGATCGGCCGCGTAATACACCCAACGAAAACTCGATGGGTCGAGTTCGCGCGCGTTGCGAAATGCCCCCGCAGCGGCTGCACTCAAGCGATACGCCGCGTACAGACCGCCCAACCGGCCGTAGGCCTCGGCGAGTTCAGTGGAGTCCTGATCGGCGTCCGCGAGCCGTCGATCGAGTGCCACCCGGGTTTCACGGATGCGCTCGCGCGCGCCGGCTTCCAGTTCCTCGAGTTTTTGCAGCGGTATCGATACGACACGGTCAGCAAGCGCCGCGGGTGGCTCCGCAACGAGGTCAGCCAACGTGGTGCGCGGTGCAAGCACCGCCGCCAGTGCAATGACAAAGCATAACTTCCCCAAACCGACGCCCCACCGGAGCGACACCCGGCGCTGGACGCGTTGCGCGAGCAGCGGCATACCCACGGTCGGTATCCACGGCGATGGCGCTCGGTCGAGTCGGGCGGCGGCCATCATGAGGCCTCCTCCCGGACGACGATTCGGGTATCGACCTTCGGCACCTCGACCGACTGTTCGGATCCGCCCGGCCAGATGACTTTCAACGACTCGACCGCTTGTGCTCGCCCCAGGCCGAACAGCAATGGCAGCTCAACCTGGCTCAGGTAGCCGCGGCTGGGGTTGACGGTGCGTCGCTGCATCACGCCACCGGCCGTGAGTTCGACCACGGCACCGACGGCGCTGCGATTGGCGGCGGTTCCCACGAGTTCGACCTGCAGCCAGTGGTGACCGGTTTGCTGGTCGTTTCTGAGCAGGACCGCGCGGCGCCCGTTCTGCGCCACCGCGATATCGAGGTCCCCGTCCGCGTCGATATCTGCGTACGCCGCACCGCGCGCCACCATGGGCTGGTGCAGGTCGGCCGTGGTTTCGAGCAGCACGAAGCGTTGCGGGCACGCATCGCCGCAGTTCCAGAACAGCTGCGCTGGTTGCGCATAGGTCTGGCTGGGGTGTACCCGATTGATTTCGTTCTCGAGATGGCCGTTCGCCTGCAGCAAGTCCAGGCGACCGTCGAGATCGACGTCCATGAACAACACCGCGAAGGTCAGCGCCAGCCGCGAGTCGGGACCGAAGCCTTCGAGCACGGCTTCATCGACCAAGGGACCCCGGCCGTCCATGGTGACGAACAGGGAACTCATCTCGTTGGCGAAATTACCAATCGCGATACCGATTTCACCGTCGTTGCGAAAATGCGCGATATCGATCCCCATGCCGCCGGTGGCCTTGCCCTCGCGATCGTAGGCGATACCTTCCAATATGCCGATCTCCTCGAATCGGCCTGCGCCCAGATTGCGATACAGAAAGTTGCGTGTCGTGTCGTTAGCGACCACGATGTCCAACCAGCCGTCACCGTCCAGATCGGCGGGCGACACACCCAATGCCTTGCCCACCGCACGTCCGTCCTGCGGGTTGGTGACAGCGATACCCGACGCCTGGCTGATCTCGGTGAAGGTCCCGCCGTCGTTACGGTACAAGCGATTCATTGCGCCCTGGTGGTGGTTGGGGGCACCGTACGAGCGGCCCAACCCGGCCAGCCTGAAACCGATTTCCAAATCGATCTCACGCGACCAGGTCACGTAGTTTGCGACGAACAGGTCGAGGTCGCCGTCGTTGTCGACGTCCAAAAAAGCAGCGCCCGTACTCCAGTCCTCCGGATTACCCGCGACTCCCGCCCGATCTGTCACCTCTTCAAATGTCCCCTGGTTATTGTGGAGCAGCACGTTGCGACCGAGATTGGAGAGGTAGAGATCGGTCCAGCCATCGTTGTCGTAGTCGCCGACCGCGACCCCGAATCCGTAGAGATTGCGGACCAGTCCGGCGGCCTGCGTGACCTCCGCAAAACGCCCGCCACCGTCGTTGCGATACAGCGCGCCGCTGGTCGTGCGCCCCTCGGCCTTGTCGGGCCAATAAGTCGAATTCACCAGGTAGAGATCCGGGTCGCCGTCATTGTCGTAATCGAAAAAGGCGAGACCGCTCCCCATGGTCTCCGGGATCAGTTTATCGCCATAGGCACCGTTGACATGGACGAACTCGATGCCGGCCGCCGCGGTGATATCGGTAAACGGCACGGCGGGAGGCCGGGCCTCCGGCGCGGCGGGAACTGACTCGTCCACCACCGGAGCGGCGATCTCGGCCTCGGCCACGGTATCCGCCTCGTCTGCCGCTCGATTGAGCAGCCACACCGACGCGGCGCCCAGGACGATCGCCCCGATTACGGCTACCGAAACCGCAAATGCTCGACCGATCTTGTCGTCGCCCTTAACCTTGTTGGCCATTGCTGTGCTCCGGGGTGGTGGTTACCTTCAGTGCGCGCGTCGCGGCCACGTCGGACGGCAGGGGCAGTTCGTAAGCGCCCGATCGCTGCAGGTCGTAAACGGCCACCGGCTCCGCCGCATGGTCGGCAGCTGGATTTCGCCGCCGGTGCACGGCCACGGCCTGTTCGATCGCATGATCGTCGGGCCTATATTCGAGTTGCCGTGCGCGATGCCGCTCCGCCCGCTCGGCATCGCCCAGGTCGGCGTAGATCAGCGCCAGATTGAAATGCGCCGCCAGATATTCGGGGTCCTGCGTCAGGACACGCTCGAATTCGTCACGGGCCTGCTCCAGAAAATCGTCGCGCCGGGCGCGGCGTTGCTGGCCGCGTTCCAAGCGGGCGCGCTCGTACAACACGCGCCCCAGCATGGCCCTGGCCCGATAGTCTTTGCCGAAGTCGAAGCCGCGCTCGCGCGCAGCGGCGAAACGCGTATCCAACAACGCACGCAAGGTGTCGATGGCACCGTCCAGATGACCGTTCTCGCGATCCACCAGCGCCGTCAGCCAGGCACGCGCCCAGGGCCGGAACTGGGCATGCCGGTCGGCTGCCCGCTGCAGCGCGGCGGCCGCCTCGTCGACGCGGCCCTCTTTGAGGTAAACGCGGGCTAGATTGAGCGGGCCGTCCGGTCGACCTAGCGCCTCGACGCGCTGGAAGGCCAGTTCCGCCTGGCGCAGCGCGCTTTGCTTGGCCTCACCTGCCAGGAGCAAACCGATACCGTAGTCGTTCCAACGCTCCCATTCGTCGGGCTTGGTCTTGGCAGTTGCCTGCACACCGTCGCCGAGGTGCACCACGTCGGACGCCAGGGTAACGACAGGTAAATCGTTGCCTTTGAATTCGTCGCCTTGCACGTATTGCAGATAGGTCGTATCGAACTTGCGGTATTTGACGGCGGCCTCGATACTGAGCGGACCGCTCACGACAGCCGGGATCTCCACCAGATAATGTACGACCGCCGCTGCGCCCGGCGGGATCTGATGGTTGTACAACGCGACAAAGGTATCCTGACCGTTACGCCGGTCCAGACGCGCGCCGTCCTTGGTCAATACATAGGCGTTGATGAAAAAGGACCAGGGATCCACGCGCCCGTCCGTATCCATGCCGCCGCTGCGCCCGATGACCGTGTCGCCGGCCTTCAGACTGATATCCACCCACAGTTCGTTCGAGTCCGCGGTGCCTTGGGTCAGGTGGTGCCCAACCCGGAGGTTCCGCACCACTGCCTCGACCAGGTATTTCTTTCCCGGCTCCAGCAATGCTTGCACCTTGTCGAGCGGCGCGTGCAGTTCGCCGTCGATCACACCCGCCTCGCGTACGCCGAAGATGTCTACCCGCACTGCGCCTTCGAGCATCCGCCGATGCGCCGCGATCGCCTCCTCGGGCAGTTTCACGGCGTGCGCCAGCCCGGTATTGGCGGCCGGAAAGAAATGGCTGTGCACCGAGCGCACCCCGCTGCCGTCGAAGTCCCGCGCGGCCGGGTCGTCGGACGGCTGCAGAGGCATATGACAGGCCGCGCACTTCTCGATCGCCTTCGTCGGATAGTAGAAACTGTCGACTCGGTGGCCCGGCACACCACTTTGTTTGAAGCTGTCGTAGTGGTTCTGTCCGCGCAGCCATTTGTAGTCGTTGACCGAGACCGGCATGTGCGCCTTGTGACAGGTCGCGCAAAACTCGGCCTGAGTGTGTGCCGGCTTTAAGAACCCCGCTTTGTGATACGCCGGCTTGGCTTTGATCAGTTGCTTGCCAACTGCGTGCAACAGACTGTTGGGGCTGCGCTCGAACGGGTAACTCACCGGTGGCTCAATGGTAAAATCCGCGTTACCCAGAACGCTGTTCACCGCGGTGATGGCATGGCAACTGGTGCAGGTTAGTCCCGCGTGCGCGGTCGGATCGTTCACCACGTCGAACTGGGGATCGTCGAACTTGCCGCTGACCATCGGCACAATGTCATGACAGCCGCCGCAGAACTGGGACTTTTCGACGGTGCCTCGGCTGTCCATGGAAACCTTGCGCGTCTCCTGGACGCTGAAACTGTAAAACGGGTTGTTGAACGAACTGAGCCGGTGCGAACTCATCTCCCAGCCCTTGGCGATATCGGTATGACACTCGGCGCAGAACTCGTCGGTCATGAACGCTTCGGCTGCCATGGTTCGACCGCCGGGCGTGCGGATCATGGTCGTCACAAAGGCGGGTTCCGCGACGACCTTGTCCAGTCCCATGCCGCTCGCATGCCACGCGACCATCACCCCGGCAAAACCGGCCGCCACGCCGGCCCAGCGCGCCCCCGTTCGCCAACTGATGCGGCTGCCGGCGAGGCGGTGCAGGACAAACAGCCAGGTGACGACCAACGGCGCAATCACGTGGGTCCAGTAGCTGACCTGGCGCACGGTGGGGTCGTTGATTTCAAAAAACCCGAAGCGGGTCAACAGGACGCCGGACAACAGCAGCAGCAACCCCGCTGCGAACAGCCCCAGGCCCGCCCTCACCGCATTGCGGTTGCGCCGGCGGATCGCACGACGCAGATGGCTGAGACCAAACACCAGAAACGGGACGACCAATGCCAGCCCCAGAACGAGGTGAGCGAGAAACATGGTGAGATAGAAATAGTCCTGGTGCGTCTGCGCCGTGAAGTGCTCCAGCAGCGTGATCGACGCCAGGTAGGTCGAATTCACGGCCAACAGTGCGAACAACAGAAACACTACTGTCAGCAGGCGGCGCAAGCCCACGCTGACCACCGGCAACCGCTGGATATTTTTACCGTCACTCATTGAATTCTCAGACATGGATCCGCCCTCACCCGGATTTCTCGACTGAACTCGATCGCGCAGCGCGCCGTACATCCACCAGCTTATTAGTATCCGCTAATTTTCCGATTCTGGTAAAGAACAAAAATCCATTTTTGGGTCGCTTTCACCCACGAATGCTGCGTTCAACCGGAATAAGCGGGGCCAACTTGACGCTAATCAAATACCGCTAAGCGGCGTCGCGCGACGCGACTCGGCCACCCGTACCCGATCACACAGGCTCAAGACCCTATCCGGAATGCCGTTATTCTCCCTACCTGCAACCCGACCCACTGACCGGCGCCGGTTCACGAATAAAGTAGAGGTAACCAACCGTCATGAATATGCACCAGATTCCGACCGTTATGTTGAGCGCGATCCTGTCGTGCACAGGGACAGCCACCGCCGAAACGTTGCAAGTCACGACCGTCGCCACGGCCCCCGCCGTCGACGGTAAGCTCGAAGCGCTCTGGGATGCCGTGCCGGAGCTGGCGATACCGCTGTATACGGTGCCGGCGGCCGTGGTCACGACCAACCGCTCGCAGGCGACCGGGAAGTACGCCAGCAAGTGGCAAACCGACCAACCCGCGTCGGTCAACGAACTCCGTCTGAAAGCGGTTCGGTTCGAGGACCGAGTCTATTTCAGCGCGCAGTGGCGCGACTCCAGTCAAGACGACCAGCACAAACCGTGGCGGTGGCAGGGGGACAAAAAGTCCGGCGAGTACATGACGGGGAAGGAGCGTGAAGACCGGATCGCGCTGATGTTTCCGATCAGCGGGACATTCTCGCCTAATAAACTCAGTGGCGACACGATGAGCGTCGATGTTTGGCACTGGAAGGCCGCACGGACCAATCCGATCGGTCTGGCGCACGACAAACGGCACCTCGTATCCAAGGACAAGCCGACGGGCAAGGCAGCTGCTCACCTGACCGCCGGCGGGGAGACCGTTTACCTATCCCGCCCCGGCGACGGGCCGTCACCTTATACAACGAAAAACATCGATCCGTTCGTCTATCAGGGCGACGCGCTGCCCAAGTACCTGCCCAAGCGGCCCGACCACGCTGATGCCGTCGACGTCGCCGCTAAAGGGAAATGGTCCGATGGCGAGTGGGTCGTTGAATTCGAGCGCAAGCTCGATACCGGACATGGCGATACCGATACCGTCTTCGTGCCGGGGACCGATACTCGCCTGGCAGTCGCGGTATTCGATCACGTCGGCGATCACTATCACGTGGTATCCGACGCGGTGAACGTCAGCATCGAGTAGTGGCCGACCCGATAATGGCACTAGGCATGACAAACCCCAACTTAAGTCCGTCACTGAGAAAATCCGGCCGACGCGGGTTCTCGTTCGCGAGCGGACACAGCGTAGCCTTCGCGCTCAACGCGGGATACTCGATTCTGGCCGTTCTCCTGATCGTTCTTGGCGGCATCGCGTTCACGCTAGGCGAACGCCAGCTGGACGGGATGCGCGGAATTCACCGCGACGTTACCGAGCACGAATCGCGCCTCGACGCTTCGGTCGACCGCATCGATGCGCTGAAAAACGGTATTGCCGCGTTGACCGGCGCCCAGAGCGCGATCGAAACCCTGACTTCGCTGCGCCAGGCACTCAACGATTCGCATCGGAATACGGCAAGGATCCAGCAACAACTGGAAGGTATTCAGGCGAACTTCGAGGCACAGGCGAGCAGCGTCGAAACCATAGCCGACGACGCGAATCAACTGGTCACGGCGCTCCAGACAACCTCGGGCAATCTGCAACAACTGATCCGAAACGCCGAGTCGATCAACGCCTATATGCTGCAGTCTTATGTCGGGTTTTTCAGCTATCTGAACGAATTCGCGTCAGACGTTGACGCTCCCATGGCAGCCGTCGAACAGATGTTTTCCGGCCTCGAAGCCGTGCAGGGGCAACTCGACGCCCTGAGCGCGCACCCGGCACTGACCGAACAACACGAGCAACTGGTGGTACCGATGCAAAGCTTGCGCGAAGCCGTCTTCCAGGACCTGCGACGCTACCGGCGCTATTTGCGCGTTCTCGGAGAAACCACAAGCACGACGCAGATTAGCGAATTACGCGACACGTTGATGAGCTACGGACAACGCATCATCAAGAATTCGGCGGAGCTGAGAGGCCTCGCCTGGCAGGTCGCCGAGACGTTGAGCACGGCTTCGCTGGAACTGGCCGCCAATGCGACCGCATCGGCGGCCGAGGTGGCCAAGGTCTCCAGTCAATCGCGCTCCCAGTTGAAGCAATCCGTTGGCCTGGCCAATGACGCCGGATCCGCCCTGTCCGGACTGACGGCGCAGCTGTCTACGGCGGTCGATGTCGCCGGTCGGTCGCTGAGCGGCATCGTCGACGCGACCCAGGAAACGGAAACCGTCATCGGCCTGCTGCAGGCGTCCGGCGAATCGGTAACCCGGGTCATGCGCAGATCGGAGTCGGCGCAACAACAAGCGGCATCCGGACGATTGTTCGCGCTGCTCGCGACCGCGGTCACCCTGCTGGCCGGAATCGCCGTTGCCGTGATCGCCAATCGCCGCGTGGTGAAGCCGCTCAGCCGTTTCACCGTCGGATTGCGGCGTGCCGCACAACACGATCTGACCGTGGTCCTGGACGGACGGGGCGCCACGGGCGAGTTGCACGACGTGATCGCGGCAATGAACCGCCTGATCGGCAGTTTCAGAGACGACGTCGCCGCCGTCAAAAAACTTGCCGAGACGGTGCAAAAGGATTCGAACGACCTCGGCGACATATCCGAACAAACCACTGCGTCGCTGACTGACCAACGCGATCGCAGTCAAAAGATCAACGCATCGGCGGAATTGATGGCGGAAGGTACCCATGAAATTGCCCGTACCGTGGGTGACGCACAGGTGCACATGGCGGAGGTACATCAACTGTTGCACGACGGCAACCGGTTGATCGAGGAAATGATCGCGCTGGCGGGCCAAACCGACCTGGGTCTGACGTCGGCCGGAGCGCATGTCCGCGAGCTGCAAGCCGATTCGGAAGCCATCAATACGATCGTCGACACGATCAGCGCCATTGCCGAACAAACCAACCTGCTGGCGCTCAATGCGGCGATCGAGGCCGCGCGCGCAGGTGAGCAAGGTCGAGGCTTCGCGGTCGTAGCGGACGAAGTGCGTTCGTTGGCAACCCGTACCGCCCAGTCTACGCACGACATCGATAAAATCGTCTCCAAGGTTCACAGCAAAATCGCCCCAACCGTGGATGAAATCGAGGTTTCCCGCCAACGAACGCACGAAGAGCAGGAAAAAAGCCGCTCGGTGACGGAAAAACTCACTACCATAAACGAGGCCGCATCCGCATTGGCCGAGCAGGTGGCGCAGATCGCCCGGCGCGCCAGCCATCAGGACGCCACGGTACCCGAAATCGCCCGTGGCGTGGAGTCGATTGCCGAACTGGCGGACGCCTCGACCGAAAAAATGCGCGACATCGGTGTGCGGGCGGACAATCTGGCGTCGCGATCGGGCGATTTACTCGCCAAATTGGCGATATATAAAGTTTAGCCCGAGTACCCGAATAATATCCGCAGGGTGTGCACACGTTGCATTTTTCCCTGGAACACCACTTGCGACTTTCTACTATCGGGTATCGCATCGCCTTGTGTCGACACGGCCCGATCCTCGAAGCTGGCGCGCGGTGAATACTCAACCACGGGCTTGACGCCGGGCAGGCCGCTTTGTCAACGTTGTTCGCGATAAGAGATACACGAAAGGGCATCATTCCAGATCCTTCTGTAACGCGCTGGCGCATCCATCATCACCTTGGCGATTCGCGATCTGCGCGAAAGGCTGTCGAGCGACCCGGCACTTGTTCTAAGCACCCGGTAAAATTCTTTGTAAGATGCGTCCAAGGTATGCGAAGCCGCGTAGAGACAACCGCGTGACCCAAACATGAGGACCAAAGGAGCCGTAGCGGCGGGCCACGAAATTACCGCTGAAGCTGGCGCATTGATGTTGGAAGCGGGCGGCAACGCCTTCGACGCGGCGCTGGCCGCACTTTGCGCCGCCTGCGTCGCCGAACCGGTGCTGACGTCGCTCGGCGGCGGGGGATTTCTGAATGCACGGACGGCGGCGGGAAAAAACATGCTGTTCGATTTCTTTGTGCAGACCCCCCTGCGCAAGGGATCGCCGGACGATCTTGAGTTCTATCCGATACTGGCCGATTTCGGTTCGGCGCAGCAGGAGTTCCACATCGGGATGGGGTCGTTGGCAACGCCCGGCACCGTGCGCGGGTTGTTTGACGTCCACCGGGAACTGGGCACCCTGCCGATCCGCATGATTGTCGAGCCGGCCGTCGCGGCGGCAAAAACCGGTCTTCGTCTCAATTCCCTGCAGGCCTACATCTTCAGTATCGTCGCACCGATCTATCTTGCCACACCGGCGGCGAGGGTGATTTACGCCAGTCCGCAACGGCCTGAGCAGCTGCTTCAGGAAGGCGAACTCATGCGGCAGCCCGATTTGGCCGACACCCTGGAAGCATTGGCCGCCGACAGCGACCGCCTGTTTTACGAGGGTGAGATCGGCCGGTCCTTGATAGGGCAGTGCACGGAACACGGCGGTCAGCTGCAGCGGGAGGATCTCATCCGCTACCGTACGCACCGCGCCGTACCGTTGGAACGCGACTACCGCGGTACCCGCCTGCACTTGAATCCACCCCCCTCATCCGGCGGGCTGCTGATCGCATTCGCGCTCGCCATGTTGCAGGATCGTGACCTCGGCGCATTGGGGTTTGGTTCACCCGAACATCTCCGGCTGTTGAGCCGAACCATGGCACGGACCAACATCGCGAGAAAAAGCGTCCACCTCGAACACGGGATCGCGGTACACGACTGGGTGGTCCAATACCAGCGTGCGACGGAGGGTCGCCCGGTGACGGCGCGGGGTACGACGCAGATCAGCACCGTGGACGAAAAGGGCAATGCCGCGTCCCTGACGCTGTCCAACGGCGAGGGTTGCGGACACATCCTGCCCGGCACCGGCATCATGCTGAACAACATGCTGGGCGAAGAGGACTTGAATCCAGAAGGCTTTCACCGCTGGCGCGAAGGCGTCCGGGTGTCCTCGATGATGGCACCCGCGATCGCCGAAAACGGGCAGCGCATCATCGCCATCGGCTCGGGCGGATCGAATCGACTGCGCACGGCGATTTTGCAAACCTTGTCCAACCTCATCGATTTCCGGATGAACCCGTCCGACGCGGTCGCGGCACCGCGTATTCATGTCGAACGCGGACTGGCGAGCATCGAGCCGGGTTTCGAGGCCCGCGCCGTGGAAAGCCTCAAGGAAGCCTGGCCCGACCATCACCTGTGGGAAGAGCGCAATCTGTTTTTCGGCGGCGCGCATACCGTCGCGTTCGACGGGCGTGGTTTCGACGGCGCCGGCGATCCGCGGCGTGGCGGCGCCGCCCGCGTGGTTTCATGAACCGCACCCGCGACATCAGCTACCAACTCGAGATCGAAATCACCTCGACGGTGACTTTGCGGGTCGGCGCCCTCGGCAACCTGACCTTTACCGGCGGCCGCTACTTCCATACGGGAAGCGCACGACGCGCAATCGGCGCGCGCATTGCCCGGCATCTGTGCAAGGAAAAAAAGATCCGCTGGCATATCGACTATCTTCTGGCCCAACCTGGAATCAAGGTCGTTCTGGTACGGCGATCCGCAAGGGTCGGTTAATGCCATGTAAACTCGGGAAAAATCTTTTGCAACCAAGCATCCTCGCCGAGCAAAACGTGAACTGTGGTATCTTTCTTCCCAGTTTTTATTAAAATAAAAAAAATTATCAAAACAAGTGATTAAATACGCCTACGGACGGCGAAGATCACGGGGATATCGATTCGGCTGAAAGGGACATGACCGCTCGCACCTTTTCTTACAAGACGTCCAATAAGATACGCCTGCCCGCGACCGAACTGACGCTTGGCATGAGGGTCATGGAGCTTGACCGGCCGTGGGAGGACACGCCGTTTATCTTCCAGGGATTCACTATCCAGTCCGACCGTGAACTCCGACTCCTGCGCGAGCTCTGTCACTATGTAACCGTCGACGTTTTCGGCACCGTCGACGTCAAACGCGAAACGCGGCGGAAGATTCGCCCGACGACGATTACGTCCACCAAACGAAACACACCGCCGGCGAAACCTCCGATCGAAGGGGAACTCGCGCACGCGCGCAAGACCTACAAGGACAGTTCTTCGCACATTCGAACAATGCTGGATGACGTACGCCTAGGGCTCGCACTCGACACGCCACAGGCCAAGGAAGTCGTCAACACCTGCGTCGACAGCATATTGCGCAATCCGGATGCCCTGTTACTGCTCTCAACGATCAAGAACAAAGACGACTACACGGCACAACACAGCCTGAATGTAGCCATTTTATCGATCTGCCTAGGCCGGCACGTCGGACTCGAACAAGGCCAACTGGTTGAACTGGGATTGTGCGGATTGTTGCATGACGTGGGCAAACTGTTGACGCCGGACCACATTCTCAACAAACAAGGGCGGCTGTCGACCGAAGAGTTTGAGGTGATGAAGCGCCACACCACACATGGACGTGACATTCTCATGTCCAACGATCGCACACCCTTGGCGACTCTCGACGTAGCGCACGCCCATCACGAGGCCTTGGACGGCAGCGGTTATCCCCGAGCGCTGAACGGCAACAGCCTGTCTCTATGGACCCGCATGGTCGCGATTACCGACACCTATGACGCGATAACCAGTACCCGCGTCTATCAAACCGGTGAAACGAGTTTCCAGGCGCTGCGTATCTTAAATGCTCAAACCGGGATCCGGTTCGATGCAAAATTGTGCGTTCAGTTCATACGCGCTATCGGGATCTTCCCACCGGGGAGCGTCGTAGAGTTGAGCGACGGGCGCGTCGGTATCGTGATCCAGACCCATCCGACGCTCAAACTGCGGCCGCGGATTCTGATTATGCGTGAACCCGGAGAAGCACCGGCCGAACCCTATACCCTTGATCTCGCCAGAACCCAGACAGACGACCACGGCAAACTGTTGAACATAGTACGCGTCAAGCGCCCGGAAGAGGAAGGGATCGATCTCAATGCGCTCAACGAAAGCAATATTCTAAACGCAACACCGGACTGACCTCCTGCCCGAACCCCGACGCCGCCAGGGCGGTCGCTACGCATGGCAACCGTGGTCGCTCACCCGGCTGAACGCGGCTTTTGCAGGGTATAGCTGAGGGACCGGAAGGATGAGCGTGATCGATTGGTGTCAGTAAATTTAACAGATTGGCGTGCGAAGAATCGACTCCGGACCGTAAGCGCTTGAAATGCCTTGCTGCGAACACCTGGCTCAATAATTGCGTATCCTTAGTGGTTTTCCGGCTTTCTGACAAATACACAACCTAGCATGAATAGTATGCAACGCTTCAGGCTGGCTATCGGGCTGTTGACGGCGGCGGCCTTCAGCGGGACGGCCGCGGATGATTCATTGGACCCGGTCGAATCAACCAACGAACTGGCGACCCCTTGGTCCTCTACCGAAACGCTGACCTACGGTTCCGTATGGTGGGCGGATATCCTAGACGACTTCTCCGACCTTCGGATATCCCCGATTCGCGGGATTCGCTGGCGCGCCCCCCGTTTTGGCAACGTCGCGCCGCTTGACGGTCGATTCAGAACCATCGACGGCAGCGACAACAATATATACGACCCGACAATGGGCGCGGCCCACACACCTCTGCGACGCCTGATACCCGCTGCTTATGAAGACGGGGTGGCGGCGCTCGCCGGCGCCACCCGCCCCAGTCCACGGGCCATCAGCAATATGGTCAGCGCGCAAACGCACTCGGTCATGAACCGCGCAAATGCGAGTGACATGCTGTGGCAATGGGGCCAGTTCCTCGATCACGATATCGATTTAACGGACGGCGTCGAACCGCCCGAACCGGCCAATATCCCGATACCGGCTGGCGATATTCATTTCGACTCCGATGGCACCGGGGCGGCGGTAATCCGCTTCAACCGCTCCATTTACGACCGCGCGAGCGGCACCTCTAGCGAAAATCCCCGGCAGCAAATCAACGAAATCACCAGTTGGATCGACGCATCGATGGTATACGGATCGGACAGCGAACGCGCGTATGCACTGCGAAAAATGGACGGCTCGGGGCGACTGCGTACCAGCAAAGGTCGTTTATTGCCATTCAACAAACAGGCATTGCCCAACGCCGGCGGCACGGACAAATCGCTCTTTCTCGCTGGCGACGTACGGGCCAACGAACAGGTCGGACTGCTGTCGCTGCACACTTTGTTCGTGCGAGAGCACAACCGTGAAGCCAGACGAATCAGAAAAAGGCGCCCTTGGCTGAGCGGCGACCGCATCTACGAACTGGCGCGCCAGCGCGTGACGGCCCTGATTCAAGTCATCACCTACCGCGAATACCTGCCGGCGCTGCTCGGCGAACATGCGCTGGCGCCCTACGGGGGTTACGAAAGTAATGTGGACGGAAGAATCAGCAATATCTTTTCAGGCGCCCTGTACCGCTACGGCCATAGCGCGCTGAGCCCGGTGCTGCAACGCATTGACGCCCAGGGAAACGCCATAGAGGCCGGCCATCTGCCGCTGCGCGACGCGTTTTTTTCGCCGGAACGGATCATCGACGAAGGCGGTATCGAGCCCGTACTGCGCGGGCTGGCATCACAAAGGTGCCAGGAGATCGACCCGTACATCGTCGACGACGTCCGCAATTTTCTGTTCGGTACACCGGGACACGGCGGGTTCGATCTGGCGTCGATCAATATACAACGCGGTCGTGATCACGGACTGCCTGGCTACAATGACGTGCGTGTCGCGCTCGGCCTGACGCGAAAAGCGACCTTTTCCGAAGTCACCGACGACCCCGAGTTGCAGCGCAAACTGGCCAGCGTATACGACACCGTCGACGACATCGATCTGTGGGTCGGCGGGCTGGCCGAAACGCCTCTGCCGAACGCCATGGTGGGGGAGCTCGTTGCCAAGGTCCTGATTCAGCAATTCGAAGCGCTCAGGGATGCGGATCGCTACTGGTACGAGCGCGTCATGCCGCGAAAACAGGCACTTGTAGTAGAGCGAACCCGTCTGGCGGACGTCATTCGGCGCAACACCGCCATCGGCGACGAAATTAGGGACGACGTCTTTCACGTCGACGGCGAGTAGGCAACTGACCTGGACTCGCAATCTCCGGCGCGAGGAGGCAGCCAAGGATCAGTCCACCAATTCGCCTTCCAAGACCTCACCCTTCGGACTGGCAGTGGCAACCGGGGTCTTGGAAAAGACCAGCGCATCCGCCTCGAGGTCCACGCCAATCGCGTCGCCCGGCCCGAAATGACCCGCCAGTATCTCCTGCGCCAGCGGATTTTCGAGTTGTTGTTGAATCGCGCGTTTGAGCGGGCGCGCGCCGTAAACGGGATCGAATCCCGCCTCGCCCAAGCGATCCAGCGCGGCCGGGGAAAGGTTCAAACCCATGTCACGGTCGGCGAGACGCTTACGCAGGTAACCAATCTGGATATCCGTAATCGCGCGAATCTGCTCGCGACCCAGCGGGTGAAACACCACTGATTCGTCGACCCGGTTGATGAACTCCGGCCGGAAATGTTGCCCCACGATTTCCATCACGGCCTGTTTCATCGCGTCGTAACGTTCTTCACCCGCCAACGTCTGAATCACATCCGAGCCGAGGTTGGAGGTCATCACGATGACCGTGTTGCGGAAATCCACGGTGCGGCCTTGGCCGTCGGTCAGGCGTCCGTCGTCGAGCACCTGTAACAACACGTTGAACACGTCCGGGTGCGCTTTCTCCACTTCGTCCATCAGAATCACGCTGTAAGGTCGACGGCGCACCGTTTCTGTCAGGTGACCGCCTTCCTCGTAACCCACATAGCCGGGCGGCGCGCCGATCAATCTGGCGACCGAGTGTTTTTCCATGAACTCGGACATATCTATCCGAACCATCGCCTCCTCGGTATCGAACAGGAACTCGGCCAGGGCCTTGCATAGCTCAGTCTTGCCGACGCCCGTCGGCCCGAGAAACAGAAACGACCCGTTCGGACGATTGGGGTCCGCAAGCCCTGCGCGCGAGCGCCGGATGGCGTTCGAAACGGCGGCTACCGCCTCGTCCTGTCCCACTACCCGCTTGGCCAGTGACGCTTCCATGCGCAACAGCTTTTCGCGCTCACCTTCGAGCATCTTGGATACGGGAATGCCCGTCCACTTTGACACCACGCCCGCGATCTCCTCGTCGGAGACCTTATTGCGCAACAGGTGCATCTCTTGAATTTCGGCTTGGCCAGCCATCTCGAGTTGGCGCTCGAGTTCAGGAATGCGCCCGTACTGCAACTCCGACATGCGCTGCAAGTCCCCGGCGCGGCGCGCCGTTTCGAACTCCAGGCGCATCTTTTCGAGCTCTTCTTTGATGTGCGTTGTGCCCTGTAAAGCGGCCTTTTCCGAGCGCCACACTTCTTCCAAATCGGAAAACTCACGTTCCAGCCTTACAATTTCAGACTGCAGATCCGCGAGGCGCTTTTTCGACGCCTCGTCGCTTTCCTTTTTCAGTGCCTCGCGTTCGATCTTCAGCTGTACGAGGCGCCGATCGAGCTTGTCCATCTCCTCGGGCATCGAATCGATTTCCATGCGAATCTGCGAAGCCGCCTCGTCCACCAGGTCGATTGCCTTATCCGGCAACTGGCGGTCGGTGATGTAGCGATGCGACAGTGTGGCGGCCGCAACGATCGCAGGGTCGGTGATTTCCACCCCGTGGTGGACCTCATAGCGTTCTTTCAGGCCACGCAGGATCGCTATGGTGTCTTCGACGCTCGGCTCAACCACCAATACCTTTTGAAAACGCCGTTCCAGAGCAGCATCTTTTTCGATGTTCTGCCGATATTCGTCCAAAGTCGTGGCGCCAACACAGTGGAGTTCGCCCCGCGCCAATGCCGGCTTGAGCATATTACCCGCATCCATGGCGCCTTCGGCTTTACCGGCCCCGACCATGGTGTGGATCTCGTCGATAAACAGGATGATCTGACCCTCCTGCTTGGACAGATCGTTGAGTACGGCCTTGAGGCGTTCCTCGAATTCTCCGCGAAACTTGGCGCCCGCGATCAACGCCCCCATGTCGAGTGACAACAGGCGCTTGTGCTTGAGGCCCTCTGGAACCTCGCCGTTGATAATGCGCTGCGCCAATCCCTCAACGATCGCCGTCTTACCCACACCGGGCTCTCCGATGAGGACGGGGTTGTTCTTGGTACGACGCTGGAGTACCTGGATGGCGCGGCGAATTTCGTCGTCACGTCCGATGACCGGGTCGAGTTTCCCCTGCTCGGCGCGCTCGGTGAGGTCGATGGTGTACTTTTCCAATGCCTGACGCTGTTCCTCGGCATTGGGGTCGTCGACCGACTGACCGCCGCGAACACTGTCGATCGCCTGTTCGACGGTGCCCTTGCTGCCGCCCGCGGCACGCAGCAACTCGCCAAGTTGCCCCCGGTCCTCGACCGCCGCCAGCGCGAATAATTCTGACGATATGTACTGATCTTTGCGCTGCTGGGCAAGTTTGTCGGTCTGGTTGAGCAAGCGACCGAGATCGTTGGAAACGTGTACGTCGCCGGCAACGCCTTCGACGCGTGGGAGCTGGTCTATCGCCTTGCCCAGGTCAGCACGCAAACGGTTGACATTGACATCCGCCTTGGTCAACAGGTGGCGTACCGTACCGCCTTCCTGGTCGAGCAAGGCGGTCATCAGGTGCGCCGGCTCGATGAACTGGTGATCGCGCCCGACGGCCAGACTCTGCGCGTCGGCCAGCGCCATCTGAAATTTGCTGGTTAAACGATCCATCCGCATGGATTTCTCCGCAATTCTATAAGGTTATGCGGGAAATGGGGGCGCCTGCAGGGAAATCAAGCCACCTTCCGGCCGCGCAGCGGACTCGGCGAGAACCGGGAATGGCAGCTATTTTTGACGTTCGAGCTGCGTTCGCAGCGCTCGCAGGGTTTCGATATCCAACGGCCCCGTTTGACCAATTCCCTGCCGATCACGAAACGCCTGCAGGGCTTGCTGCGTCTGGCGACCCGGGAGCCCATCGATGGGACCGGGCTGGTGACCCAGCGCCGTCAATGCCGACTGCGCCTCCTCCAGGGCATCCGAAAACCCTCCGCCGATATGCGCCCGGGAGGACAACTTTCCGCCACGGTCGTAGCGGTAGTAGTCGAGCGGCACATGGTCTGCCAGGAAGTCCGCCGAGCGATCGACCAGGCGCAGAAATGCCGCTCCCAGGGTCGTATCGCGCCATGCGCTCAACCGACCGACCAGGGGCCGCGCATTTGTGTCCGGCGCTGTCGCGGCGGCATTCAGCTGCGCGGTCGCCAGCACATCGCCGCTCGCGACGTCCACCAGCTCAAGCATGGCCGCCAGGCGCGTGGTGTCGTGCGTCGTCGCGGGTGCGTGTCGGGTATCGGCGGCCGTATTCTGCGGCGTGATCGAGACCAGCACCAGTAAACCGCGCTGCGCAGCGTCTTGCCTCGGTTCCGGCTCGACCGGCGCACCCCCTCCGACACCGGCAAGCTCGGCGCCAAGCCTCGGTTTCTGCAAGAAATAACGCCCCGACCATGCCAATTCCAGCATCAACTGATCCGCCATGCTCTGCGCGATTTCGCGGCTAAACCAGTCGGCCTTAGTCTGATCGGAGAACCGTGGCACATGGATGCGTGCCTTCGCGCCGGAGTAATCAGATGCGGGCATTTGCGAGAAGAGATCCGCGAAACTCACCGGTGCAGGATTCTCGCGATCCGGCTCCTGTCTGACCGAACACGCGACGGCCATTAGCCCGATCAGCGTGGCTATACCGAATCGCACGAGGCGCGAAATCAAGGGTGCTTCTGCTTCTTGGCCAGCCATCGAACGCTCTAGAACCTGGAATCCGGGTCTGCGAAAAACGCTAGCACGACCCATTTGGGGCGTCCGCAGTAGGCCAGTCTATTTGCGAACCACCTCTTAACAGACTAACAGGCCAGCCTGGCCGACGCATTGACGGAAAGCTCACTTCCTCACTTCGAAAACGACACAACCGGCAACCCGGCATCGGCGAACGAAGCCGCCAAAACACGACCGTTACACTACCCCTGTGTCTTCCCACCCGATTTTTGGTAAACCTTGCGCTGGAAGAGATCCGTGCGCCGACTGACCACCCGGTCCACGAACAGCATGCCGTCCAGGTGGTCGATTTCGTGTTGGGCCGCGCGCGCCTCGTATCCTTCCATTTCGAACTCAAGCGGCTGTCCGCGCGTATCCTGGGCGGTGAGCTTGATCATCGTGGCGCGGATGACGTTTCCCGTGTAGTCCGGCACCGACAGACACCCTTCCCGTCCCATATCGTAGCCATCCCAATGGGTGATCTCGGGATTGACCAACACCAGACGCCCGTGATTAGGAACCGGCTTGCGCGTCTGCGAACAATCGATAATGACCACGCGCTGCACCCAACCGACTTGCGGCGCGGCGATCCCCACTGCTGCCGGACCCGCCAGGCGGGTATCCTCCAAATCATCGATCTTTGCCCGTAGGGCGGCGTCGAAATTGAGCACCGGGACGGACACCTGCTTGAGACGTGGGTCGGGGATCTTGAGTATTTTCAGAACCGCCACAAGATCACCTGTCAGCCGACCATGGTTTCGATAGGCGCAACGTGAACTTCTATACCCTGTGCGCGCAAGCCGGAAACCGCCGCCTCGATTTCCTCCCAGGGGATATCGGTAACGCCGTCAATCTGCATGATGTACAGGGGTTCTTCGGTCGTTCCGGCGACGTCCGACGCAAGATCGAGAATATTGAAGCCCACCGCAGCCAAGGCGCCAGTCACTTGTGCGACGATTCCGGCGCGGTCCGCCCCTGTCACCGTGACGTGAAGGTTCGGGACCATGTGGCGATGCAGCCCGCCAGATATCCGGTCGACATGCACATGCAGTCGCATATCCTGAGCAATCGGACGCACAACGGTTTCGACCTCACCCGCCCCCTTCGCCCCGGAAACCATTATCAACATGCTGAAATTGCCGCCCAATCTCAACATCGAGGCCTCACCCAGACTCATGCCGCGATCGAACAGCGCCGCGGTGATCGCCGCCACAATCCCGGGGCGGTCTTCGCCGACCAAGGTCAGCATGTACCATTCATTCACGTTTCACTCCTCAGTCGTCAGGTTCCGTCAACCAGATCAATGATGCCATGCGCCCGGTTTTTCCATCGCGCCGATAGGAGTAGAAGCGCTTAGGATCGGCGTACGTACACCAATTGCCGCCGGACACCCGTGTCACCCCGGCGGAGCGTAAACGCTGTCGCGCGAGCTCATACAAATCGGCCAGCCAGCGTTTCGAGCCGCATTTGACGAACGCGCCGCGCGCGGCTGGATCGGTCATCGTGAAGGCCATATAGACATCGTCGCCCACTTCAAACGCCGCCGGCCCAATGGCCGGCCCCAACCAGACCTGAATATTAGACCGATCGCCCGCAAACCGCTCGAGTGTCGCTTCGACAACCCCGGCGGCCAGACCGCGCCAGCCAGCGTGCGTCGCCGCAATCTGCGTGCCCGCCCGGTCGCAGATCAACAACGGCAGGCAATCGGCCGTCAGCACGGCGCAAACCACGCCGGCGCGTCGCGTGTAGGCCGCATCACCTACACAGGCGGGCGCCCACCGGTCGACTGCAACGCTGCATCCATGCACCTGTTGCAGCCAGTTGGGAGCGGCCGGCAGGTGCAGTGATTCAACGAGCCGGCGCCGATTCTCGTTCACTGCCGACGGGGCGTCGGCCACGTGGTCGGCAAGATTGAATGTGTCCCAGGGGACCTCGCTCACCCCACCCTGGCGCGTCGTGCTGACGGCCTGCACGCGAGTCGGTACGGACCAATCCGGGCGTATGAATTCAAGCTTGTTGTTCAAGTTGGGTATCCCGACGCAGGACATCGAGCAAGTCGCGCATGTCGTCCGGCAACGGCGACTCCCAGGCCATAGGGCGGCCGTCGACCGGATGCAGCAGTGACAGTTTGCGGGCGTGCAATGCCTGCCGACCCAGGTTGCGGATCGCAGCCACCAGTTGGGGCGACGGATCCGGCGGGAGCCTGGGCCGTCCACCGTAAGCGCCATCGCCAACCAGGGGATGTCGCAGGTACGCCAGGTGGACCCTGATCTGATGCGTCCGGCCGGTCTCCAGATTCACCTGTACCAAGGTGTGCGCACGAAATCGCTCCACGATGCGGTAGTGAGTGATCGCCCTTTTCCCCGACCCCACCACCGCCATTTTGGTGCGCTGAGTTGGGTGCCGGCCAATCGGCTCGTCTACGATCCCGCCGGAAATCATCCGGCCGGTCGCGATTGCCGCATACTCGCGGTTCACTGCACGCGCCTGCAAGGCCTCCACCAGCCTTTTGTGGGCCAGAGTACTTTTAGCCACCACCATTAACCCGGTCGTGTCTTTGTCGAGCCGGTGCACAATACCCGCCCTTGGCAGCGCGGCCAATGCGGGACGGTGATGCAGCAGGGCATTCTGCAGCGTCCCGTCGCGATTCCCCGCCGCCGGGTGAACCACCATGCCCATCGGTTTGTTGACCACCAGCAGGACATCGTCTTCGTAGACGATGCTCAGGCCGATCGCTTGGGGCTGAACGGGCACCTGAGCGTCCAGTGTCGCGCGCAACTCGATACATTGCCCCAAGCTCACGCGATCACGCGGCCGTTTGACGCCGCCGTCGACCGTTACGCGGCCTTGTCGGATCCAGGCTTGCAGGCGGCTGCGGGAATAGTCGCCGAACAACCTCGCCAGCACCCGATCGAGGCGTTGCCCCGTCAACGTTGCGTCAACCTCGGCGCGCAGGAGGCGCTCGCCGCCTATGACGTTCTGATCATCCAAGCGATCTCCAGGTATAATCCGGTACCCTAAAGTCATCAAAACCGAGATTATCACCCATGATGCGCACTGTCTGGTTGACGTTGACCGCTGTGGTATTGATCAGCGGCTGCTCTTTGCTGCCGGAAGAAGAGGACAAGACCCGAGACTGGTCGGCCCAGAAGCTTTTTTCAGAGGCGTCAGTCGCCCTGGATATCGGCGACTACGAGGAAGCGATCAGCCTGTTCGAAAAGCTCGAGGCGCGTTATCCGTTCGGCAAATACGCGATGCAGGGCCAGCTCAACACCGCCTACGCCTACTATCGTTTCTCGGAACCCGAATCCGCGTTAGCCGCTTTGGAACGCTTTATCCGACTCTATCCGAACAACCCCGCAACAGCCTACGCGTTTTATTTGAAGGGACTGGTGAATTTCAACCGTAGCCTGGGCTTTCTGGACCGCTTCGTTCCCACGGACACGTCGCAGCGCGATCCGGACGCCGCGGTCGAGTCGTACAAAGACTTCGCCCAGGTCGTGGCCCGCTGGCCCAATACCGAGTACGCAGACGATGCACGCAAGCGATTGATTTATCTCCGCAATAATCTAGCGCGACACGAAGTTCATGTCGCTCGCTACTATCTGGACCGGGGCGCGTTTCTCGCCGCGGCCAACCGCGCCAAGTACGTGGTGGAGAATTATCAGCGCACGCCCGCTGTCAAAGAGGCGCTGGAGATAATGATCGAGGCCTATGAGCAACTCGAATTGCGAACTCTGGTCGCGGATACCCAGCGTGTGCTCGCGTTGAACGAACGACAAGGCACGTTGATCCCGGATCCGAGAGACCTGCAGGAAAAGGCTTTGAGCCAGAAGCTGTGGGACTATTTCGGCCTGGACGAACGGTAGCCTTGCTTCCCCACCCGCATCAGATCGCTGCCTCGTCTTCCTCACCGGTACGGATGCGGATCACCTTTTCGACCTCCGTGACGAAGATTTTGCCGTCGCCGATCTTGCCGGTACGCGCGGCATTGGTGATGGCTTCGATGCAAGTGTCGAGTTGATCGCTGTTGATGACGAGCTCGATCTTCACCTTGGGTAGAAAATCGACCACGTATTCGGCACCACGATACAGCTCGGTGTGGCCCTTCTGGCGCCCGAAACCCTTGACCTCGGTCGCAGTCATCCCGGTGATGCCGACGCTCGACAGCGCTTCGCGCACGTCGTCCAGCTTGAAGGGTTTGATGATAGCAACAACCTTTTTCATGTCATATTCCCCGAGGTCAGTTCTTGTGGTCTGTTCGCGGCGCCGCGAACACCAAACGCGCCGCGCAGAACCGTCAATCCGATATTAGATCAAAATCCACTGGTGATTGGGTAGCGCCGATCACGCCCGAAGGCGCGGCGGGTGATCTTTACGCCTGGCGGCGCCTGGCGGCGCTTGTATTCGTTGCGGTCCACCATGCGGGCCACGCGCCGTACTAATTTATCGTCAAACCCGTCGGCGATAATTTCTTCCGCGCTGAAGTCGCGTTCGATGTAACGCTCCAGGATGGCGTCGAGGATCTCATAGGGCGGCAAACTATCGGTGTCCTTTTGTTCGGGCCTCAGCTCCGCCGACGGCGGGCGATCGATGACCCGCTGCGGGATCACTTCGCCCGATCGGTTGCACCACCGCGCCAGCCGGAAGACCAGCGTCTTCGGCACGTCTTTGAGCGGCGCGAAGCCGCCGGCCATGTCGCCATACAGAGTGGCGTAGCCGACGGACATTTCGCTTTTATTGCCGGTGGTCAGCAACATGCGGCCGGATTTGTTGCTGATCGCCATGAGAATGATACCGCGACAACGCGCCTGGATGTTTTCTTCGGTCACATCCATCGGAAGCCCCTTGAACTCGTCCGCCAACATACCGAGAAAGGCGTTGAACGCCGGCTCGATCGGAATACTGCGATATTTGACGCCTAAAATCCTGGCCTGCGTAATCGCGTCGTCGTTGCTCATGTCGGCGGTATACCGGGACGGCATCATCACCACCTCTACCGCAGGCGCACCGAGCGCCTCGACCGCAACCGCGAGCGTCAAGGCCGAATCGATTCCGCCCGACAGTCCCAGTACGGCACCCTGGAAGCCGTTTTTCCTCACGTAGTCGCGCACTCCGAGAACCAGTGCCTGGTAGATGGCCTGCAGTTCCTCGGCGGGTGAGGTGATTGGGCCGCACATCGGCACCGGCCGGTCCCGCAGAGGAAACTCGGCGAGCATGCCGGTTTCTTCGAAGAATGGCGCACGGCCAGTCAGCTGTCCCGCTCCGTCCACGACAAAGGACCCCCCGTCGAACACCAGTTCGTCCTGGCCTCCGACAAGATTGACGTAGACCACCGGTAAACCGGTTTCGCGCGCCCGCTTCGCCACCAACTGTTCGCGTTCGGGCGCCTTCCCGGTATGGAAAGGCGATGCGTTCAGATTGAGCAGGATCTGCGCACCCGCGGCTTGCGCACGCGCCGCAGGTTCCGCGTACCAGATATCCTCGCAGATCGTGATGCCGATACGGACTCCTTTCAGGGCAAACACACAAGCCTCACCCCCAGGTTCGAAGTACCGCTTTTCGTCGAATACACTGTAGTTGGGTAGCAGGGCTTTGTGGTACTCCGCCGCCACTGCGCCTTGCCTGATCAAACCCGCTGCGTTGACGCGGCGGCCAGTGCGCACTGCCGGATACCCCAGCAGGACATCGATGCCGTAAACTGCCTTTCTGATCGTGTTCAGCGCCCCATCCACGCGTCGATCCAACGCCGGCCGCAACAACAAGTCTTCCGGCGGGTAGCCGGTCAGGGTCAATTCCGGAAACAGCACCAAGTCCGCGCGATGTTGGTCCCTGGCCTCGAGAGCGACCGCTATAACGCGGGCGGCGTTGCCTTCGATATCGCCCACCAGGAAATCCAGTTGGGCCAGATAGATTCTCAATGTCACGCCGGAATTAGCTCCAAACTGATGGCCTCGTCGCGACACGATCTGCGCGCAGCGACTGTCCCGACTCCAGGTACGGACAGAACACGCCCTCGTTGACGCCTCGCAGATCGATCCGCTGCCGTAAAACCTTACCCAATCAACCCCCGCGAATCAAAACGGGGCCCCGCTGGGCTATTGACCGCGTAGCGGTTACCGCATCGGGACCGGCGCCGCCGCCGGGCGTGCCCCCCGCGTTCACGCGCAATGGTATTCTCTTTACCGGACCGGTACGCAGCCAATCACCGCAGAGGCAAGTCAGCACCATGGGTATTCGTACACTGATTGTTTTCCTGGCGATCATCGGCGTCGCGTGGTTGATTCGACGCAGTTGGCGTCAAATCACATCCGTAAAACAAGCGCCGCCCGAACAGGTCGCCCAGATGGTCAGATGCGTACGCTGCGGGTTACACGTACCGCGCGACGAGGCCTACTACGACGCGAACGAACTGGGTTACTGTAACCGCGAGCACCGCGACCTTGGACCGAGGAAGGACCCTGAATGACCCTCGGAGAGACACTGAACCGCGAGGTCCCAAGCACCGAACACACCAAAGCCACGTTTCGCAGCTATCTGATCTATCGCGTATTGCTGGCCACGCTGTTGTTCGCGCTGTACATGGGCGATGCCGGCCCTTCCAACCTGGGGTCCTACGCGCCCAGACTCTACGTCACCGTCGCGCCAGTGTACCTGACCCTAGCGCTTTTTTCCCTTTCAGTCGACTACCTCGGCCAACTGAACCGCGCAGGCCAATGCTATTTTGCTATCCTCGTCGATATCGTCTCCATCGTATGTATGATGCACGCGAGCGGCGGCGTGCCCTCCGGCCTCGGCACCCTGTTGGCCATCTCCATCGCACTGGCGAGTCTTTCGCTGGCCGGCAAAACGGCGTTGCTGTTTGCCGCGCTCGCGACGCTAGGGGTCCTCGCCGAGCAGTTTTACTCGCAGACTTCCGGCTCGCTCGCACCAACCGCGTACACCCACGCCGGATTGCTGGGCACCTCGTTTTTCGCGTTGGCGCTGTTGGCCCACCAACTATCGCGAAGAGTCAGCGAGAGCGAGCAACTTGCCCATCAACGCGGTTTCGATCTGGCCAATCTCGCCGAGTTGAACGACTACGTCATACAACACATGCAGACCGGTGTCGTCGTGGTCGACGAAAAAAAGGTGATTCGGCTGATCAACGAGGCGGCCTGGTATTTGTTGGGCATGCCCGACAATGTGCGCCGAAGTCCCCTGCGCGGCGCCTCTAGCGAGCTCGACGAATCGCTGCTTGCCTGGCAAAAAGACCCCGGACACGATGGCGTAGAGTTTCATGCAGTCGGTGGCGGCCGTGAGCTCCAAGCGACGTTCACGTCGCTTGGCGAACAGGGGGATCAGGGATTTCTGATTTTTCTGGAGGACATGGCAACCGTGACGGAGCGCGCCCAGCAACTTAAACTGGCGTCTCTGGGGCAATTGACCGCCAGCATTGCCCATGAAATCCGCAATCCGCTGGGCGCCATCAGCCATGCGGCGCAGTTGCTGAACGAATCACCGGAAATCGCCAAGACCGACCGACGCATGGCCGAAATCATTCACCAGAATACACAGCGACTGAACCAGGTCGTCGAAAATATTCTCAACCTCTCCAAACGGGAACGCGGCCATGTCAAACCGCTGGTATTGGGTCCGTGGCTGCGCAAGGAGCTGTTCGACCTGGCGCGGAATTGCGACATTGACGACGACCAGCTGCAACTCGCCGTCGACCCGGAGGCCACCACCGTCTATGTAGACCCCGGCCAGATGCGGCAAATCATCGCGATCCTGTTCGACAACGCAATCAAACACTTCGGCGGCCGGATCGACGCGTTGAAAATCGGTGTGTTCGCCGGCATCACGAGAAAATCAGGCGGACCGGTACTCGATTTCATGGACAACGGCCCGGGGATTTCGACCGAAAACGTCAGCAAACTGTTCGAGCCGTTCTTTACCACCCGCAACGACGGCACGGGTCTCGGGCTGTACGTCGCCCGGGAGTTGAGCGAGACCAACCGGGTGCGGCTCGAGTATCTGCCGCTGCCTGCGGGTGGCAGTTGCTTTCGTCTCAGTTTTCCAGACCCCAGATCGCGGGAACTGCCGCGATGAGCAAGCCGACCGCCCTGATCCTCGACGACGAGCCCGACATCCGCGAACTGCTCGTCCTGACCCTCAGCCGCATGGGTGTGGCAACACGGAGCGCGGGTAGCCTCGCCGAGGCCTACGCCTTATTGGAGGACCACGAGTTCGACCTTTGTCTCGCGGACATGCGTCTGCCGGACGGCGACGGCATCGATCTGGTGCGCTACCTGGCAAAGAAGAGAACCGGCACGCCCGTCGCGGTCATCACGGCCCACGGCAACATGGCCACGGCGGTCGAGGCGCTGAAGGCCGGCGCATTCGATTTCGTTTCCAAACCGGTGGATCTCCCGGTACTGCGGGAACTGGTGGAAACCGCGCTGAAAGTGTCGCACGACGTCGCGCCGGAAGAAACACGCAGCGAGCCGACGCTGAGCGAGGCTCGTCTGCTGGGCAAGTCGGAGGCGATCAATTCGGTGCGCGCCCTGATCGGGAAAATGGCGCGCAGCCAGGCGCCAGTGTACATCAGCGGCGAGTCCGGAACCGGCAAGGAGTTGGCCGCCCGTTTGATCCACGAACTGGGGCCTCGCGCGGACCATCCGTTCGTGGCGGTGAACTGCGGTGCGATCCCGCAGGATTTGATGGAAAGTGAACTATTCGGCCACGTCAAAGGCAGCTTCACCGGCGCCACCCGGGACAAGGCCGGGCTGTTCCAAACGGCCAACGGCGGCACCCTTTTTCTCGACGAAGTCGCCGACCTGCCGCTGTCCATGCAGGTCAAGCTGCTGCGCGCGATCCAGGAACAAACCATACGCCCGGTGGGCACGTCCACTGAGATCGGGATCAACGTCCGGATCATCAGCGCGACGCATAAAAACCTCGCCGAACTGGTCGAGCGGGGTGAATTTCGCCAGGATCTGTTTTACCGGATCAACGTGATCGATTTGACCATGCCCGCCCTGCGTGACCGTCGCGAGGACATCCCGGGGTTGATCGATCATATCCTGGAGCGAATCTCGCGCGACAGCGATCGCGTCAAACCCAGGGTAGACCGCAAAGCGCTGAAGCAACTCTACAATCACCGCTACGCGGGCAACGTACGCGAACTGGAGAACATCCTCGAGCGAGCAACCGCCCTGTGCGAAGACGGCGTCATTCGTCACCAGGACCTCGGCATCGAGGAGACGACGCCGAACAAGGCACCGCGGCAGCGCGAAGCGGAGCAAAACCTGGAGGCGTACCTCGCCGAGGTCGAACGTGACGCCATCATGGAAGCATTGGCGGCGACCAAGTGGAACCGCACGGCTGCGGCGAAGCGCTTGGGTATCAGCTTTCGCGCGTTGCGCTATCGCTTGGAAAAACTGGGCCTGGAATAGCGAAAATTTCTGACCCTCAAGGGCAGGATGTGACGTTCAGCGTCACCCTGAATGGCGCCTGGCACTGCCCTGCCGGGGCGACCGGCAGAGCGGGGCGAAAAAAGATGCCTCAAGCCCTTAACTTTCTTTCCCAACATCCGATAACCCCCACTAAGTGGGCAAAAACCCATAAGTGGCACGTAATCTGCTTTAGCGGTGAGCGGGCAAAAACCGGCGCCGGCCCGATAGGCAACTGGCGCATTCAACAATCTGAGCTTGAAGTACTGAATCACTCGTCGACGAAAAAACCAGGAGTTTGATATGAAGAAGACGCAATCCGGTTTCACCCTGATCGAACTGATGATCGTGGTAGCCATTATCGCCATTCTCGCGGCCATCGCGATACCGGCATACAATAACTACATCAGGGAGGCGCGCATGGCCAAAGTGACGGAGCATTACGACTCGGCCGTGCGGGCAATCCGCAGCCATTCGGCCAAAGTCGCTGCCGCTCAGGCACGCGGCGGCAGCGACACACTGCCGAGCGACTTGGCGGGATGGCTCAGCGTCATCGATCCGGACAACAAGGCTAAGGCGCCGCAGGGTGCCGCGAACGGTTACGCCGCCACGAAAGACGACACCAACGGCGTGGTGGGAATCGGCGTTACCGGCACGACCAACGTGCTGGTTACCCGCCCTGCCTACGGAGATATCACCGAAGCTACGGTCAACATCCGTCCGGCCGAGATCTAAAAGCCGGTACTGGCCAGGTGGGTCGCGCCTTGTGCCGGCCCACCTGAACGGAACCACTGTCAAACATGATTATTCACCGTCACGAACAATCCGCCCAAGGCTTCTCGCTCATCGAGCTGATGATCGCGGTCGCCATTCTGAGCGTACTGGCCTTGATCGCGATTCCGGCCTACAACGGCTACACGCGCGAGGCGCGGTACGGCGCGGCCCGGGCCAATATGGGTAGTTTGCGCATTTCGCTGGAGGACTTTCGCCTGGACAACGCCACCTATCGCGTGGACGGCGCGGATTCCTACGACCCCGAGGCCAAGGTCGCCGCGCTCGGATGGTCGCCCGACGGCGACGGCGACAACTACGTCTACACGGTGACGGCCACCACCAACAGCTATGACGTGTTGGCCGAGATCGGCTCGGCCGGTTCCGGAAGGTGGGTGCTTTGCCAAAACCGAATGAACGATTGCTGCGACGACAGCACCTCGGGGGCATCGACGACCGCGTGCCCCTGATAAAGCGGTAGCAAATGTAGTCAGACTAGTCGTGTGACATCGAGCAAGTAATTCGATCGGCGGCTCGATATAATCCGGAAAGAAACGACTCCCGAATAAGCAACGTCGAGCAAGCATCGCATGGCTACCTTGAACCCGAAAACGACGCCCGGAGGACTGGCCCGCTGTCTGATCCGCGAAGGGGTCGTCACGGAGGATGTGGCCAGCTTGGCCTCCGACAACGCAGCCAAGGCCGGTAAGAGCTTTGTCGCGCACCTGGTCGCCGAAGGCTTGGCTTCTCCGATCAAGATCGCGATAGCCGCGTCCGAGGAATTCGGCATACCCCTGTTGGACCTGAACGCCATCGATCTCAGCGATCCGCCGATCGGCCTGGTCGAAGAAAAGCTTGTTCGCTCGAATCACGCGCTACCGATCCAGCACCGCGGTAACCGCCTGTTTCTGGCCGTATCCGATCCCACCAACCACCAGGGACTCGACGAAATAAAGTTTCATACCGGGCTCGCCACCGACGCGATCCTGGTCGAGGAGGACAAATTAAACCGGGCGCTGGAAGCGGCGCTCGCGGCCCAAGACGCCACCATGGGCGATTTGTCCGACGATGATCTAGAAAACCTCGACATCGGCGGCGACGACGCCGCCGATCGGGAGAACACGCTCGACGTGGACGACGCACCGGTG
Organism: uncultured Chromatiales bacterium; assembly: GCA_965368585.1. GTDB lineage: Bacteria > Pseudomonadota > Gammaproteobacteria > Chromatiales > Chromatiaceae > JARRQB01. The sequence continues at coordinate 69 of CBDUNM010000043.1, read as the reverse complement.
GTGCGCTACGTCAACAATATCCTGCTGGACGCCATCAACTCGGGCACGTCCGATATCCATTTCGAGCCC
>CBDUNM010000042.1:0-32474 GCA_965368585.1 uncultured Chromatiales bacterium | reverse complement strand
GAGGCCATGTTCGACGAGCAGGGCAAGCACGCCGCCGACCCGGTGCGTGAGCCGGCGGCGGGGACCGCGACCGGGCGCCCGGACCGCCCGCCGAGTGAGTCTTGATTGAGACCGTATCCGGCGCCTACAGCAGACATGTGCGTAAGCCTGCATGTTGCACCATGCAGGTTAGCTGCAGGGTTCACGGAAAGATAACTTCCACCAACTCCTCGCGGTCGCCGGTGGCGACGTCCACCACCAGGATATTGCCGATACCGGGCGCGTAGTGCTTGAACTCTTCGACGTCGGAGTCGATCGGCAGAAACTCACGGGTAACCAGGCAGCCGGCCGAGCACTGCGCCGCCGGTGCGGTTTCGCCGGCTCGATGGGTCGCGGCGACTTCGGCCATGTCTTCCGCTGCGCCCGGCGCAAACCCCTGTCGATGGACATCGCCGGGCAATGTCAGCTTATCGCTGTAATATCTGCGCGGTCGGTACAAAGGGGTGCCGCGCGGACCGACGAAAACGTCTTGTTGCATCGTTGCAACCGGTTCGCCGCGCAATTGTCGCGGGAGTTTTAGCCTGCCTAACCTGCATGTTGCACCAGCCGATCGGGGACGGGCGCGAATGAATCGGCAGGCATGCGGCGCAAGTCCTGTGCGGGGCGCATTCTCGAAGGTGCAGTTTGTCCCCCGTCCCCGATCTATCCGGGCCCTCGCCGGTCCAGGCGCGCCGGGACTTGCCTTTTGTACCTAAGGCTATGGTTTTCCCGCCAGGGCGGCGTCCAAACGCACCTGGCCGGCGCGATCATCCCGGATACTGGTGCAACATTTACACTTTGAAATTGCCGAGCAGTTGTTGTATCCGATCCGCAATCTGTGTGAGTTCCTCGCTCGATGCAGCCGTGTCCTGAGCGCCCGCCGCCGTTTGCTTGCCGAGTTCGTTGATATTGACGACGCTGCGATTGATCTCTTCGGTGACGGCGGTCTGCTCTTCGGTCGCAGTGGCGATCTGGATACTCAGATCCTTGATTCTGGCGACCGCCTCGGCGATGTTGTCCAGCGCCGTTTCCGCGACGATCGCCTGTTCGACATTCCGGTCCGCGGCCTCTTTACCTTCCTGCATCGCGGTTGCGGCGTTCCTGGCGCCGGACTGCAGACGTTCTATGATGTCGCGAATCTCGCCGGTGGACGCCTGGGTCCGGCTGGCCAGGGTGCGGACCTCGTCCGCCACTACGGCGAAACCGCGGCCCTGTTCACCGGCCCGCGCGGCTTCGATGGCCGCGTTCAAAGCGAGCAGGTTGGTCTGCTCGGCAATGCTCTGGATGACCTCGAGGACTTTGCCCACGTCTTCACTGTCCACGGATAGTTCATGGACCGTTCCAACCGCCGAATTGACCTTGGCTGCCAGCGCTTCGACGGCCGCCAGCGATTGCTCGACCACCGTCTTGCTGCTGCGGGCTTCGGTATCTGCCTGATTTGCCGTTTCCGCGGCGTAAGCGGCGTTTTTCGCCACATCCTGGATAGCGACGGAGATCTCGTTGACCGCCGTTGCCACCTGGTCGGTCTCCGTCTGCTGCTGCAGGTTGTCGCGACTGGTTTGCTCTGCGATGGCGGTGGTGTTGTGCATGGCTGCCGAGAACTGGTCCATCGATGCCGCCACCTGGACGACCAGTCGCCTGACCTTTTCAACAAACTGATTGAATCCGTGCGCCAACAGCGCCACTTCTGCGGCGCCGTTGCCTTCGAGGCGCTGCGTAAGATCGCCTTCGTCTGCGGCGATACCCTCCAGTGCTTCGATGATTCTCTTGAGCGGTCGGGTGATGGTGCGCACGACAACGAGCAGAACTAAGGCTGCAACGCCAAGCGCAACGACGAAAATGACCAACGAAGTCAGCTTCATGTCGGTCACCACCGCTAAGGCTTTTGACTCTTCCGTCCCCACGGTCAGGTTCCAGTTCAGCGCAGGAACCTGTTTGCCCACGGCTACCCAGCCCAACGACGTGTCGCTGATCAGTGCGGCGGCCTCGGCGTCGGAAATATCGTCCGACCTGGCGACGATAGCGTCGTGGTTCTGGCTGACGACGACGGAAAACCCATTCTTGCCGATCGACGAAAACAGCGATATCAGGCGGTTCGCGACAGGCTGGCGCAGGTGGATCAACCCCTCGACCTTGTCCTCTATGACGATGCCGGCGACCGAGTTCATGGTTAACGTGCCGGTATTCTGCAGCGTCGAGTGGAAGACGCCCGGTTGCCCGTTTTGCAGCGCCTTTTCAATGCGGGCAAAGGCGGTCGTATAGTCGAAGCTGTCGTGTTCCTCGGTTCGTACACCCTGTGCAACATCCAAGGCAACACCATCGCGGTCGACGAACACCATGCGCGTATATTGGGGCTTTGCCCTGTAGACACGGGCCAGAAACAGTTCCAGCTCGGATACGTTGTCGGTCATACCTTCATCGTCACCGAAGACGCGAAAGGTCAAGTAGTTTTCGATGGCCTTGTGCGCGCCGATGATCGTCATGTCCGCTGCGGTGCTCTGCACCAGGTCATTGAGTGTATCGGCCGCCGACGCGGCCTGAGCCTCTATGCTGGCGGTTACGCCCTGTTCCAGCTCGTCGCTGACCAGAGTAATGGAGACCAGTGTTTGAAGACCCAGAATCGTGAAAATCAAGGCGCCAACGGCCAGAAGAATCTTGTTTCCGATTGTCATTCTCATGAAGACCTACCTCGAGGTACCAAGCGCGGCGGCCGCCGTTGACGATGGCAGCCGCCGCCGTACACGACGATGATGCTAGGGACGCGCCGCGGAAATGACTGAGCCAGCAACCGGCTTCAGTGCGTCGCCTTCCGCGAGGTTCACCGTGCCCTGTCTGGAAATGATCGCCTGGCCCTCCGCGCTCAGCGCAAACGCGATGAATTTCTGCGTTTGTGCGGAGACTTGGTTTTTGTTGTACGCCAGGTACAGGGGTCGGTAGAGCGGGTACTTTCCGGAGGCGATGTTCTCCTTGCTGGGCGTGACGCCGTCGAGGGACAGGAACTTGACCCGGCGTTTCTGCGCTGAGCTGATGCCGTCGACGGCGAGCGCCGTCTTGACTTTCTCCACCTTCTTTTCGAGTGGCTTGGTGCTCTTCACCTTGAGCGCACGGGCCTTGAAGGTGTAGTCGGGGTCCGAAAAAACGATTTGCCGGAACATGTGGCCGACACCGCTGGTCGTGCCTTCGCGGGTAATCAGTCCGATCGGCCGGTCGTCACCGCCAAGTTCGCTCCAGTTGGTCAGTTCGCCGTCGTAAACCCGCTTGAGATTCTTCAGCGAGATATCGGTGACCGGATTGTCCGGATGAACGATCACCACCAGCGCATCCCATGCGACCTGTACCAATTCGGCATCCCGCTCCTGGGGATGGAGGTCGCCATCCACATCCTTCAGCCAGTGGCGGCAAGTGCCGCCCAGGTCCGAGTTGCCGGCGGACGCCGAGCGTATGCCCTTGGTGGCGCCGCCGCCGGTAAGCTTGAGCTTGGTGCCGGCCTTTGCCTCGTAAGCGGCCGCCAGTTCCGTCATGAAGGCCTTCTTGGTGATGCCGCAGCCCGTCCACGACAACTCGTCCGCGGTGCCGATGGAAGCGATCAGAAAGACCGCGAAAGCCAAGTATAGCCTGCTGCAATGATTTACGTTCAACGCTTATCCCTCCAGGAACCTTGAAAATAATGTATTCGGCCGAGAACACTGTAATTTGCGGCCGGCGCCTGGGATTCTCGAGGAGCTTTAAAGCGGAACGGGAAGGAACCGCGCGTGGCGGGATGCGTTGCGGATACGTCACCGGACAAAGCCGATGGGCTTCGCTGGCGCCGTCCTCATCCTCCTGAAGGGTCGAGGTGCAGGAATTATCGATTATCCGCCCGAGCCCGGCAGGCGGCACGCGGCGTGGTTGATTTATCGTGCGAAATGAAGCGGTTGTCTTACTTTGTGTGTTCAGACACGGGCGAAGCCTTTAAGATAAGGCCCGCCGGTGCGCCAGCGGCAGCGCAAAGCGCCGCGCGTGCCGGTATTCGCCAGCCACCCGAGGATTCCATGAGCGCGACCCCCAAGACCCAGAGTATGGCCCTGTTCTGCGATTTCGAGAATGTCGCCCTAGGCGTGCGCGATGCCAAGTTTTCGGCGTTCGATATCGGCAAGGTCCTCGAGCGCTTGCTGCTCAAGGGCAGCATCGCGGTGAAGAAGGCGTACTGCGACTGGGAGCGGTACAAGGACTTCAAATCGGCGATGCACGAAGCGGCCTTCGAACTGATCGAAATTCCGCACGTGCGCCAGTCGGGCAAGAACTCGGCGGACATCCGTCTGGTCGTGGACGCGCTCGATCTCTGCTACACCAAATCGCACGTCGATACCTTCGTGATCATCTCCGGCGACTCGGATTTTTCGCCGCTGGTGAGCAAACTTCGCGAAAACAACAAGGTCGTGATCGGCGTGGGCGTCAAGCAGTCCACTTCCGACCTGCTGATAGCCAACTGCGATGAGTTCATTTTTTACGACGATCTGGCGCGCGAAGACGAGCAGCAGCGCCGCGCCAAGCGCAAGCGCAGTGCCAAGAAGACTTCGGCCAAGGCCAGTCAGGATCACATCCCGACCGACGAGGACAAGAAGCAGCAAGCGCTCGATCTGGTGCTGGAAACGGTCGAGGACCTGTTCGAGGAACGCGGCGAGCAGGAAAAGGTGTGGGGCTCGATGGTCAAGCAGGCCCTGAAACGCCGCAAACCCGGCTTCAACGAGAGTTACCACGGATTTCGCAGCTTCGCCAAGCTGCTGGAGGAGGCCCAGACGCGCAAACTGCTGGAGCTCGAACACGACGAGAAGTCCGGTGGTTACATCGTCCGCAATTACACCCACGAGGACTGAGCGGCGGGTCAGTCGCGCCGTCGCGAGCTGCGCCACAGTTGCGCAACGACTCGAATACGACGAGCGTTGCGGGGGTGAACTCACGCTCCCGACCTGGGTGAGCACGGTCATCGGGAAGACGGCTCGGGGCGTGAACGTTATCGAGCCTTTCATCAATGAGATCGCCGTGATGGCGGCGATGCCGGCACGCCGCGCTGCGCGCTCTCCATCCGTCTTCGACCGAAACGCGGGAGTGGCGAAAACGACAGTTCGCGTGGGTATCGACGGCTTCGGCCGCATGGGCCGTCTGGCGGGTACCGTGCTGTCCGGCTGGGCCTGCCAGGAGCACAACCTTGAGGGCTGTCGTCGATGGTCGGCGGGAATCGTGCTGGCGGCCGCGTTGTTGTCGTTGCCCTTACCCGAAGTCGCCGCGGGCAAGCCGCAGACCGCGGGCGTCTGACTTCTTCGTAACGAACCATCGGACCCGCACAGCCTCCCACGTCGCCTGGCGCGTACGCAGCCACCCAGACCGCGAGCCGCCTCGTCTTTCCGTTTATTTTCAGAGGGTGGTTCAGTTTCCCGCAAAGCGGCCGCTAGTTCCGGAATAAGAATCTGCGACATCGCCGCAACGAGCCTGCGCGCACGAACTGCGCGCCACGGCGGGCGCGGCTGGAGTGCGTTGCCCCGGTTATCCGTACCCGGACGCGGCGCCCGGCGAATCGAATGGTTGGAGGAGAGCCGTTGTTAAAGGAACGCGACTGTCAGCGTCTTGTTCAGGAACGTGTGCGGGCCGCTGAGCACACCCGCATCAGGAACGCGCTCGATAACGTTTCGAGTTGCGTGCTGATGGCCGACACGGAGCGCAATATTGTTCACCTGGACAATACCTTGCAGGAGCGGTTCGACAACGCCGAAGCCGATATGCGCAACGAGTTGCCGGACTTCGATACCGGCAAACCGAGGGGCGCGAGCATCGATGGTTTTCACCAGCGTTCCGCTGAAGTAGCGGTCGAAAAAGACATAGACGGCGTCGATGACAAGCAGGGCTTCTTTCGTGAACTTGGCTACGGCATTGACCGTTTGATCGGCGTGGTCGAATCCGCATTCAACGATATTGCCGACGTCATGGACAGCGTTGCGCACGGTGATTTGACCCGCCCCGTCTCACGCGCCTACCAGGGCACCTACGGCCAGGTCGAACAAAGTATCAACAGCACGATCGCCAGGCTGGAAGAAATCAACCTCGAGTTGTGCGGATCGTCCGACGTCATTGCCAACGCGGCGGGCGGGATCTCATCCGGCAATGCCAATTTGTGCCAGCGCGCCGAGCAAAACGCCGCGAGCCTGGAGGCAGCCGCGGCCAGTATGCAGCAGCTGACTTCTACCGTGCGCAACAACGCGGACAATGCGCAACAGGCCAACCAGATCCCCACCGCGGCGCGTCAGTTGGCGCAGCAGGGCGGGGCGGTTGTCGGTCGCGCCGTCGAGGCGACAGCGGAGATCGACACCTCGTCGCACCGAATCGCCGAAATACTGGGCGTCATCGACGAGATCGCCTTCCAGACCAATCTGTTGGCGTTGAACGCTTCGGTAGAAGCGGCACGGGCCGGCGACCAAGGGCGCGGCTTCGCCGTGGTGGCCAACGAGGTGCGCAACCTGGTGTCGCGTTCCACCCAGGCCGCAAAGGCGATCGAGGAGTTGATCATCGACTCCAGTCAAAAGGTGCAAAGCGGTTCCAGGCTGGTCAACGAATCGGGAGACACACTCGAGGAGGTAATCGGCGGGGTCAAGCGGGTGGCCGACATCATCGCCGAGATAACCGCCGCCAGCGCCGAACCGTCGGCCGGTATCGATCAGATCAATCAGGCTGTGACCTCGATGGACGAGGCCGCGCAGCCGGCCGGGTGGTTGTCCATGTCCGCGGGCCAAGCGCAGCAACCGCGCTTCGACGCCGACGGCGAGTGGGAAGAGTGCTGAAGAAAAAACGGCACGGCAAAACCAGGTCGTGCTGAACTGTCTGACTCAGGCCCGTGGAGCAGATTTCGCACGACAACGCGGCAGGTGGAATTACCCGTATCGAAACTTGTTCTGACCGATCAATGATCTTCGATTGTCGCTCCAACACGACAGTCTACGGTGTAGGAATCGAATTACTGCCCCTAGGCGGTCGTGCGTCGCGCTTCACCGACGGCGCCATGCTCGTCAGCCGTGGGATACCAGGCTACGCGTGCGTTTCATAGCAACACCGCTTGGTCGCCAGACCGGCGCGGCGCCAATCCGGCAACCGCACCAACAGACTAATCATATCGTTAATTCAATTAGTTAGAGACACACATCCAGCAACGACGGGATGCCGCTTGGTAGCAAACCTGGCGTATGCTTCCCGGTCACGCACCGCGAGAGGACGGCAGTAATTGCTCACGGACGGTAGCAAACTGCTCTACCGTCGCCCGGCTAAGCAGGATTCGATCCGGCCGCTAGCAATTGACCCGTTTCAAGTGATCAAAGCTGGCACGGCTCATGCCTAGCAATAAACATACGGGCCAATTCCCGTAGCGGCGAAAGAATCACGTTGCGTATGCGAATGAAGTCAAGGGTCGAATAACCCCCTAACATTCAACGACTCAATCGATAGAAAACGGCATCGTCGACGACTCGGCGGATCGATTCAGCGCATACCCGGCTGTCGGGATCAACCGACAGATTCACGGTTCGCAACAATGACAATCATCTCGGAGTGCACAAGCTATGCCTACTAGATTCACCCTTCCCTTACTCGTTGGCGCGGTCGCGATCGCCGTCAGCGGTTGCTCCACAACTAAGCTCGACCCTACGGCAGACGGCGATATCGTCAATCAACTGAAGGATGAAAACGTCTCGCTCAAGGAGTCGCTCAGCCGTTTGGAGTCCGACCTGTCCTCGCGCGATGCCCAGCTGCGTGAATACGAAGGCCGCCTCAGCGTGGGTTCCGACCGAGGCGCCGATCTGCTCCCGCCACAGGCCAAGACCGGCGAGTGCTATGCACGCGTATTCGTTCCCCCGAAGTACAAGCCGGTTTCCAAAACCGTGCTCAAGAGTGAGGCAAGCGAACGCGTCGAGACCGACCCCGCCAAATACGACTATGTCGAACAACAGGTACTGGTCAAGGAAGCGACTACGGAACTGAAGGTCATTCCAGCTACCTACGACTGGGTTACCGAAGACGTATTGGTCAAAGAGGCATCCACCGTACTCAAAGAAGTGCCTGCGGTGTACGAAAACCAGACCGAGCGGGTTCTGGTGCGCGAAGGTTATACAACCTGGAAAAAGGGCCGTGGACCGATCGAACGCATCGACGACGCCACCGGTGAAATCATGTGCCTGGTAGAAGTCCCGCCGGAATACAGGACGGTCACCAAACGCGTATTGGTTACACCGGCCAGGGTCGAGAAAGTCGAGTTGCCGGCGGAATACAGTACGGTGAAGAAGCGCGTCGTCGTCGAGCCCGCCAAGACCGCTACGGTCGATATTCCGGCCGAATATAAGACCGTCAAGGTCCGCAAAATGGTCGAGCCGCCCAAAGAGCGTCGCATCGAGATTCCCGCCGAGTACCAGGAAGTCACCGACCGCGAACTGGTTGCAGAAGGTCAACTCGAATGGCGTCCTATCCTGTGCGAGACCAATACGACCCCCGGCGTCATCGAAAGGATTCAGCAGGCGCTGGCGAATGCCGGTTACAATCCCGGTCCGATGGACGGTGTGATCGGTAGCCAAACCATGAGCGCGGTCAAATCTTTTCAGGAAGCGAACGGATTGGCGGTGGGTCAATTGACCATGGAAACGCTGCGCAAACTGAGTGTCATGTAAGAGGTCATCCTGACTGCGATGACACTTAACCGTAGATGAGTATTTGTTGGGTTAGGCGCTATCGCGCCTAACTCAACAGTCTCCGAGGCCGCTACTGTCAACCGCCCGTCTTGGTAGTATCTCGGTTATTCGATCTTGCGTCCCGACTCGATGGGCGTAATCTACCGGTTTGTTGGTGCCCTCGTCGCGCGCCTTACCGCGGACCGCGACCGCACGCGTGCCAGGTCATTTGGTCAAGATCTGCACTCACGAATGAACGAAAGTTTTGGACTTCCGGGCAAGTCTTGTCGATCGAGCCGTTGGCTGAGGTGGCACCTTACAGTCGGGCACCACACGGTTAAAACACGGCAAGACAACGGCTTGCGATCGGCTTATACTCGTGCCGAAAATTATCCTTATCGATTCGCGCAGCCGAAAAGGATTTCTATGGGCTTTACAATAATGTGTCGCTGTGGCCTGGTAACGTTGCTGCTGGCGCTCTGCCAGCCCGCTCATGCGCGCGACTGGATCTACACCGTAGTCGATGGCGACAACCTGTGGAACCTGAGCGCCCAACATCTCAAGCACGCTGGGTATTGGCGACGGCTCCAGCAGCTCAACCAGATTCAGAACCCGAAACGCTTGCGGTCAGGTTCAAAACTGCGTGTGCCGATGGCCTGGCTGGCGATCCATCCGGCTGTGGCGAAGGTCGAGGCGATACGCGGCCGGGCCGAGGCATTCGCCGACGGCGGCGAGGTATCGGTACCCCTGAGCAAGGGCGCTGAAATCACCCTGGGGACGCGGATCACGACCAGCGCTGAGGCCAGCGTCGCCGTGCGCTTCGCCGACGGCTCCTCGATCACCATTCACGAACACAGCGTGGTCGACTTCGATCACCTCAGTGCCTATGGTGATCAGGCGATGGTCGATACCCGGTTGCGGTTACAGCAGGGCCGGGTCGATACCCGAGCCAACAAGGCCACCGGGCCAGGTTCCCGCTTCGAGATCGAGACCCCGGCGGCGATCAGCGCCGTGCGCGGCACCCGCTTTCGCGCCGCGCATTCGACCAAACGCGATACTTCAACGGTCGAGGTACTCGACGGCGGCGTCGGCGTCACGGGCGCCGGTACCACACGACGGGTTGGCGCGGCATTCGGAGTGGCCGCCCGGCCCGAGCGTCCACCAAATCCGCCCAAGCCCCTGTTACCCGCACCCCGCTTCGATACAATTCCGCAACTGATCGAGCAGCGCAACTGGCCGGTGACCTGGCAAGCGATCGAGGGCGCCACGCGCTATCGTGCCATTATTGGCGATTCGGTCGATTTCACCCTGGTCCGCTGGGTACGCCTCGCTCCTTCGGCCCGTATCGCCTTACCCGAATTGCCCGACGGGTCGTACTTTCTGCAGGTGCGCGCCATCGACGCCGATGGCATTGAGGGAATCGATGCCGTTGCGCCCATTCGACTGGATACCCACCCACAACCGCCCGTACCTACCGCTCCGCAAGAGGCCGCAGTGTTGCGCGGCGGTATGCCGGAGCTGCGTTGGACCGCCTCGACCGAGGCAGCAAACTACCGGCTGCAGCTGTCCGGCGATGCCGGATTCGCCGCGCCCCTGATCGATCGCGATGACCTGGCGGATACCAAGCTCCAACCGGATGATAGCGACACTCCCGGCGAGTTTTTCTGGCGGATCGCCAGTATAGATGCGAGCGGCCACCAGGGACCCTTCGGACCGATCCGCCGCTTCGACCTCAAACCGATCCCGGAGGAGATTCAACCTGAACTCGGCGAGCACGAGGATGCCCTGGTCGCCAGCTGGCCAGCGGGCCAGGGCGGGCAAAGTTTCCACGTACAAGTCGCCGAAGACGCCGGTTTCCAGACCCTACTGGTGGACACCCAGCTGGATGAATCGCGATTGGCGCTGCAGCCGACGCCCGGTCAAGTCCGTTATCTGCGCATCCGCGTGATCGAGCCGGATGGCTACCTGGGTCCTTGGGGCAACACCCAGCGGCTCGACCCGCCCGTGGACAACAGCTGGTGGATGGTAGTGGTACCGGGCCTGCTGCTACTGCTCCTGTAGATGCGCTCGACGCTGCAATCGCCGACGCTTCGCCCTTCGCTTGCGCTGCTGCTCGCCGTCGTGCTGGTGACCGTCGCGCTCGGGCTGCTACGCAGCGGCTGGCTGGAGCGCGTCGACCTGTTGATCTACGATCTAATGCTCATCCAGCAACGGCAAGCGGCTCCCGCGGAAGTGGTCATTATCGCCATCGACGAGCGCAGCCTGCAGCAGCTCGGGCGCTGGCCGTGGTCGCGGCAGGTCCATGCCCGGCTGATCGATCGACTGACGGAGGCGGGGGCGCGAGCGATCGCGCTGGATATCCTGTTGAGCGAGCCCGAGCGACACGATGCGGGCGCCGATGGGGCTTTGGCCGAGGCAATGAAGCGCAATGGCAAAGTGCTGCTGGCGGTCGCACCGGAACAGATAGCCGGCGCGCGGCATCTGGGCGAGACTCTGCCGTTGCCGATACTTGCCGACAGTGCTGCGGGGCTAGGGCATGTCGATTTCGAGATCGATCGCGACGGCCTATGTCGTCGGATCTACCTGTACGCCGGCCTCGATGCGCCGCACTGGCCGGCTTTGGCGTTGGCCACGCACAAGGTCGGCGCCGGACCGTCAAACCGCCTGCGCAAGGTCGACCAGGTCCAGGAGAAAACGGGGCGCTGGGTACGGCAACAGCCTGTTCTAATGCCCTACATCGGACGTGAAGGGCGTATTCGCCAGCTATCCTATGTCGATGTGCTGAACGGGCGGATCGACCCCGAACAACTGCGTGAGCGCTATGTGCTGGTAGGCGCCACGGCCGCCGGTTTGGGCGATTCGCTGGCAACGCCGATGGCCCAGGCCCATAGCCGCATGCCGGGCGTTGAACTGAACGCCAATGCGTTGGCCGGGCTGCTGCGCGGTCACGTGGTCACCGAACTGCGGCCTTGGTCGAGTAACCTGATGACGATGGTGCTGGTAGCCGTGCCGCTGTTGCTGCTCATCGGCCTCGGCAATCGCCGGGTGCTGTTACTGCTGGGCGGTGCGGCGGTGCTGACGCTGCTGGTCGCGGGCACCTTGTTGTATGGTCCAGGCCTGTGGTTCGCTCCCAGCGCCGTCCTCGTCACCTTGGCGATCGCCTACCCCTTGATGAGCTGGTTGCGCCTGCAATCCACCGTTGAAGAGGTCACCAGCCGCGCTCGCGATGACTGGCAGGCAACCACGATTGATAGCCTGACCGGCCTGCCCAACCGGGAGCGGTTGCGCAAGGAACTGCAGACCGGACTGCCTCGGGTCCTGAGTGAAGGTAAGATGCTCGGGCTGCTGGTACTGAACCTGAAACGCTTCAAGACGGTTTACGACCGCTTCGGAATCGCCGCCGGCGATCGACTGTTGGGCGAGGCGGCAGACCGTTTGCATCAGGTGGTACGCCAGGACGATCTGGTGGTGCGCCTGGACAGCAACGAGTTTGGCATCATGATGTCCGGTCTGGACAACCAGCACCCGCTACAGGAACTGGCAGGGCGGATCGAACGGACGCTACGAAAACCGTTCGAAACCGAACCGGATCCGGTGATCCTGTCCGCCCACCTCGGCGCCACGCTGTTCCCAGCCGATGGCAAGGATGCCGACACGCTGCTGCAGAACGCCATTGCGGCCATGCATCATGCCCGGGAGCGAGACATACAAGAGCTTGTTTTCTATTCGGAAGAGCTGCGCGCCCGAGTCGTCAACCGCTCGGAACTCGAGCTGGCCTTGCAGGGCGCGCTGGAGCGCGGCGAACTGGAGATCCACTACCAACCGCAGATCTCCGCCGGCAGCGGCCTCGTGGTCGGGGTTGAGGCACTGCTGCGCTGGCGCAGTCCACGACACGGCGCCGTCGTGCCCACCCGGTTCATCCCGATCGCCGAGCACACCGGCCTGATTGTCCGGCTCGGTGCCTGGGTGCTGGACCAGGCCTGTCGACAGGCGCAACAGTGGCAGCAGAAGGGACTGCCGGACCTGCGCATGGCAGTGAACCTGTCCGCAGTGCAGTTCGCCCGCCCGGGACTGGTGGAGACGGTGCGTCAAACGTTGCAACGCACCGGGATAAGCGCCGACCGGCTGGAACTCGAACTCACCGAGGGCATCCTGATCGAGGATGTCCACACCACCTTGGACACCCTGTCGGCACTCAAACAGATGGGCGTGCGGATCTCGGTCGATGATTTCGGTACTGGCTATTCTTCACTGAGCTATCTGAAACGCTTCCCGCTCGATCGGATCAAGATCGATCGTTCCTTCATCGCCGAGATCGAACAGGAGCGTGAAAGCACCGACATCACCCTGGCGATCATTGCCATGGCCCATCGATTGAACCTGGAAGTGGTGGCCGAGGGCGTCGAAACCGAGCTGCAGCAGAACTTCCTGCTCGACAACCAATGCGACGAATTACAGGGTTTTCTGTTTGCCGAGCCATTGCCCGCAGACCAACTGGAAGATGTGCTGCGCCGCGCTCGTCATCTGGTTCCGCGCGGCGAATCGTCAACGCCGCCCGCTGCTTAAGGGGCGATTCGTTTCGTTGGGTCGCGCAGCCACCTGATAAAGGGTGAGCATTGAGGTGGGGCTCGCCGAGCTGCGGCAAGCGGTCGGAACGGCAGATCGTCGTCGATCTGTCGACTTCGCCGGGCGAAAGACGGACATAGACTTTCGCTGGACCAGGACAGCATCTTCTCCTTTTGAGCAGTGGCACAGAGCCTGGTAAGCTGTTCCCAAGCGCACATCGAATTCCTCCGACCCACAGACAACGCAATTGCTGGACGAGCATGGGGTACGTAAAACCGTCAGGAAACGTATGCGATCTGGTTTACGGTGGAGATTTCCTGCTCGGAAACAAGCTTAACGAATCGGTCTATTCGAAAGCAACGCGGGATGCGGTATTGGGTGACATCGCGCCAATCTTTCGCCGCGCGGATATTGCCCTCGTCAATGCAGAGGGCGTTATCGCCAAGGGGGGACGTCACGGCTACAAAGGCGAACGAAACCCGCACCTGTTTAGGACACACCCCGATATATTGCTCGCCCTCGCGGACGCGGGGATCGACGTGGTAACCGTAGGAAACAACCACGTGCTCGACTTCGGCCGAGAAGCGTTCATCGAGATGCTCGATCGGCTATCTGTCGCAAATATCAAGTACATCGGCGGAGGCCATGACTGGGAGGATGCCGAACGTCCGGCGTACTTCAAAGTCAAAGACATCGTCGTCGCTGTAGTGGCGGCAAACATGTCCTACACCAGCTTTTACTCTGCAGCTTGGAGTTGCCCCGGCACATTTCACCTGAATGGACGTGGCGACCCCATCGACGAAGCAGCTTTCACTACGCTGGAGAAAATCCTTACGAGAGTGAAAAAACACGCTCACCTGGTCTTTTTTTCTCCGCACTGGGGAGAGGGTTGGACATCAGAAACTCGCCCGGCAATTAGACAATTCGCGGCGAGACTCATCAAGGCCGGGTACGACGGCATCCTGGGCCACTCTGCGCACCGATTTCACGGGGCCGAGGTCATCGACGGAAAACCGGTGCTGTACGACGCTGGGAATCTCGTAGCCTATTGGACAAACGACGAAAGTCAATCCAACAGAGGGCTCTTGTTTCAACTGTTGTTCACCAAGAACGGCGTAGTGGATGTGATTGCCTATCCTTTGCATTTGACACAAAACAGCACGAACCTGGCCAGTCGGCGACTAAGGAAAACAATTCTCCGAAAATTCAAGAAACTCTCCGAAAAACTCAACACTGCCGTAGAACTGCGTGATGGCGTCGCTGTGGTTAAATGTACCCCGCGCAGTACACCTCACAAACCTGCCGAGGATTACTTGCCGTTGGTGCGATCCAGGAGAAAATCCGTCAGGACTGCCCCCCTTTTCCATATCCTGAATGCACTACCCGAGGATGTCGTACCTGTCGATGTCCATTTCAGCAACGGTCTGCAGATCGTGGGAGTCAAATTCGAACCCCCTTTAGTACCGAAAGGAAAAAACAATATCCTTCTAACCCTGTTTTTCAAAACAGACAAAGAGATATTCGATTCCCTGTATGTTCATCTGGAGTGGCATGGGAAAGGAAAAGAAGGAAAGGAAATTGCCGAGGACTATCATCACATCCCAGGAGATTGGCTCTATCCCACATCGGAGTGGATACCGGGTCAGATTATCCGCGATCAAGTCCACCTGAGGCTAAATACACAACCCCCGGGAAAGGTTGCCTTCTACGCAGGCATAGACGGATACACGCCCATTGTTTCGAGCAAAGGAATTGTCGATGGTAAATTGGTTCCAATCGGGGAGATAGAGTACATAGAAGACGGTCCCGGAGTGACTAACATCCTAAAAAGACTCGTGCAGGTATAATTATAAGCAGATTCGAAATGGCAACCCGGGACTCAGGCTGTCCCTGGCGAATTGTCAATCAAGCGGCTGCGGGGAACTGCTAAAGCTGCAGGTCTCCAATTTTTGTTTTTTTCGCAATAAAGGCGAACTTCACCATCTTGACGCTCGACATCCGCGCGCCCTAACCAACCCGCGTCGGCTTGGGGCTCGACAACGACGCGCCAAGGGGTAGGGCGGTCGCTTTTCGACCTTCCAGCGGCGTAAGGATCGTGATGTTGCCGAGAGTAGGGGGTTTACATCATCGCTATGCTTGGTGAGGTGCGGCGTGAGCAAGTTTTTCTCAGCTGTATCGCGAGTTTTACGCAAGTATTCTTTCCCGGATCGATGTCGAGAAAGAACAATGGCTATCGATCGCCGCGCCGGCCGCGTGACTGTAGCTCGATTGCCAGATCGGCTATATTCCCGAGTCCAACCGCAGCATAACCCGAGACTGAAACATGGCAACGAGCAGGTGGCAAAACATGGACGGCGCCTTCGCTGCCGCGCCGGACGAGGCGGCTTTCTGGACCGGCAGGACCTTCGACGATTTCCTGTTCCGGCCGCAGAAGACGAATTCGCAGACCCGCCGCAATATCAGCGTGAACTCGCTGCTGACGGCGGACCTTGCGTTGGATCTGCCGATCGTTTCGTCGAACATGGACAGCGTAACCGGCGCCGACATGGCGCGGGCCATGGCCATGCACGGCGGCATCGGCGTCGTGCATCGTGGCATGAGCATCGAGCGCCAGGCGTCCGAAGTCGACGTGGTGAAGCGCAGCCAGAGCGCTGTGATCGTCAGTCCGCTGTGTCTTCCGGCGGGCGCCACTATCCGCCAGGCCAGGCGTTTCGCGCGGCAGAACGGCATCACCGGAATCCTGATCGAGACGGCCAGCGGCTCGAACGTGCTGGCCGGTTTGCTTTCCAACCGCGACACGCCGGTGCACGGCGCTGACGAGGATCGACCGGTCGACGATTTCATGACACCGCTGTCCCGCCTGGTGACCGGCGCGCCGGATATCTCCACCGACCAGGCTGAACGGCTGATGTTCGAACACCGCATCGAGCGCCTGCCGCTGATCGATGGCGCGAATCGCATCCATGGGCTCATCACGCGCCGCGACATCAATCTGCAGCGCGAACAGCCCGGCGCCAGCAAGGACAGCGCCGGTCATTTGCGCTGCGCCGCGGCGGTCGGCGCGCGTGGCGATTACCTGGAGCGGGCCGCGGCGCTGCTGGAGGCCGGCGCCGATCTGCTGTTCATCGACATCGCCCACGGCCACTCGGTAATCATGGAGCAGGCTGTCGCCGGGCTGCGCAGCAGGTTCGGCAGCGTGCCGCTGGTTTGCGGCAACGTCGCGACCGGCGCCGGCGCGCGCTTCATGCGCGATATCGGCGCCGATGCCGTTAAGGTCGGGGTCGGGCCGGGCCGCGGCTGCCGCACGCGGCTGGAAACGGCGGCCGGCGTACCGCAGCTGCAGGCCATCCGCGAGGCCTATCTCGCCGTCGGTGACAGCGTGCCGATCATGGCCGACGGCGGCGTGAAAACCGACAAGGACATTTTTCTCGCCCTGATCTGCGGGGCGTCGACGGTGATGCTCGGCAGCGCGCTGTCTGGCACCGACGAGGCGCCGGGCCGCGTGATAGAGGATCCGGCGACCCACATGAAGAAGAAGATTTACCGTGGCATGACCTCGCCCGAAGCCGTGCTGGAAACGCTGTACGACAGCGGCAGCAGCGAAGAACTCGACGCGGCGCTCGAAATCCCGCCTGAAGGCCAGGAAATCCAGGTGCCTTACCGCGGCAGCGTCAGCAGCATCCTGCAGCGCATCCGCGGCCACCTGCAGTCGTCGGTGAGCTACGGCGGCGAGATCACGCTGGCGGCGGTGCGGGAGAAAGTGCTGCCTGATCCGACCGCGTTCCTGGTGCCGCTGAGCGCGGCCGCGCGCATCGAATCCTACGAGCGCTGAGCGCCCGTTCAGAATCGATGCAAGAACCCGCCGAGTTTTATTTGACGCGTTCGTGAGTTAACGCGCGCGCGACGCGTCTGAGGGTGTTCGGTCAGCAGAGCTTTGAGCGAAATGAACAGGTTAGGCGAATCCGGCGCGGTGACGTGCTGCGTCGCCGAGATTTAACATAATATACATTATGCGCAGTAACCTCGGCGAGACGCGAGCCTGAGGAATCGCCACCCCTGCGCTTGCCTGTAAAATCGGGTGCGCGTCCTCGGGGTTCTCAGCTTATGCGCAGTTGCACAAGAGTCATCGTTACCGGCGCCGGCTTTGCCGGGTCCGCCGCGATAAAGGCACTGGCCCGTGACGCACGTGGTCGCATTCAACTGACCGCGGTCGACAAACAGACTGGCTTGTACAACTACCCGATACTGCCACGCCTGCTGCTGAAATCGGTGTCCAGGAGCAACATAGAGATACCCTTCGAGCGCCTTTTCGCGGGCTGTCACGCCACCTTCCGTCACGAGCGCGTGCGGGCCATCGACGCGGCCGGCCGTATCGTGCACACCGAAGGCGCCGAGTTGGCGTACGACTATTTGATTATGGGATTGGGATCTCGTGCAATCCCCTTGGCACAGGATTCGGGGGTGTGCGTGTATTACCCCAAATCGTCGCGTCATCTCGGCAGATTGCGCAGTACGGTGACGGCGGTCGCCGAGCGGCTCGGTCGGCCGCGCGTCGCGGACCCACACCGGGTGTATCGGTTCGCGGTGGTCGGTGGTGGATTGACCGGCGTTGAATTTGCCGGAGCGCTACGCGAGGCGTGCGACCGCGCGAGCGCACGTGCCGGTATCCGGCGCGAGCGTATCGAGGTCTCGATCTACGAACGATCGCCGGCCCTGGACGGCGTAAGCGACGCACATCGACACAGCGCCACGCTGCGCCGTGAACTCGTCGATTTCGGGGTGCGGGTGTTGACCGACTGCCACGTTACGCGCGTTGCGAGCGATCATCTGTCGACCTCGCGGGGGTCTTACGCGGTTGACACGGTGGTCTGCTGCGCGGGATCCAAGCCCAATCTGAGACTGGACCTGTGCGGAATGACCGTGCAGGCCGAGGGCGTGATCGTCGATCAATTTCTACGTCACCCGAACCACCCCAGTGTCTATGCGGTCGGAGATGGGATGTCGTATCGGGATGCCACCGGCCGTACGCGGCGCGATCTGCGCAAGGCGCATCGCGCCATGACGCAGGGTAAGCACGCGGCGCGCAGCATCATGCGGTGCCTGCGTGGCCGCGACCCGTTACCCTATCGACCCCGACCTATGCCCGTGCTGGTAATGATCAACACGCAGCGCGGCGTATTGAGCTACGGTGGACTCACCGTATCGGGCCGATTAGCGGGACTGCTCAAACGCTGGCTGGAAATCAGGCATGCCGCAGTGTGAGCGATGGCATCCCACCCGAATACCTGACTTTATTCATGTATTATATTAATAATGCTATTTAAAATACTGAAATTATTTAAATATGTTTCTTGGCATATGCCGGGCGTCTTGGCATTGGCGGTGCTCGTTCTG
The DNA here is from genome assembly GCA_965368585.1 of uncultured Chromatiales bacterium. Lineage (GTDB taxonomy): Bacteria > Pseudomonadota > Gammaproteobacteria > Chromatiales > Chromatiaceae > JARRQB01. The sequence goes on along the minus strand of CBDUNM010000042.1, from coordinate 13,815 downwards.
GCTATCGGCGGGACGGCGTACGCCGAAGAAGACGAACAACTGACCCGGGAGCGGCTCGAGGCGACCATCGAGCAGCTCGAGACCAACGCCGCGCTGAGCGAAGCGCAGAAGAAGGAGGTTCGCGACACGACGCGCAAAGCGATTTCCTACATCGAATCCCTTGACGTCTTTCGCGAGACCCGCGAGCGGTACATCGCGACCGCCGCGGAAGCACCGGCACAGCTCACGCAACTCAAAGCAAGCCTGGCGGCGGCCGCTTCCCTCGCGGCAGAGGCAACGCCTCCCCTGCCCGACGCCAACCTGGACCTGGCGCAGTTGGATCAACTCCTGCTCGAGGCGCGTACCGCCGCCGCCAGTCTGCAAACCAAGCTGGCGGCGGCGGAGGAGCGGCTGGAGGCCGCCGCCTCGAGTCTGCCCGAGGCGAGAAAACGCCTGCCGGTGGCCGAACGCGAGTTGCTGGCGTTGGCCGATGCGCCGGTGCGCGACCCGGCCTCAGAGGACGCGCCGGAACTGCTATTGGCGAACAGACGCCTGGCCGAGGCCCATACGGCGGCCTTGAATGCCGAAATCGCGGCGTTGAACCAGGCGGTGGCGACCTACCCGATACGGGTTGAGTTACGCGAAACGCAACGCGACCTGTTGCGCCTGCAGTTGGAGGCGCAGAAAGCACGCATCCGATCGCTGGAAGACGTCATCAACAAGCAGCGTGTGTCCGACGCCGAAGCGGTGGAAGCGGCGGCCGAGGCGACCCGCCAGGACACGGCTGGAAAACATCCCGTCTTGCAGGACTTCGCTAGTCGAAATGCGCGCTTAGGCGCCACGTTGACAGAAATCGCCGAAGCTCGGCAACGGCTTACCGACGGCGTCGATAATACCGCTCAGCAGGTGAAGCAGCTGGAGGAGGATTTCGAAAACACGCAACGGAAACTGGCGATCGCCGGTCTCAGTGAGGTCGTCGGGCGGACCCTGCGCGACCGTCGTCGCACATTGCCGGACGTGAGAGCTTACGAAGCCGCAGCCGAAGCGCGCGAAACGGAGATCGCCGAAATCGGTTTGCAGCAGATTCGCTTGCGGGAGGAACGCCAGGGCCTGAAATCGTTACCGGAGGCGATCGCCGGCGTTCTGGCGGAGCTGCCAAACCAGCCTCCGCCGGAGGTGGTGACCCAACTGCGGGGTCTGCTCGAAGCCCGTGTCGCGCTAATCGATAAGACGGTCGTGTCATTGGAAGACTACGCGCGAGCCCTGGCCGAACTCGATTTCGAGAGCCGCCGGTTGATCGATATCTCCGAGCGCTACGACGCATTTCTCGATGAGCGGCTGCTGTGGGTGAGAAGTTCGTCTCCACTGTCATTGGAGATCTTACAGAGTCTGCCCCAAGAGGTCGGACTGCTGCTCTCGCCGGCCAACTGGCGCGAAGTCGCGACCGCCTGGTACCGCGGCATGCTCGCCTCGCCTTTCTGGTTCTTGGGCATCGCCCTGTTCGTGTATCTGCTCTGGCGCAGAGGACGAGCCATCCGGACGCTGGCAGCGACGTCCCGACTCCTGGGCAAGCCGACCACCGATCGCCTGGTGTTCACCTGGCAAGCGCTGCTGCTGACGCTCGCGGCGGCCCTGCCCTGGACCGTTTTGCTGGCAACTTTCGGCTGGCCGACCCGCCATAGTCCGATATCGTCGGATTTCAGCCAGGCCGTCGGACACGGTTTGACCTGGGTTTCGTATCAGCTGTTTCTTCTCGAATCGCTGCGGACCTTTTGTCATCCCCGTGGCCTGGGGGCCGCGCATTTCCGTTGGCCAACCAAGAGTCTGTCGGTGTTGCGACGCACCATCGTACAGGTGACGCCAGTCCTGATACCGGCGACCTTTGTCACGGTATTCTTCATTTATTCGCATGATGTGCGGTTTGCCGGCACCTTGAGTTTCGTCGTGGTTGCATTGACCCTGGCGTGGTTTTTTCACCGTGTCCTAAACCCCAATGGACAGGTTCTCGACCCGTACATGAGCCGGCATACGAAGTCGCTGGTAGTCAAAACTCGCCTGCTCTGGTTCCCGCTGGCTGTCCTGATGCCGCTGGTGCTGGCGGGGTATGCGATCATGGGCTTTCTGTACACATCCGCGTTGTTGACGGGACGCCTGGTGCAGTCCATGTGGTTCATCATGGCCGTCATCGTGGTACACGCCATCGCCGGCCGCTGGCTGCTGATTACACGGCGCAAACTTGCGTTCGAGGCCGCGCTGGAGCGGCGGGCGGCGGCGTTGAAGGCTGCGGAAGACGGGGACAAGGCCGAGGGCGGCGGCCTGATCGAGGATCTGCGATCTGAGATCGAAGTGCCGCAGATCGATCTGACGGTGCTGGACGTACAAACCCGAAAGCTCTTGTCGCTGGGTGTCGTACTTGCCCTGGTGGGCGGGTTGTGGTGGATCTGGTCGGCGGTCATCCCGGCGTTCGGCATTCTCGACAACGTGCAGTTGTGGCGGCATAAAGTCGATCTCGGCGGCGAAGAGGCATTGGCGCCGATCACAATGGGTGATTTCCTGCTGGCGATTGTGATCGGTGTCGTGACGACGATCCTGGCCAAGAGCCTGCCCACCTTTGTCGAGGTGGTGTTGCTGCAGCGCTTCGAGGTCAGCTCGGGCAGTCGTTATGCGATCACGACCTTGTCGGGATATGCCATAGCGGCGGGCGGCTTTCTTTGGGCATTCAACACCATCGGTGCCGATTGGTCACAACTTCAATGGCTGGTCGCGGCGCTGGGTGTGGGCATCGGCTTCGGCTTGCAGGAGATCGTCGCGAACTTCATCAGCGGTCTGATCATTCTGTTCGAACGGCCGATACGCGTCGGCGACGTGGTGACCGTCGGCGAGACCGATGGCGTGGTTGCGCGCATTCAGATTCGCGCCACGACGATCAGAAACTGGGACAAGAAAGAGCTGCTGGTACCGAACAAGGAATTCATTACCGGGCGGCTGCTCAATTGGTCCCTGTCCGATCAAATGAACCGGATCCTTATCTACGTCGGTATCGCGTACGGCAGCGATGTCGATCAGGCACTGCAACTCCTGGAAGAAGCGGCGTGCGAACACGACAATGTACTGGCGGACCCTCCACCACAGGTGGTGTTCGAGGGTTTTGGCGACAGCGCCCTGAATCTGAGCCTGCGCTGCTACCTCTCCTCACTGGACTACCGCTTGATCACGATGAGCGATATCAACCGCGCGATCAATCGAAAATTCGCCGCTGCAGATATCGGCATTCCCTTCCCGCAGCGCGACGTCCATCTGGACACGCTCAAGCCGTTGGACGTTCGCGTTCACCCGGTGCAACCGACCAATGAACAAGGGTAGCAACAGCGGCGTACGCCGGTCATGTCGACAACAGCTCGCCGACGCTGTTGACGGCTACCGCGAGAGTGGGGAAATCCAGCGAGGGCATGGCCTTCAGTTCAGCGATCATCTGGTTGTAACGGTCGGAAACGAGCTGGTTCTGTTCCGCCCACTGTTCGTACATTTTTCTGGTCTTCTTGAACGGCTTGGTGGTCTCCAGGATATGCGCGGTCAAGCCGCGCTGGTTGTCATCGAGTATCTGCAACAGTTTCTTTTTCGCTATATTGTGCCAGTGCGTGCGCACGCCCAATTGGCTGACCGCATTGCGCAACCACAACAGCTCGAATGACGAGCCCAGGTGGAAGTACAGCGGCGCCACGGCGTTCAGCTCCTTGCCGGTGAGCCGGCCGATCTCGACGATATCGAGTGCGCAGGACAAGGGCACCAGTGAAGCGACTTGTTGCGCCACTTCCTTGGGCACGCCGGCCGCGGTGAATCGCTTCACGTCACGATTCAGTTCCAGGCGCTCATTGGCACCCAGCAACTGCGGAATACCCTGCAAGAAAGCCATCACGCCATGCTGGTACATGTCCACGACTCGTTTCATATCGAACCCGATCCGCCGTGGCCGCAGGACCGCCGTCAGGGCGCGTTCCAGGAACGCCGCGACGCGGTGCATCATATCGATCTGCAACTGCGCCGGCACGCTGCAATCCAGCGACTCGATCTGCTGCACGAGCGCGCGCGTCGAAAAAATCTCCCTGACGGCGATGTAGGCACGGGCCACCCCGCCCACGTCGGATCCGACCTCTTCACGAATGCGAAACCCGATGCCGGGCCCGAGATGATCGACGATGTCGTTGGCGATTCGCGTCGCGATGATCTCACGGCGCAGCCGGTGCGACCTCATTTCGGTCGCGTATCTTGCACCGAGCACCTTCGGGAAATAGTCGCGCAGTTCGCCGGTCAGGAACTCGTCGTCCGGAATGTCCGAGTTGAGCAAGGCGTCGAAGTAAACCATTTTGCTGTACGACAGCAGCACGGATATTTCCGGTTTGGTCAACCCGCGGTTATCTGCCTGGCGCTCGTTGATCTGTTTCTTGGTGGGGAGTAATTCCAGCTCACGATCCAACAGACCTTTCTGTTCCATCAGTTCGATGAATCGTGCGTGTTCGTAGAGCTTCTGTGGCGCCCTCGACGCGATAATGCTGATGATCTGCGTCTGGGTGTAGTTGTTTCTCAGAACCAGCTGCGCAACTTCATCGGTCATCTCTTCGAGGAGTTCGTTGCGTTGCTTGTCGGTAATATCGCCGCTCGACGCCACCTGTCCGAGTAATATCTTGATATTTACCTCGTGATCGGAACAGTCGACGCCGGCGGAATTGTCGATCGCATCGGTGTATACAAGCCCTCCCCGGCTGGCGAATTCGATACGCGCGAGTTGCGTTACACCCAGATTGCCTCCCTCGCCGATCACTTTGCAGCGCAATTCGTCGGCATCGACCCGGACAACGTCGTTGACCTTGTCGCGCGCCTCTTCATTGGTCTCCGTCGACGCCTTGACATAGGTGCCGATGCCGCCGTTCCATAGCAGATCGGCGGGCGCCTTGAGCAACAGGTGGATCAGTTCGTTGGGCGTCAAGTGCGATGCCTTGATATTGAGCCATTGCGCGACTTCCGCAGTGATGGGCACCGCCTTGGCGCTTCGCGAATAAACGCCTCCCCCCTGCGATATCAGGCGCTTGTCGTAGTCCAGCCAGCTCGACCGCGGCAGATCGAACAGACGGGCGCGTTCGTGAAACGATGATTCCGGGTCGGGGCTGGGATCGAGAAATATATGCAGGTGATTGAATGCCGCAAGGAGCTTGATATGGCGCGACAGCAGCATCCCGTTGCCAAACACGTCACCGCTCATATCGCCGATGCCCACGACGGTGAAGCTCGTCGTTTGTATGTCCCTGCCAAGCTCGCGAAAACTGCGCTTCACCGACTCCCAGGCGCCGCGCGCCGTGATTCCCATTTTCTTGTGGTCGTAACCCGCGGATCCGCCCGAGGCGAACGCGTCGCCTAGCCAGAATCCGTACTCCGCGGACACACTGTTGGCAATGTCCGAGAAGGTCGCCGTTCCCTTGTCGGCCGCGACCACCAGATAGGGGTCGTCGCCGTCGTAGCGTTTGACGAGTCTGGGCGGAACCAGCTTTGCGTCGATCAGATTGTCGGTCAGGTCCAGCATGCCCCGGAGCAAGGTCTTGTAGCAGGCGACAACCTCCTCCATGACCTTTGACCGGTCGTCGGTCTGAGGCGGGCGCTTGACGATAAACCCCCCCTTGGAGCCGACCGGGACAATGACGGCGTTCTTGACCATCTGCGCCTTGACGAGTCCCAGGACCTCGGTGCGGTAGTCCTCCATCCTGTCCGACCAGCGCAACCCGCCTCGCGCGACCGGCCCGCCGCGCAAGTGCACACCTTCCATACGTGAGGAGAAAACAAAGATCTCGTACATCGGCTTGGGCGCCGGCATCCCGGTGACCTGTCGCGGATCCAACTTGAAGGACACATAGGGTTTGGCTGCACCGCCGGCATCGGTTTGAAAGAAGTTGGTGCGCAGCGTGGCTTCGATCAGATTGATCAAACTGCGCAGAATGCGGTCCTGATCGAGGCTCGACACCTCGTCCAGGCTGGCTTCGAGCGCCTGTCTGATTGCCTCCGGCTTGTGCGTCCGACCGACGGGATTGAAGCGCGCCGAGAAGAACTCCACGAGCTGGGTCGCAATCTGCGGATAGGTTGCGAGGCTCTTGACGATATATGCCTGACTGAAAGGCATCCTGATTTGCTGCAGATACTGGCTGTACGCACGAATCAGGACGGCTTGCCGCCACGAGTAGCCAGCCGCGAGCACCAGCTGGTTGAAACCGTCGTTGTCCGCCTCCCCGCTCCAGATCTTGACGAACGTCTCCTGCAGCAGGCTCGACGTCCGCTCGCTGAGGTTCCCGATGCCGGCGCGCAAACGCGCCGCGAAATCGTGTATCCAGATGTCTTCTTCGGGATGTTTGATCCGGTACGGGTGCTCGCCGATTACTGTGAGACCGAGATTCTCCAGGACAGGGATTGCCTCCGAGAGCGAGACGGGCGTGCCGATGGCATAGAGCCGAAAGTGAATCTGATCGGTCTTTTCCAGAATGGGCCGATACACATGGATCGCCAGCCGCCGGTGCGCGCGAGTCGCTTCGATGCGGGCGATGTCGGCGACCGCAGTACGGGGATGAAAATCATCCATGTATCCGTTGGGAAAGGCAGTCCGGTACTCGTTGAAATAGCGGAAGGCGAGCACTTCGTCGAATTTCTCGACCAGCGCCTCGCGCAGGCGGTCGCCCCAGGTCAAGGTGGCGTCGGCGATCCGCGTCTCCAGCCCGGGCAGGTCTTCGTCACAGGGAGCCCCGGGGATGCGATGAATGACGAAATGCAATTGCGCCAGAATGGATTCCGACAACTGCACGTTCGACTCCACCTCGACGCCCGCAAAGGCCTCCATCAACAGTTCCTGCACCTTCAAGCGTAAATCGCGGTTGTAGCGCTCGCGCGGCAGATACACCAGGCAGGAGTAGAAGCGGTCGAAGGTGTCCCTGATCACGAACAGCCGGGTACGCTGGCGTTCCTGCAGACCCGTTATGCCCAACGCGATATCCGACAGCTCCTGTGTCGATACCTGGAAGAGCTCGTCTCGCGGAAAATTGATGAGCACGTTGCTCAGCTGTTTGCCCGAATGCCCGTGCGGCGAAAATCCCGCATCGCTCATGACGTCCGCCAGCTTGTTGCGAATGATCGGGATTTGATCGGGCAGGCTGCTGTACGCGGTGGATGTGAACAGGCCCAGGAAGCAGTCGATCCCGGTGGCCCTGCCCGCCTCGTCAAACCGCCTGATGCCGACGAAATCCATATACGCCGGTCGGTGCACGGTCGAGCGCGCGTTGCTCTTGGTGATCAATAACAGGGATTCGACCGAATCCAGGGGAATGCCGAATACCGGAATTGCCTGCCGCGCGCGTTGTTCGCCCTGAACGGCATCGCGAAAGATGCCGAGCATCGATTCCCGGTCGATGTGCAACTCAGCGCCGCCGTTGCTGCCGTCCGATCGGCACGAGCAATAAGCGATGAAAGTGAAGTGATTGATTTCGATCCAATCGAGAAACGCCAGGCTCTCGTCGAATTCGCTCTGCTCGATCGGGAGCGCCGCACCCTCGAGATCGTTGCGGATATCCTGGACGCGCTGCTGCATGGTGGCCCAGTCGCGGTTGGTGTGCGCGACGTCGCCGATCACGCTGTGGATCTGACCTTCCAGCGTCTGCAGTTCCAAAGCGTCGATGCGCTTGTCGACGTAAAACCGGATCATCGATTCGGGGTCACCGTCCTTGGCGGTCCGCGGGGACACTTGCAGCAACTCACCTTGGTCGTCCCGCGTGCAACGGCACACCGGATGGATGGTCAGCGCAATGGTCAAGCCGGCGTTGTTGATCGCCATGGAAATCGAATTGACGAGAAACGCCATGTCCTCGGCGACGATTTCCACGATGGTGTACCGGCTCTGCCAGCCGTGCTCTTCGAAATTGGGGTTGTAGACACGCACCTTGGCTTCGCCCGGCGCGCGCCGACGCGCCAGCTGCCAGTGCGCGACCAGGCCACCAGTCAGATCCGACAGCGTTTCCCCCAGCAGGTCGGCTGCGGGTACGTGCTGATAATAGAAATCCAGCAACAACCGGACTTGCCCGTACTCCTCGCGGGACAGCCTATCACTGAGGTGTTCGGATAAATGATTCGTCAATTGTTGCTTCAGATGAGCCGTGCTTGCGAACGTCATCGGGACTCCTTGGTTACCGGCGGGGTTTCCGTCAGGTTGAGGCATGATGCAAATATAGACGGTTGTCCCTCGATGACGTGAAATACCGTGGTGTCCACGATTGCGAAACGGCAGGCCGAGCGGCTAACATTTTCGGCGTTCACCCGACAAACCGAGACCGACCCATGACGGCATCGAGAATGCAGAATATCCGCCCTTTCTACGTCATGGAGGTGTTGGAAAAGGCCTTTGCGATGGAACGCGCCGGCAAGCCGGTGATCCACCTCGAGGTGGGCGAGCCCGATTTCTCGTCACCACCCAAGGTCGTGGCGGCCGGCATCGATGCGCTCAAGGCGGGTCGCACCCGCTACGTTCAGGCCACTGGGCTTCCCGAGCTGAAAGCACGCATCGCGGAGTACTATCCGGTTGCCTGCCGGCCGTCGACCGCGCGGGTGGTGGTGACCCCGGGCTCCTCATCCGGCCTGCAACTGGTGTTCGCATCCTTGTTGAATTCGGGCGATGAAGTTCTGCTGAGCGACCCTGGCTACCCGTGCAACGCCAATTTCGTGCACCTGTATGGCGGGGTCCCGGTGGCGGTGGCCTGCGACGCCGGCACTGACTACGGACTGACGGCGGAAGCGATCCGGTCGCATTGGAGCGAGCGCACCCGGGCGGTGCTGATCGGCTCGCCGTCCAATCCCGCCGGTACGGTGGTGAGCCCTGCCGAGATGTCCCGCATCGCCGCGACCGTGCGCGAGCGCGGCGCCACACTGATCGTTGACGAAATCTATCACGGGCTGGTCTACGATACCGAGATCAGAACGGCGCTATACGATGGCGCGGATATCTTCGTGGTCAACAGTTTTTCGAAATACTACAGCATGACCGGCTGGCGACTCGGCTGGCTGGTGGTGCCGGAAAACCGCATCGACGACATCACCCGCTTGTGTCAAAATCTGTTCATCTCGTCGAGCACACCCGCGCAGTATGCCGCCTTGCGGGCCTTCGATGCCGCCACGACAGAAGAACTGGAACGGCGCCGGGTGCGCTTTCAGGCACGGCGCGACTTTCTGGTGCCGGCCCTCAGGGCGCTTGGCTTCAAGATCCCGGTCATGCCGCAAGGGGCTTTCTACGTCTACGCCGATTGCAGCGGATTCAGCGAGGACAGTGACGCCTTTGCGTTGGAGATCCTCGAGCAGGCACTGGTGGGAATTGCACCCGGCAAGGACTTCGGACGGTTTCGATGCAACACGCATGTCCGGTTCAGCTACGCCAATACGCTGGAAAACCTGCGCACCGCAGTCGAGCGTATCGCCGAATACCTGCGGGCTAACCACGGCAAGCCGTGATACCGGTGCCGGAAGCGGAAGTCCGTTTCGCTTCAGGGCGATGCATATCGCGACTATTACTTGCTTTGCGTCACTTTGCGGGCTGTTTGCCGACGATCGGAGTTACGCAACGCGATCAAGTGGCGGTATTATGCTTTTTTACGTTAGTGAAAATCCTGTTTGCGAAGCCGCCTGACCACCCGCTTTCCGCGTCGCTGCGTTCGTACGGGCTTGATGGCGGCACGTGGCGCCATGCCGTTGTGTAACGGGCGACAGCCTCGGCGGTTGCCGGTGGTCAGGCGATATTGAAACGTTGTCCCGCGTGTGAAGCACAGATCCAAGGTACGTCAAAAATGAACGATGAAATCACCAATCCGGAAACGATTCTGTACAACGAACAACCGATGCGCCTCGACGAACTGGTCACGGAGTTCGACAAGCAGCGCGCGGCGATCGAAAAGCTGAAAAGCACCAACAGCAAGGCGGTGCGACGCTACAAGCGGGAAGAGGAGCTGAAACCCTACCAGGCGGAGTTGATCCGCTTGCAGCAGTATCTGGAGAAGACGCGCACACGGATGATCATCCTTTTCGAGGGCCGTGACGCCGCCGGCAAGGGCGGAACCATTCGCCGGGTCACCCGCTACATGAACGAAAAACACTATCGGGTGGTCGCGCTGGGCAAGCCGACGGAAGAACAGAAGACCCAGTGGTTTTTTCAGAAATACGTACGCGAATGCCCCCGCGGCGGTGAAGTCGTGTTGTTCGACCGCAGTTGGTACAACCGCGCGGTGGTCGAACGGGTGTTCGGCTTCTGCAGCGACGAAGAATACGAAAACTTCATGATCGGTTGTCCAGGCTTCGAAAAGGACATGGTCCGCCAGGGTACGATACTGATTAAACTCTATTTCTCGGTCACCAAAGAAGAACAGGCGCGCCGTTTCGATCGCCGCAAGAGCGATCCGCTGCGCCAGTGGAAGCTGTCGGAAATCGACGTTCAGGCCCAGGATCGCTGGGACGAGTTCACCCATCAAAAATACGAGATGCTCAAGCGCACCCATACGACGCATTCGCCCTGGACCATCATACGGTCCAACAACAAGCACCACGCGCGACTCAACGCCATGAAGGTCATATTGAATTCGGTGCCCTACGCGCGCCTCGACCCCTCGCTCGACTTCGTGCCCTCGCACGACGTGGTCATCTCCGGCGCCCGGGAACTCGAACTGATGGAGGCGCAACGCCTGAAGGCAGGGAAATTCGTGGGTTGAGGGCGTGGGCCATGGTTTGAGCGCAGCAACGCCCATTCGGCCGGCCCGGAAGTGATAGCCGCATTACCACAGCCAGGGATGGCCGCCTCACCCCGTCGCGGCCGATTGCGTGAAAGACTCTGACATCCTCGCCGCGATGCCCTGAATGGTGATGACGCCTCGATACCTGCCATCGTCGACCACGAACAGGTAACTGGTATCGTTCTTCTCCATGATCGCCAAGGCCTTGATCGCCGGGGCGTCGGAGCCGATCGATTCCTGCGCCGAGCGCACATACGGATCGACGCGGCTTGCGAGCACTTCCTGTATCTTCTCCTGCGCATTGTCGACGCAGGACAGAAAACTGCCCAGCAGCGGGGCGGTCAAGACCATGTGCTCGGGCAGACACGCGAATTTCATGATGTTCTTCAACGTGACTCGACCGGTGATTTTTCCGCCGGCATCGACGAAGGGCAGCGCCTGTACGTGGGCGCGCCCGCAATCGGCGAAGACATCACGCACCAAGGTGCCCGGCCTGATGACTTTGGTCGGTATGATGTTGTCTTCAACTAACACGCTGCCCGCCTGTACGTTGCGTCCGGACCAGTGTTCGGCCAAAGCCGGGTGTTACTCCCCTTGGGAGTCTACAGGTATCGCAGATAAACGTAAATCGTGGCGATGACAACGCTCAGCAGCATCAGCGGGAAGGCCATGAGCATAAAGGGCAAAAACTTGATTCTGTGTCCGGCGCGCTCGGCGAAACCGGCGACGATCAGATTGGCGCTGGCGCCAACCAACGACCCGTTGCCGCCCAGACAGGCGCCCAGCGCCAACGACCACCACAGGGGCTCCAGGTTCTCGCTGCCGCCGAAGGTCGGCGCCATGGATTCGATCATCGGAATCATCGTTGCCACGAAGGGAATATTGTCTACCACCGCGGAGGCGACCGCCGATACCCAGATGATCATGATCGCGGTGACGGTCATGTCGCCCTCGGTCACACTGATGACCCAGTTTGCCAGTATTTCCAGCAATCCCGCGTGTTCGATCCCGCTGACGACAATAAACAGTCCGACGAAGAAGAAGATGGTTACCCACTCCACTTCGCCGAACGAGTGATGCACGTCTTCGGTCTGCTCCTCGGCGTCGCGGCCCATATTGGTGACCAACAGCAGCACACCCGCACCGAACATGGCGATGGTCGCCGGTTCCAGGTGCAGCGGATGGGCAAAGATAAAGCCGACCACCACCAGGCTCAGCACGGTCAACGATTGTTTCAACAGCGCAACATCGGTGATCGCATCCTTTTCTCGAAACTGCAGCACCCGCTCCCGCGCCTCATCCGTCGCCGTCATGCCCCGGCCCCACACGAAATACACCACCACCAGGGTGGTCAGCATGATCAGCGGAATTATCGGTGCGAGATTCGCGAGAAAGTCATTGAACGTCAGCCCCACGGCGGAGCCGATCATAATATTGGGCGGATCGCCAATCAGGGTCGCGGCACCGCCGATGTTGGAGGCAAAGATCTCCGCGAACAGGAACGGATAGGGGTTCACCTTGAGTTCTTCGGTGATCAACAGCGTGATTGGTGCGATCAGCAGCACCGTCGTCACGTTGTCCAGCAGGGCCGAAAATAACGCGGTGACAACCGATAACATCAGCAGTATGCCCCACGGCCTGGCCTGGACCTTTTTTGCCGCCCAGATCGCCACGAACTGGAAGACGCCGCAACGCCGGGTGATGGCAACCAGCACCATCATCCCGGTCAACAGACCCAGGGTGTTGAAATCGACGCCCGCGACCGCCTGCTCCTGATTCAATACGCCCACCGTAATCATCAACCCGGCACCCAGTCCCGCCACGATGGCGCGGTTGATCTTCTCCGTGACTACGACGGCGTAGGTGACGATGAAGAGTATGGTGGAGACCCAGAGCGGATCCCATCCGAACAGGACGTGTGTCACGGTTTGATGATCTACTTGCATAATTAATGCGACTCGGGTTGGACAGGTTGATCGGGTTGTTCGACCGGCTGCTCGCCATCGGATGCGGTCGTCTCGGCGGCGTCGCCCGGTTGCTCGCTCTCCTTAGCTTGACCCGCCAAAGCTTGACCCGCCAAGGGGGCGTTCATTACCAGTTTCTCGAGCACGTCCCATGCTGACACCATCCCCACCAGTTTCTTGTGCTTGCCCTTGACCACGATCACCGGCAGGCTGGTATCCGGGTTCTGGTCGAGCAGTTCCATGACCTCCGGGAAACTGGTCGACGGTTTACAGAAGCTCAGATTCTTGTTCTTTTCCAGATAGTCCGACACAGGTTTTTGGCTGACCTTCGCCAGGCGCTCATAGAGTTCCCCTACGTCATCGGGCATAAAGCTGAGATGCTTTAGGCCGTGTTTGATGTGGGCCGCCTTCGGCAGCAGCATGCGGATCAGCGGCCGGATGCCGAACAGACCGACGAACTGGTCCTCGTCGTCGACCACCGGCAGGTTTCGAATCTGCTGTTCGTGCATGATCTTCAAGGCGTCACTCACCTTGTCCGTGGGTTTCAGCTTTACCAGCCGGAAACTCATGATGTTTTCAACGGTCATCGCGTTTATCTCTCACCTGTTTCCATGAATCGGTTGCCGTTCGTGTCGACGCGGTAGCCACAACAGGCCAGCTGGTATCAGCAATGCATTGTGTGGACATTGTAGTACCGTGCACGCACGTGGTTGGTGAACCGCGGCAGTCGCTTATCGCCGCCGCTGGGCCTCAAGGGCCTGCCCCGGCAGCCGCCATATAGTCGACAGAACAACCACGAGTCGGTTAAGGCCGGCGGCGACGGAATTCTTCAGAATAGCGTCTATCGTGTCCGGCAGGACGCGGTCGTTTTTCCCGCCTGGAGTCGTGAATCCTATGCAACCGAACCGGTGATGGTCGATCACCACCCCGTTCTGCTGGCGATATCCCGATTTAGTATGTTACAAAAATGTTACAGCGTACTTTCAAAAAAACGCTGTGCAGTCGATGTAATTACACTGTAACACGTCTTTCTTCGCGGTGCTTCGCAAGATCGCTGATTCCGCCGACAACGGCGTTCA
>CBDUNM010000041.1:0-32830 GCA_965368585.1 uncultured Chromatiales bacterium | reverse complement strand
AACTCCAGGCCTGTCGGTCTTGCAGTATCGGGTGCACTGCTAATACTGGTCGGGCTGCTCGATTACCTCACGGGCTATGAGGTCGGATTTGCGCTTTTCTACCTTTTCCCCGTCATGCTAAGCACCTGGACCGCGGGCCGCTGGGCCGGAATCGCCACGGCCGCCTTAAGCGCCGCGCTATGGTTGGCGACCGACTTTGCCGCCGGTCATCCCTATCGTGAGCCGCTGAGCCCGTTCTGGAATGCGACCATGAGATTGGGGATCTTCGTCCTGGTCGCACACATGGTGATGGTCGTGCGGAACGTGATCGAGTTCGAGAGATCGCTGTCCCGAACGGACTACCTCACCGGGGTCGCCAATCGACGCGCATTAACTGAGGCCCTGAGGCTGGAGAGTATTCGCAGTGCGCGGTTCAAGCGTACGTTCAGCTTGGCATATATCGATGTCGACGACTTCAAGAAACTCAACGACACGGATGGCCACAAAGCGGGCGACGAGGCCTTGTGCATGATCGCCGCGACGTTGAACAAGAATTTACGCAGCGTTGACCTCGTCGGTCGCATTGGCGGTGATGAGTTCGCGGTGCTTCTTCCCGAATGCGGCCAGGATGCGGCGCGGGAGGCCGTCAACCGCTGCGTCGCGGCCTGTTCGGAGAAAATCCGGCAAAGCAACTGGCCGATAAGCCTGAGCGTCGGGGTGGGGGTCTTCGACCGGCGCGATGTAAGCGTCGATGACATGCTCGCGTACGTTGACGAAATCATGTATCGGGGCAAGCACTCGGGTAAGAACAGTATCCACTATGGCTACTTCGGGGAGCCAGGCGACCACGCGGATACCGGTCAATGAAATCGGGTAAGACGAGGGTTTGTACAGGTCAAGCGCATCAGCGCGCCGTTTCCGGTTTAACCGCTTTTCTAAGGTCGGCGAATTGGCGTACCCACGGCTTGAGTTGCTTGATCCGGCGCTGTTCCCGATCGGCGTCCTTGCGAACAGTAAAGCTGCCGTACAGAACGGCGAACTGCGTGGACTGATTTCTGTGCACCGGATAGATGCGGATTGGCCCGGGAAGCGATTGTCGGGCGATGAACTGCCGCGCCGATTCGCGTTGGCTGAATACCGCCAGTTGCAGCGTGTAGTGGTTTTCGTTCTGCGCCAGTACCCAACGCTCCCCGGCGTCCCCGGTCACGGCGTGTTGCTCATTGCTGTTGACGCCCGTTCTTGCCGTTGTTGCTGTCGGGTGCACCGCTGCGATATCGGATATTTCCAGGCCCAGGCAGTGGGCGACATGCAATTCCTTACCCGCCTTTACCTGCTGGTATTTTTTCCAAAAGCAGCGTCTACCCTCTTGTGGGTGGATGCGGCCGCGGCATTGCGGTAGCGAGAAAATTGACTCGGCCCCCCGTTGTAGGCGGAATAGCTGGCCCTGGCCAGGTTGTCGATGCCGCCTGAGCGCTGGTGCTCGCCCTGTTTCACGGCGTACTTGATCAGATAGTTGAGCAGTATCTCGGTGCCGGCCCGGACGTTGTATGCGATATCCCAGCGCAGCTTTTGGATGTCGTAGAAACCCCGCCAGATCTTCTCGTTTATCTGCATCAGCCCGACATCGCCGCTGTCCGAGCGCAGCGGCGTGATTTTCTTTGCGTCGATGACGTACTGCCGCCAGCAGCTTTCCTGCCAGGCGGTCGCCAGGACAAGTTTTTGGAACAACGCGGCGAACTGCGGTTCGAGCTGGTAAACCTGGTGCGTCTCCTCGGCGGTGGTTTTCAGCAGTCCGGCAACTAATGGCAAGTATTCGGGAAGCTGATCCTTGCCCGGCACCCAGCGGTCGAGCAGGTCGGTCGAAGTGCCGGCCCACGCCGAGCGTATTGGCCAGAAATCGAATCGAAATCCCGACGGTTGATCTGGTTGGGGTGGCGCCGGCAGTCGCAGCAGTTGCTGCAGTTCGGGGTCGATCGCCTGCTCGTAGCGTAGGGGGTCGATGTCGGCGTTGGCGTCGATCAGGCGAGCCAGGCGTCGGAGGCCCGCGGCGGATATGTCAAGCCCTATGGCTGGACCGATCCGATCGAGCGCCGCCAGCGCATCGGTGGCGGTCAGCAGGCTGATCCACAGCAGTGGCTCCTGCCCGTCCTGTTCGAGGCTGATGCCGCGAATTATCGGGCTCAGACGGTTCCAGCTGTCGAGAAACCAGCGGCGCAGTGGATCGTCCTTGTGGCGGGCGGGTGCCGTCAGAGCGTCGCGCAGCCGATAGCGACTGTCCAGGAGGACCTCCAACAATGCGTCGTGCAGTTCCCGGAAGCTGGTCGCGGCGGCATAGTGTTTGACGGCGAAGGTCAGAAAGGCGTCCATCATCTGCCATCTGACGTCCCATTGCTGCAGTTCCTCAGGGCTTAGCGCGGCCTCCGGTCGAGGTTGTTGCGCCAGTTCTTCGACTTGGAAACTGAGCGACACATCGAGGCTGTTCGCGGCTGCCTGTAAATCGTTCAGTTGTAAGCTGTTGACAATCGTTTGCAGCTGACTGGCAGATCGGTGGGGAAGTACGTCGCGCAACATAGTGCCCAAGTTGTCAATCGAGGGTTTCAGATCCAGGGTAAAGCGGCCGAACCGAGATTGGATATGACCCTTGGTGAATGTCCATATCCTGCCCGATGTGATTCTTCCGCCGTCTGCGGCGAGCAGCCAGCTGTCGACCGGTTCGAAGCGAACAGATGTGGCGCCCGGGTCGATGACTGGTTGACCCAGAAAACCGGCGTTGCCTTCCCACTGCAAGAGGTCGGTGCATCCTCCTAGAACGCGCACGCCGATCCGGGCCTCGACCTTGGCGGCGATCTCAAGGTTGGGCGGTTGCCCGGCCACGCTCGGATTGCTGAGTTCGATCCGGCTGCAACCGGACGGGTCGTGCAGAATCTCGATGCTCTGCGGCGGTGTAGTGAAGAGTTGCTTGATCAGCAGTTGGCGCAACAGCGGGTAGTCCAACTTGGAGGTGACGGTGACGGTCGACGCACAAGCCTGAATCGGGATGATCGAAACCAGCAGCGCAACGATAAGTAGGATTCGACCGCGGTCCAACGGCCCTTCGCGAGCAGCCCTCGTTGCAAAGATTGGCAATGATCGAATTCCCTGTAAGACGCAAACGCGGGCACCCGGCGCAAGTCAGCGGTGGGGTGATCCCGCAGGCCGGATCTGCGCCGCCCTGCACGCTCTTGTACTACACCCGCGCTGTTTCCTCAAGGCACTGAGGGATACTGTGAGGAGGAGGTGGCGTCGGGCCACCTCCACTATGCGAATCTGCTAAAATATCGGCTTGGCGACTCTGACGGTTAGCGGCCCGCTACAGCCTTGATGGCGCGAATTCCGGCATCGATGCGGGATTGCTGGTCGCGGGTTTCCAAATGCACCAGATCCCCGATAGAGACTAATCCGATCAATTGATCGTCTTCCACCACCGGGAAATGCCGGCATCGTTTGTTCGTCGCGACCGCCATCACATCCGTGGCCAGCATCGATTTGCTAATGCACAGTGGATCGCGCGTCATCACTTCAGCCACCGGCGTCGTATGTGGGTCCAAGTCGGCCCCCACCAAACGGACCAATACGTCCCGCTCGGTGAAAATGCCGACGACCCGTCCGTCTCGCTCCACCACCAACGAGCCGATTTTATGTTGATTCATCATGCCGACCGCGTCGAATACGGTGGTGTCCGGAGGTACCTTGTGGGTTGCGGAATTCTTGCCCTTTACGTCGAGCACGTCACTGATACTGCTGAGCGGATTTTGCATAACTTCCCCCTACCTGGCATCACGGTTGCTTTACTGAATAAAGAACGTGCTGCCCGCGGTTACCGGGCCTTTTTGTCATCCTTTATCTACGCGTAATCTACGCGGTAGCGTGCTGCAAATTGACGTTGCATAGCGCGCCTTCGACCCGCTTTCACGTAGGTGGCGCTAGCGATGTCTGAACTCCGACAGCGCACGGTTGGCCGTTCCATTGCGGGCGGTTGCGAACCCTAGCAGCAAAGACCGCCTTGCCCGTAGAAAGCGGCATTGGCTGCGAAGGGCCTCAACAGGTCGGCTTATGGCCGATGCGGCGCTCATCGCCGGGGCGGCTCGGCTGCAGTTGACAATGTTTGCCGCGCAATGTTCATCGCCCGCCGGTGCGTTGATTGACAGCAAGCATCCGACAAACCCTGAGGGTAAGCCGACGCATATCCCAGTCAATTAACTATGTGGAAAAGTCTAGTGGACATCAACCCCGGGTTATGAAAAACAGCTCAATTCGATCAACGTGAAGTAACCGGCACGTTCCCGTCGTTGAAATGTCTCGCGCCGTAGACGCTCGAGCGCGACAAGCGCAGCGCCAGATGGCGCCCGCTTGCGTGGCTGTCTCGACCGGGCTGCGGAATGGCGGCGCATTGCGAATGCTGCCGGATCGACCAGGTTAAAGCTTCAGCAATGCCAGGGTCGCGTGTTGGGTGAAGGGTATCTTGTCAGCCAGCGCATTGACCTCATTAACCGCACCCATCATCGCCACGTTACCGGCGAGTTTCAGTATCGTCGTTGCAACGAAAAACGTTACCTTGCGCGTCAGACCGTTGACGGTCGGACTGTCGACAATTCGATTGTCGCGCTGCAGCAGCGCCCGTGCCTAGCGTTTGCGCATGTCGTTTATCGTGGCCAACAGGCCGCGGCGTTTTCCGAGGTCGTTGTGCTTTCAGGCGACGACCCAGGTTAACGCCACGACGTCGCAAACGGCGATACCGGATGCCTCGATCTTTCCTTTGACGATGTCTCGGCGATCAGGCCGCGCTTTCGCGATCGCGGTCGGTGCCATCTGCGGCGGCGAGGCGAGCGGCGGCTTTTCTCAAGGCCGGCAGGTGCTGGCGTAACTCCGCCAAAGGTTTGCGTGTCGAGGGGGCGTGTATGGCGATCGAGAAACAGACCCTGTTGTGCTCATCGAATACCGGCACCGCCAGCGCGACCATGCCATCCAGATACTCGCCGGTGTCATAACCCACGCCGTCGGCGGCAATTTCCGTGAGTTTTCTTTCGAGCTCCGCAGGATCGGTAGTGGTCTGTTCTGTGTAGCGCTTCAGCGGCAGGCTGTGCAATAAGCGTTGTCGCTGCGCCGGAGGCATGTAGGCGAGAAACAGCTTGCCGGTGGCCGTACAATGAAGCGGCAGGTGTGAACCGACCGGCAAGTAGATACGATAAGGCCAGTTGGCCTCCACGCGATCGAGATAGACGAGCTGGTTGCCGTCCAGCACCGTGAGGTTACAGGTTTCTTCGATCTCCTCCGACAGTGCCTGCAGAATCGCGTGCCGATGCGCGCTGAGCACCGAGTTTGACAGGCTGGCGAGTGCCAGGTCACGCAGGCGCTTGCCGCCGGTAAAGCGTTTGCCGCCGGGTTCGCGCTGCAGCAGGCCTTGTTCCTCCAGCTGCTGTGCAATCCGGTGTACGGTCGGTTTGGGCAGTTCGAGTTCTTCCGCCAGCAACGCGCTGGACAGCGGCCGGTCGGCCTGCACGACTTTTTCCAGAATCAGAAAACCACGGATCAGCGTCGATTGCGTGCCGTTTTCTCTAGTCACCGTTTAGGTCATTCCTCTGTCTGGTCCAACATCGGGTCCGCTCCTGGTACTGCGGCGCCGGGGCCGCGCAGTCCATATTCCCTGAAGCGCCCGCGGCCGAAAAACCGGACGCGAGACAGCGACTTAGCCCTCGTTATTAATCGCCAACGAAGTTGATTGTAGCCTATAAATGAGATTATATATCTCTAAAATATTAAGTTAATCAAGAAAAATTCAACTTAACCAAAAAAACGAGACAATTAATCTCTATTTAAGAAATGCACAAGTGGCCCATCAGCAGGACCACACCCACAGACAGGAGAAGATCGATGGCTCGCATGACCCCAGTGAAGCCTTTGTAGAAACCATGGTTGCCGACAACGTGACCGAATGTGTCCGGCATCACGGGCTCGGCGTTCATGGACGCGATGGATATTTTTGCGCCGGCAGGAATCCGGCTGATTCCCGTGGTGCACGAACAGGGCGCGGCGCACATGCCCGACGGATACTCGCGGGTGAGCGGACGCCACGGGGTGACGATCGGGCAAAATGGCCCGGGGATCAGCAACTGCGTCACCGGCATCGCCGCTGCCTACTGGGCACACAGCCCGGTGGCCATCGCGACCCCCGAAGCCGGCACCATGGGCATCGGCCTGGGCGGTTTCCAGGAAGGCAATCAACTACCCATGTTCCAGGCACACATGTTCCAGGAACACACCCTGTATCAGGGTCATGTCTGCAATCCAGCGCGCGCGGCCGAGTTCACCGGCCGCTGATTCCATCACGCACTCCACGCAGCGGTCCAAAGATGGTTTTGCCCCATGCGGTTGGAATTTTGGTCTAATGTTCGTTTGAGCGGGGACATGGTTGGCATATTGTGGATTCGCCGAAGCTTCCAAGCGATGAAAAACAGCGACTCAACGCGCTGCTCGCACTCAATATTCTGCATACGCCGGCGGAAGAGCGCTTCGACCGTATCACGCGCCTGGTGCGGCGCGTCCTCGATGTGCCCATCGCCCTGGTGTCGCTGGTGTCGGCGGAAACTCAATGGTTCAAGTCCCGCCAGGGGCTGGATGCCGCCGAAATGCCGCGCGACATCTTTTTCTGCGGCCATGCCATTTTGCACGACGATACCTTCGAGGTGCCGGATGCGTGCCAAGACCCGGTCTTTGCCGACAACCCGCTGGTCACGGGCGCGCCGCACATTCGATTTTATGCGGGCCAACCCATTCGCTACCACGGCAGCAGCATCGGGACGCTTTGCGCCATCGATGTCGTGTCCCGCACCCTTTCCAGTACCGATATCGATTCTCTCAAGAGCCTCGCGTTGTGGGTAGAACGTGAGCTCGAAATCCAGACCCTGGGCAAAGCGCAAATCGAACTGATCAGAGAATTGGGGGCCGAACGGCGCAAGAGCGTCATCGATCCGTTGACGGGCGTCTGGAACCGCAGAGGGATCAACGAATTAATCGTGCGGGAATTGGCGGAAGCCGGGCGGGTACTTGCCCCGCTGACGCTCATGTATATCGATGTCGACAACTTCAAGCAGATCAACGATAACCACGGGCAATGCGCGGGTGATATGGTTCTGCGTGAGTTCGCCAGCCGTGTCCGACACGCGGTTCGTCCCGGTGATATCGTCGGCCGCTACGGTGGAGACGAGTTCCTGATCTTATTGCCCGGTTGTCCCAAAGACATGTCTCAGGTCAC
Organism: uncultured Chromatiales bacterium; assembly: GCA_965368585.1. Lineage (GTDB taxonomy): Bacteria > Pseudomonadota > Gammaproteobacteria > Chromatiales > Chromatiaceae > JARRQB01. The sequence goes on along the minus strand of CBDUNM010000041.1, from coordinate 25,560 downwards.
CGCGGAACGGATTCGCAAGTGCGTCGACAACGAACCGCTGCAGCTCGGCGAGCTGACCATCCCCTTGACCTGCTCGGTCGGCGCGATAACGGCAACCGCGTCGTCCGGTCTTACCAAGGATCTGTTGATCGCGCGCGCCGATATGGCCTTGTACCGCGCCAAGGAAGCGAGCCGCAACCGCGTCATCACCCAGTTGAATAACTGAGCGAAATAAAGAACATGGGCCAGTTTGGACAACCGCTGTTGTTATAGTCGCATTACATCCTCGTTAAGATCAATGTCATACCGAGCGAAGCGAGCAATACGAGAGCCATGCGGCGCATCGTCAGTTCGGATACAGGGGGAGGAAATCGGCGGGCGAATAGCGTGGCGATCACAGTCGTCGGGACAGCCAACAGACTGAGTTCCAGAACAGGAAGATCGATGTTTCCGAGATAGGTTTCAAAGGTGATCCGCGAGATCGTCATCACCCCGAAGATAGCCAGTATGGTGGAGCGCAATGTCGCGAACTCGCCCGGCTGGCGATACAGATGAATGACTACCGGCGGGCCGCCGGCACCGAATAAGCCGCTGATCAATCCGCCGGCACCGCCTGCGATGATGTGCGCCAGGGCGCTGGAATCGGTTTTAGGGGATGAGGACGTAGGAACAGTACCACACCGCTGCCGAGTATGACGATGCCCAGCAGTATTGCGAGCAGGTCTGCCGCGTTATAGCTCATGTGGCGGAGCGCAAGCAAACCGATACCGCTCATGGGTATCAACCCGACCGACACGTAGAGCATCGCCCTGGCGTCGATCTGGTGGTGTTTGCGAAACAGCGCCACTGCGGTGTTCACCAACGCAACGATGCTGACGACGTTGGCGGTGAACGCGATCGACGCCAGACCGAGCGCCGTCACGCTGCCCATGATTACCAACGCAATCGCAAAACCCGATTCGGTCTGAATATAGCTGCCGACCGCCACCAGCCCGAGAAAGATGAGCGTTGCTGAAAGATCCATCGGCCGGCGTGCGTAAGAGTCGGTGAGTAGAGCGAGGGGCGCTCAGCCGGTCTCATTGCAATAGGCCGCCGTCATGGTCGCGGCGGCGCGTTTCAGCGACGGTATGTATTGGCGCAGTTCGTTCAGGGGTTTGCGGATGGTCGGAGCGTGAACTGCGATGGCAAAGCAGATGCTTTTGGAGTTACCGAACACAGGCACCGACAGCGCTATCATTCCGGTCAGAAATTCCTCGTTGTCGACGCCGACGCCTTCGGCCTCGATCTGCTTCAATTCCGCCATCAACAGTTCGGGATCGGTAATCGTGTGATGGGTGAATCGCTTCAGCGGCGCCGCGGTGATCAGTCGCCGGCGTTGTCGCGCGTTCATGTGAGCCAAGAACAGTTTGCCGCTGGCGGTGCAGTGCAGGGGGAGGTGGGTTCCCACGGGAAGCTGTATGCGGTACGGCCAATTGGTTTCGACACGGTCGAAGTAAACCGTATGGTCCCCGTCGAGCATGCTGCAATTGCAGGTTTCGCCGATTTCCTCCGAAAGCGCGCGCAAGATCGCATGCCGGGGCGCCCCCAGCACTTTGTTGGAAGCGACGCCGAAGGCAAACTGTTGCGCTCTTGGCCCGGGTAGATAGCGCCTGCTCATCGGTTCGCGTTGCAGCAGACCCTCTTCCTCGAGTTGCTGCAGGATACGGTGGACCGTGGGCTTCGGTAAGCCGAGCATTTCGATCAATTCCGGCGCGGAAATCGGACGTTGCGCTTCGACCACTTTTTCCATCACGATGAACCCGCGAAGTATGGTCGCGTTGTGATTTTTCTCATTGGCCATGGTCAGGGATGTAAACCTCAAATGAGCGGTGTTCGAAGAGAGATGGCGTCATCATATACCGCAAACGGTTGAGGATTTCACAGTTGTGCCGAACCAATCTCAGCCGACGTCGCCGAACGTCAGCAGGTAGGTCGAGAGCGGCGGCCAGAAGGCGAAGACAATCGAGGCGATCAGGAGTGAAATCAGGTAGGGCAGCACGTGTCGTACGATCTTGAAGTAGGGGATACCGGTCGTGCCGCTGGCGACGTACGGATTCAACCCGTCCGGCGGGGTAATGAAGCCTATGGCGTCACCGACCAGGAAGAACACGGCGAAATGGATGGGGTCGGCGCCCGCAGTGTAGGCGATAGGCGCCAGGATAATAGTGTAGGGCAGGCTTTCCAAAACAGTGCCCGCTGCGAGCACCAGAAACATACGGGCGAGCAGAAAATAGTAGGGGTTGCCCGGTCCCGGCAGCCAGCCCTTGACCACTTCGCCCGCACCCAGCAGCGACAGAATCTGCTGCATGACCACGGCGACGGCGATCAACGGCGCCAGCATGCCGGTAATCTGGCCTGAAGGCATCAGAATCTCCGGCAGCTTGCTGATTTTTGTCTGGCGGGTGATCACCACGCCCGCGATCAGGCAGAGTCCGACCGTCACACCGGCCGCCTCGGTCGGAGAGAAGGTGCCGGAATAGATGCCATAGATGACGACACCGATGGCGATAAACCCGCGATACGCCCTTCCAGCGGTAACCGCTACCTTTTTCGGTTCAAACTTGATCAGGTGGCCCCAGTTGTTGCGCTTGCATGACCACCAGCACGCGCCCTGCATGGCGATGACCGTCAGGATGCCGGGCAGCATGCCGCCGTTGAACAGGTCGCTGGTCGGCAGGTCGAGCAGAAAGCCGGAAACGATAAAGATGATGCTCGGCGGGATGATGATGCCGACGGTTCCGCCTGCCGCCGCGGTGGCGGCCGCGAAATGTTCGGCGTAAGCGTGCTTTGCCATTTCCGGCTGCATGATGGTCGCCGTGGTCCCGGCGGGCGTTGGAGCCGGAAATGGCGGCGAACGGACCGCAGGCGCCTATGGTGGCCATGCCCGGGCCCCCGCGTACCCAGCCCAATACCGGGTAAGCGAAATCCGACAGCCGTTTGGCGATGCCCGCGGCATCGATCAGGTCGCCGGTCATGATGAACAGGGGTAGGGCGAGCAGGCCGAAGAAACTGAGACCTTCGAACAGCGTGACACCCACATTGGCCAGTGTGAAATCGATGACCAGGCTCATACGCACGACCCAAAATCAGATTGCCAGAAAGATGGTTACCCCGAGAACGAACAGGACGGCGACGCCGACGGTAAGTAGTGCGACGAGGGTTCCGTTCTCCATGAGCGCGTCCTCTAGTCCAGTAGTGATGCTTGCAGCACAAAGGGTTCGTGCTTGCGGAACCTGCGAATATCTTCGAGCAGATTTTGCATGACGCGCACGACGATCATTCCCCATGCCAGGGGGGTGGCGGTGTGGAACCACCATTCCATGACGTGGTCCGCGCCGCCGATGATGGCGAAGTTGTCGTACGCGAGCCAGGTCTGGATAACGGTGCAGTGGATGACAATGCCCGCGAATACGATCCACAGAACCGCGTGGAGCACGAAACAGGCGAATTGCAGCCCGCAGCGCGCCGAAACCTTCATAAAGTCACGGCGCGACAGGTTGTTCGATTCTGCAGTCGTTCACTTTTTCCTCCTGATCGGATCATGCGGCGAGAGAGCGCGTAAATGACGATATAACGCAGGATGACCGTCTGCGTGTACACGGCGTCGAACGCCTCAGGGTGGTCGATGCGTCGATCATGCCGGAGATCGATGCGGCCTACCGGTTCAATCCGGATGTGACCTTGGCCATCCTGGCGGGTTTCGCGCGTGATCGGCGGGTCATGATTCAAGGTCTGCACGGCACCGGTCAATCGACGCACGTAGAACAGGTGGCCGCGCGACTCGATTGGCCGTGTATCCGGGTGAATCTCGACGGTCATATCAGCCGGCTGGACCTGGTGGGTAAAGACGCCATTGTGTTGCGCGACGGCCAACAGGTGACCGAGTTTCAAGCGGGTAGCGTAACCTGGTCGCTGCAGCGGCCGGTCGCCCTGGTATTCGATGAATACGACGCAGGCGGGCCCGATGTGATGTTCGTGATTCAGCGCCTTCTCGAACGCGACGGCAGGTTCGCCCTGCTCGATCAGAACCGGGCGATTCGACCGCATCCTGATTTCCGCCTGTTCGCAACGTCGAATACCGTGAGGCTGGGACACCTCGATGGGCAATACTACGGCACGCAATTGCTCAACCATGCGCAACGCGATCGCTGGAATAGCGTTGCGACCCTGAACTATCTCGACGCCGCGAAAGAGATCGCGATCGTACAGGCCGGGGTGCCGTCACTGGCCGACGATCAGGGGCGAAACCTGGTCAGATCCATGGTCGCTGTCGCTGCGCTGACCTGTCGGTGCTGATGTCGCCGCGCACCGAGATCTCCTGGGCCGAGAACATGGAGATTCTCAAAAATCCCGAGCGTGCCTTCCGCCTGTGTTATCTGAACAAGTGCGAGGACGCCGCACGCGATATTGTGGCCGAATACTAGCAACGTTGTTTCGCCGTGGAACTGCCGGAGTCGCACGCGCACGGTGTTGGCGTGATCTAGTGGGCGAGACGCAGCAAGCGGTTCGGCGTCAACGTAAAGTCCGAAGAACTGTACGGTGCCGCCATTCGCGCGATGACCGGCAGCACGAATTGGCGTTGTCGTGGCGGGCGGCTGGTCCAGGGCGATCGGGCGGTCGCGGTGCGTGTGCCGCATCTGCAGCTTGGACTATCGGACAATTTTATCGCCTACCGCGCCGTCGCGGACGGGCTCGCGATGCGCCTGAGTTCGAGCGATGGCGTGTTGTTCCGGTCGCAATGTCCCGACGCTGCGTCGCCACGCATGCTGTTCGATCTGCTGGAGCAGTTGCGGGTCGAGGCACTCGTTCCGGATCACCTGCCCGGTATCAGGCAAAATCTGAAGCGTCGCTTTATCGCCTGGTCGCATGCGTTCCACCAGGCACGATTGACCGAAACCTATACCGGGATACTGTTGTTCACCTTGACGCAGATGTGCTGGTCGCGTCTGAACGGCTGGCCGGTCGTCGCGGCAACCGAGGATCTCGTTGAACCCGCGCGGGCCGGGCTGGCACCCCGCGTGGGGACGCATGTCGGCGACGAAGAGGGGGTATGTCGATGGGCGCCGGCTGCATCAACTGGTGACATCGGTGGCGGCACATCGCGTCTTCCGCCGCGGGCGATACCTGCCGCACGCCGATGGTTTTGTCTCGCTTCTGGTTGATTGTTCCGGGTCGATGAAGGTGTATATCCCGCAGATCGCCGTATTGGTGGACGTGCTCGGCAGGGCCTTGCAGCTGGCGGGCGTGGCAACGGAGATCCTGGACTTTGCCACCGGTGGCTGGAACGGCGGGCGCGTCCACCGTGATTGGGTGCGACAAGGCCGGCCGCAGCATCCGGGCCGCCTGAACGAGGTCTGTCATCTGGTCTACAAGTACGCCGATACGCCGTGGCGCCGCGCGCGCCCGAACATCGCCGCGCTATTGAAACCCGATCTGTTTCGCGAAGGCATTGACGGCGAGGCCCTGCCGTGGGCGGGTCGTCGTATGGCGGGCCGCGCAGAGCGGCGGCGCGTGCTGGTGGACGTGTCGGACCGATCGCCGATGGATACGGCCACTAAACGGGCGAACAACGAGTTCTATCTCGACAAGCATTCGAAGTCGGCGGTGTCGGAACTGCGCGGGCGGCATGGCATCGAGGTATATGGACTGGGTGTCGGTCTGGACCTGAGTCCGTACTACGCGCGCTGCCTGGCGGTGGACCTGTCCGACGGTATCAGCAACCGCATATATGATGAGTTCATCGTTCTGATCGGTCGCGCTAGACCGGGACGGACGCCGTCATCGCCTTGTCGCCTAAAAGCCTGGCGACGCCAAACCGGGCTATGCTAGTGTGACCTTTCGGTGGGGGAAGGTGACGTGTTACAAATTCTGAAACGGGAGCTGCGATGCGCGAATACACGCTGAAAGATTTGACCGTGTCGGTAGACGACTATGCCTCGATATCCGCAGACGCCTCGATTTTGGAAGGCATCCTGGCCTTGAAAGAGGCGCAGCAGCGTGAATTTCAGGAAGACCCGACGCGGCATCGCGACCGTGCCGTCCTGGTAAAGGACTCGCAGGGTGACATTGTCGGCAAACTGTCGATGTGGTCAATCATCGGCTGCCTGGAACCGAGTTATGAGCAAGTAAAAGGCGGTTCGGCATCCTCGAAGGCGGCGGCGCGGATAGGCTCGGCCCGAGGGGTTATCGACGAGATGATGGAGTCGTCGCATCTGTGGCGCAGCCAGCTGAAGTCGATCGCCGATGAAACAGCGCATCTCAAGATAAAGGATTTGCTGCATGCTCCGCGCGACAAAGAACTTATAGACGAGGGCGCTTCACTGGAACGGGCCATGCACCAGCTGGTGGCCGGTCATTTCATGTCGCTGCTCGTAACCCGAAACCGGCAGATCGTCGGTATACTGCGGCTGGTGGATGTGTTCGAAGCGGTCTGCGCCTTGATAAAGCGCGAAAATAGCGAGGCGGCCGCAAGCTAACCGGGCCGAGTGTCTGGCGGCGCCCTCGAATGCCCGTATTCCCGGTCGCCGATCTTGCGTAAGCCGGTTAACCGATGTCCGGTTCACCACTGCACGACCTGATGTGGTCGCGCGCCTGATCCCTTAAGCGCAGAGCCAGTCGCCAGGTGTCCTCCGATTCTCCGGTCATCGCCTGCGTGCGCAGCGGCGCGCCGATAGTGACGGTGATCTCACCGCGATGGGGTAACCAGGAGCCGGCCCGGAGGATATTACGCGTACCCTGAATGGCGATGGGGATAAGTGGCAGGCGCGTTTTGGCGGCTGTTACGAAGGCGCCCAAATGAAAGGGGAGCAGGCCGGGTTGCCGCGCGAAGGTTCCCTCCGGAAAGAACACCAGGGAGTGGCCCGCGCTTGCCGCGTGTGTGGTGGCGGCGGCGTCCGCGGCGCTCTGGCGCGTTTCACCGCGTTTGACATAGATCGTACTCAGACGGTCGAGGTAGATGCGACTGAATGCCGCGTCGCGCAATTCGGATTTCGCGACGAAACTCAAATCGCGTGGCAGCACCGTGGCGACGACGTAGCTGTCGATGTAGCTGGCGTGATTCGCAACGAAAATACACTGGGTTTCGGGCCCCGGCAGGTGCTCGACGCCGCGCACGATCAGGCGGACGCCGGTGGTCGCCGCGAGCAGTCGCCCCAAGGTGCGCATCGCGCCCCAACGCCAGCGGCGGGGAACGACCAGGACCAACAGATAGGATAGCGCCGCGAACAGATAGAACAGGCTGCGGGCATAGATACCCCAGAGCCGGCCCATGAGGCCGTACCAAGTGCGCGGCAACAGGCCGGGTAACGCCGATAGCGCGAGTCGGGCGCCTTGCCACCAAACCGGCGCATGCGAACGCCCCACCAGACCGCGTCGCCATACTTCGCGGCTGGCGGCGCGGCGCAGTTTGCCGCTGGAGGTCTTGAGCACCGTGCCCGGGGGCGCCAGCACGATTTCGTCGGCGGCGCTCCAGGTCAGATCGGTGGTCAGCCGATTGATCTGCTCCCGGACCCGCGCCTGCGCGTCGTCTGCGAGATGCGTTTCCGCCAGGACGATCAGGCGGTCGGTTGCCGCGTTGGGCTGGCGATCCGAAAACACCGCTACACGGCCTGTGCGCACTCCGGGCAGTGAACCGATCGCTTCTTCCAGTTCCTGCGGGTGAATATTACGCCCGGCGCGGATGATCATGTCCTTACTGCGCCCGGTGATGTAGAGATCGCCGGCGGCCATGTAGGCGCGATCACCGGTTTCCAGCCAGTCGCCGTCGAACAGACCTCTGGTGGCCTCGTCGTTGCGGTAGTAGCCCCGGGTCGCCGAGGGGCCACGAAACTGCAGCCGCCCTTCGTGCCGCTCCGGCAACTCGTGGCTGTTATTGTCTACTATCCGAATTTCGTGACCGGGCAGCGGTCGCCCGCAGGCGACGAAACTCAACGCCTTTTCGTCTGCGGGCACCGCAACGGCGCGCCCCTTTTGCGCAAACAGGCGCCGGTCGATGTGATCGACGATGGGGCGGCGATGCAGCGGCGGAAAGGTCAGACCGACGGAACATTCGGCGAGGCCGTACACGGGGTACATGGCCTCGGGGCGAAATCCGTAGGGGGTGAAGCGGCGTTCGAATGCGCGCAGCGTATCCGGGCTGATGGCCTCGGCACCGTTCAATGTCAGCCGCCAGCGACTGAGGTCCAGCCCCTCGATATCGCGATCGTCGATACGCGAAACGCACAGCCCATAGGCGAAATTGGGTGCTGCGGAGAGTGTGCCGCCGTGTCGATGCAGTGCCCAAAGCCAGCGTTCCGGGCGGGCGAGAAACGCCAGCGGCGACATGATGACCAAGCGGGCGCCGAAATAGAGGCTGCCCAGCCAGGCGCCGATCAAACCCATATCGTGATAAAGCGGCAGCCAACTGACGAATACGTCGCTGGACTGCGCTTCGATGACGGCGCCGTCGGCGCGGATGTTCGCCAGCAAATTATCGTGAGTCAGGATCACCCCTTTGGGGTTGCCCGTGCTACCCGAGGTATATTGCAGAAACGCAATCCGGTTTCCGCTCAGGATTGGAAAACCGACCGAGACACCCGTCGTCAGGTCAGAGACGGTATACACGGCCTTGAGCGTACTGGCGCGCAGGCGCAGCAACTGGGCCAATGGTTTGGCTTGCGGTACGGTAATCAGGAGTGTGCAGGCTGCGTTGCCGAGTATGTCTGCCTGGCGCAGCATATGATCTTCGAGTTGCGTCGGTCGCGCCGGCGGATACAGTGGAACCGGTACGCCGCCGGCGTAAAGGATGCCGAAGAAGGCCATGAAGTAGTCCCGGCCGGTGGGCAGCATCAGTGCCACCGTGTCGCCGGTTTGCAGCCCCCGGTGTTGCAAACCAGCCGCAATCGCATGAGCTGCTTTCCTGAGTTCGGCATAGCTCATCGGTGCATCGTTCTCTCCCTCCTGTTCGATCAGTTGCAGGTGCACCCGTTCGCCATGATGCGTTGCGTGCCAGTCCAGCACCTCGGTGAGCGTCGCGGCGTTTTCGGGAATCCCGACCGTCTCGGAGGTGGTCGGCGCGGCCGGAACCGGTTGCATGTCGATACCTCGCCCGCCGGCATTGGCGATGGCCTCGAGCAGGTCGCGCGGCGTTTCCGCCGTGCCGAACACGTGGTCCGCAAGGCGTACTTCGAAGGCGCGCTCCACTTGCGCAACGAGTTCCAGGCGTCCGAGGCTGTCGAATCCGAGCGTCGCCTCCAGCGGCGTGTCGAGATCGATGCGAGCGGAGCGCGCAAGTTGCGGGTGCAGTTCGGAGGCGATTTGCTGCACGATTTTGAGCAGCCGCTCGACCGGTGGCGGTTTTTGGTTTGCTGTCGGAATGGATGACATGATCGAATCCGGTGACTATTCGGGAGTATAGCGGCAGATCTCGATCGCATGAGCGAACGAAGCGCCGCTGCTTGGCCTGGCGATTGTGCAGGGGTACTAGGGTGCTGGGACGGATACTGAGACGTGCCGGCGTTGACCGATCCTTAACGGTGTGCATCCAGCGTGCGTCATGGTCCTCAGGGTCGTTCGAGGTTCAGCGCCAATCGAGGCGTGCACTGGGCGGGGAATCCGATGCCGGGTGTGGCGAAGATTTCGCCATCGATTTGATCAAGGCGTCGATTTCGGGAAACGAAAATGGTTTGTGGAGGATCGTTTCGGCGCCGAGTTCTTCCACCAGCGGTCCTTTTTCTTCCAGCAGTTCGGCAAACCCGGTCATCAACACAACGGCGATATTCGGCTTGTAATCTTTCGCTTTGCGGATGAACTCGAGTCCGTCCAGATCGGGCATGACCAGATCCACTACCAGCAGATCGATAGGTTCCTGCCTCAGGTGCGCCAGTCCTTGGGTTGCGTCGTTGGCCACGATGACCTGATGTCCCTGTTCGCGCAAATGATCCGCGACGATCATGGGTAGCACGGGGTTGTCGTCCAGGATCAGAATCTTCATGTGTTAATTTCCTTTCGACTCGAGTAAAGCGGTGCAGGCCGGGCAGATACTATGGGTGATCCGCGGCAGACGGGTGGCTTGGAAGAGCCGGAGGTTTCGAAGGCGTCTTCCGCTTCAAGCCAGAGGTCCGCTACATCGACCATTTTGCACCAACTGCAGACGTCCAGAGCGCGGTCGGTGCGTTCCGCGCACGAGGTGTCGAAAAGCGCGATCGGCTCACGGGGCGTAACGCCGATAATCTGACTGCGAAATTCGACCTGATCGCAGGTCGGGAGGCAGCGCACATGCATCAGCAGTTGCCTTCGCTGGTCATGTGAAGCGCAACGAAAAGGCATTTGCATGACCTGTCGGGAACTTCGCGCGCGTTCCACCAGGACACTGGTGAAGTGGCGCGCCGCCGAGCCTTCGATAACCTGATATATCCGCTTGCCCAGTAAAGCTGCAGGGTTGGCCGTCCAGCCGTTTTCCTCGGCGAACTCGAATCACGACGAATTCGCATACGGTAAACGCCCTTGCACGTCGATTCGATGAACGGATTGTCGCTGGTCAACACCCGACTTCATGAAGGGCAAGACTAGCACACACCGATTACCGCGAAAGCGACAAAATAGTTGTGTGTCCCAGTAGGCCGGCTGGTATTGATAGCGGCCGTTGACTTGCTGCCTCGTGGGTCGGATTGCCGCCACGGCGTGATGTGTGTGCGGCGGCTTATCGAGTCTCGCGATCCGGGGATGGTTGGGAATCGTCGAAGGGAATCTCCGGCTGTCCCGTATATCGTCCGCTGTCGACCTCTGACCATTCTTCCACGCCGTCTTCGCCGTGCACCTCTTCATCCTCCCAACTGTAACGCTTGCGCGGCTTGGGTGGATCCAGGGAACGGAGCACGAAGGCCAGGGTAAGGCCGATCGCCGCGCCGAAAAAATGCGTCTCGAACGAGATCGAAGGATCACCCGGCAACACGCCCCAGATCATGCCGCCGTAGAGAAAAAACACGATCATGGACAACGCGATCGCCTGACGGTCCCAGCGGATGACGCCGACCGTAAACACGAAGAACATCACGCCGAACGTCAACCCGCTGGCGCCGATGTGAAACGCCGATCGCGCAAACAGCCAGACGGCCAGGCCGGTTCCGATATAGATGCCGGGGAGCAGGACACGGGCAGCGCGCGGGTACCCGAAAAGCAAGGCGGTACCAAGGACGAGCAGCGGCGGGGTGTTGGTGATCAAATGCGACCAGGAGCCGTGGATCAAGGGCGCCCACAGCACGCCGTCAAGCGTGTCTAACCGGCGCGGATAGACACCGAATCGCACAAGGTCGAACCCGGTGACGAATTCGAGCGCTTTGACGGTCCAAAGCAGTGCAACGAACCACGCGGCTGCCGCGAAGGCCTTGCGCAGCCGGGTGGATGCATCGCTGGCAGCGATCGTGTCGGTGTTCATCGGTGAAACCGGCGGTTGTGATGTCATTACAGGTAGACCGGCGATTTCCGAAAACGTTGGCACCGGGCAGTAAAACATTGCTCAGCGAATTTCGGTCTGGTAACTGAATTTACCGGCCCGGCCTTTGACGGTGCGCACTTCGATGATCCGGTTGCCGGTGGTGTAAGTGGTGCGATGGAGAATCAACACCGGTTCGCCCGTGGCGATATCAGTATTTCGGCGGTCTTTGCATCCGCCGCGCCCGCCGGCTAGGTCTCTTCGGCGCGGACGACGGGTACCTGGAACTGTTCGACGATGATCGCGTACATAAGATCCGGGATGTGTAGGGTTCGTCTTCCGGTCCCGGCACGAATTCGTGCCGCCAGTGCGAATACTTGACCATCACCGCCTTGTCTTCCACGTAGCCGACACGCTCTATATTGAGCACAGGCGTGCCGGTCGTGACGGCCAGCCGTTTGCACAACTCCTCGCCGCCGGCGTCGACGCGGCGCTGGGTGGTCTCTTTGCGGATGCGCGTCGGCATGCCGGTGGGCAGATCGCCGGGTAGGTGGCCTACGACCGGACCAAAAAGCTTTCCCGCGACAAGTCGCAGTTTGGCAAGGGCAACCCCGCCGGGGTGATCAGCGCCCAGTCCGCCGACAACGCCGTGGTGGGGCCGTCACCGGTGCCCGTGCTGACACGGGGTATTCGCGGCAGTCCAACCGCCGCGGTACTGCTCGGCGGCCTGCCTGTTCACGGCCTGTTTCCTGGGCCGTATCTGTTCATCACGCGTGCAAAGGTGACCTGGACCTTCATCCATTCGCCACTGATCGGGCAGATCCTGACAGTGGTGTTCGGCCTCGCAATTGCCCGCTACAGCCGGTTCGTGACCCGGGTCTCCAACCATTTCATGGCGGTGCCGGTGAGCAAGGCGACCACCTACGAACTGATGCGCCAGGCTGATCTGGTGGTCGTGACCGGTTCGCAAAACAACGTCCGTGCAGCCTTTTCCAGCGGTAGCCCGGCGATCGGAGTGGGTCCCGGCAATGTGCCGAGCATAGTCGACGAAACCGCCGACCTGATTGCTGCCGCACGCAGGATCACGGCTTCCAAGACCTTTGACAACGCTGCCAGCTGTTCGTCGGAAAACAGCCTGACCGTCGTCGATACCGTGTACGACGCTATGCTCGGTGCCTTACAGACCGAAGGCGCCAAGGTTCTTGATAAGGCGGAGAAAGAGGTCCTGCGCGCCTGCATGTGGATCGACGGCAAGATGAATCGCGAGGTGGTTGCCGAGAGCGCCGACCGGATACTCGATTTGTCCGGAATCGACCGCGGCGGCGGGCGCGTCAGCATCGCAATGGTCGAGGAGGATACGCCGGATCCGGATAGCTAATTCACGGTTGAAAAATTGAGTCCGGTGCTCACTGTATATCGAGCGCGCGATTTCGGTCACGCCTGTGAGCTGGTCAAGGGGGCGTTCGCGGTCAATGGCAAAGGTCACTCGGTCAGTATCCATACACGGGACGACAGACGGATATTGCGTATGGGGCTGAAGCTGCCGGTTTCGGTGTTCCCGACGGCAGGTACGGCCAGGAGGTCATGGTGTGTGTCGCGCTCAAGCCGGGCGCTTGTTGTTCGGAAGAGGAATTGCTGCGCCTATTGGAGATCAAGCTGGGGAGTTCAAGAAACCCAGCCGCATCTATTTTATTGATGGTCTTCCGAAAGGCCCGTCCGGTAAGATTCAACGGCTGAAGCTGCCGGATTTGATATAGGGGTCGGTTTTCTCCATGAGCGACGAGTCTGCTCGCCGCAAGATGCGGGTCTCGCGCGACAGCGGCGGGTCGGAAGGTTGGACAAGGCGGCGCGCGAAGCCTGCCCGGCCATCGCGCAAGAACAGGCGCGCGATATTCTGGCGGGCGCACTGCAGGCCGCCGAAGCTATGGTTTGAGTGAAGGGCAAGTCCCAGCGTGCCTGGACCAGCGAGGGCCCGGATAGATCGGCGACGGGGGACAAACTTGACTTTCGGGATTGCGCCCCGCACAGGAGCTGCGCCGCATCCCTGGCGGTTCTTTCGCGCCCGTCCCCGATCGGCTGGTGCAACATGCAGGAGGCTCTGGCAACGTGAGGCTTTGTTAGCGATTCTCTCAATAACTTCGTGACAACGCCGAAACCGATATCGAGGTGAAGTAGTTTGCGGGACGCCATACTCATACTGAACGCCGGTTCGTCCAGCGTAAAATTCGCGATCTGCACGGTTGCGGAGCGCGATTTCCTGGCGCACGGTCAACTGGCCGGCATCGGCAGTGAAAAGCAGCGTTTTGAAGTCAAGGTCGCGGCCGGCAGTCGTTCGCAAAAAGGGGACATTGAGGCGCAGAACCACGAACAGGCGCTCGACTGGATCATGGCCTGGTTGCACGAAGCCGGCAGCGATTGGCGGATCAAGGCTGCGGGACACCGCGTCGTCCACGGTGGGCCCAGGCGGGCCGCACCGGAGCGGGTGACCCCGAAGCTGCTCGTCGAACTCGATCGATATTCGCCGCTTGCCCCGCACCACCAGCCGCACAACCTTGCCGCCATACGAGCCGTTGAAACGGTTTCTCCGGGCTTGCCGCAGGTCGCGTGTTTCGATACTGCCTTTCACGCGACCCAGCCGGATGTCTGCCGCCTTTTGCCGCTACCGAAAAGGCTGCGCGACAAGGGGTTGATGCGCTATGGATTTCACGGCTCTTCTTACGAATACCTGGTCGAAGCCTTGCCATCTTACGTTCGCGGTAACCTGCCGCGGCGGTTGATCATCGCGCACCTGGGCAACGGTGCGAGCGCGTGTGCGATCCTGGATGGAAAGAGCTACGCGACTACGATGGGATTCTCGACGCTGGACGGTCTGTTGATGGGTACGCGCTGCGGCAGTCTGGACCCCGGCGTCATTTTGCACCTGATGCGTAGCGAGGGGCTGGATGCGGCGGCGCTGACCCGCCTGCTGTACGAGGAGTCGGGGTTGCTCGGCGTGTCGGGAATATCGTCGGATATGCGCGACCTGCTGAGTAGCGATGCGCCGGCGGCGCAGCAGGCCGTCGACTTCTATGTGTTGACCCTGGTGCGAGCCCTCGGGTCCCTTGCAGCGGCCATGCAGGGTGTGGATGCCATCGTGTTTTCCGGCGGCGTCGGCGAAAACGCGTCGTTCATTCGTGCCGAAGTATTGCAAAGGTTGTCCTGGCTGGGCTGCCGACTCGACGTGTCGGCAAACCACAGTGGTGGACCGCGCATCAGCAGGAGCGGGGGCGTTGTTTCGGCATGGGTGGTGCCCACCAACGAAGAGGCCATGATCGCCGCGCATACGACGCGCCTGCTCGCGCTTTGAAGTCCCTGGGCCGACCGGCTCTGCCTGGCCGATGCGTTACGGCGACGATCGCACCCAGATCGCCGTGAGGTCTCGGCTTCTACGGAATCAGCCTGGGATCAGCCAATTGGTTGGCAGCGCGGCGGTCTGTGTGAGATATCAAGAAATGCGGCAGTAAAGCCTCATGTCGGGTGCAGGCTAGGTGTCTCACGAATCGTCGTGTTTCTTGAACGCGATCGATCTGTTTCGCGGCGACAGGTTGATTTCGTCGAATACGATATTCGGACTGCTGCGCAGGACATGCACCACGGCGTCCGCGATATCCTGCGCCGCGATGGCGTTGGACGGATCCGGTCCCGGGTGAAAGTTCTGGCGATCGAAGAAGGGCGTTCGCACCATCCCCGGGTTGATCAGGCTGACACCGATCCCGTCCTTGCCGCAGTCTTTCCGCAAGGACAGCGCCAGACCGCGTAAGCCGAACTTGACGCTGCTGTAGAGCGTGCCCTTTTTTCCGGCGTCGAGCGCCGACTCTGAACCGATGAATATGATGCGGCCCGACGCCTGTTTGCGCATCGCCGGCACGATATGGTGTGACAACACCAGTGCGCTGGTCAGGTGACTCGTGACGTAGTCGTCAATCTGCCGTACGGAAAACTGCTCGATCGAACCGAACAGACCGGAACCGGCACAATGCACGAAGTAGTCGAATCGGTGCTCCTTGCACAGGCGTCGGGTCAACGCGGCGGCCTGGTCGAGGTCGATCAGGTCCAGGCCATGGCAGGCGAGCAGGGGGTTGTCGAGCGCGACCTTGCGCAGGTCTCGCGCCATCCCGACAACCCGGCATTCGAGCTCGACCAGTGTTTGCGCAACCGCCCGTCCGATACCGGAACTTACTCCCGTGACCAACGCTGTTTTTCCGGAAAGCTCTTGCATCGAATCGGTTGATCTCGCCCGTCAGGTGCAGGGGAAGTATATCGATCGCGGGACCCTTTCCAACAGCAGGGTTTCGCAGAATTCGAGCACCTCCCGTTCTCGTTGCGCCGGGTAGCTGACGATGCCGTCCCTGAGCTCGAGCGGTTGGTTGAGCATCTTTTCCTCCGGATACAGATCGTGGATGGTCTTGAAATTACCCTTCGGCAAGCGGAAGACGCCGAGGCTGACCGAGTGGAGGGCGTCGACCGGGATGCGTTCGAAGATCGACGCCAGCAGTGCGCGGAATTGATCCTGATAGTCGGTGTGATAAACAACGGGGTCGAAACGCAGTCCCAGGCGCCAACCTCGGTCGCACAGTCGTTGCATGGCCGCAATGCGCTTGTCGATCGTCGGCACGTGGCGTTCGGTGTGCCGATGCGTCAACGGGTCGGTAAAGCTGAAGGCGACGACGACCCGGTCACTGGGTGGATGCCGCAGGAGCTGGCGTATTTGCGTGCTCTTGGTGCGCACTTCCAGCCAGGCGTTGTCGATTTGCCTGAACGCCGGCAGGTGGTGGTCGATAAAGTGAGTCACGGGTTCATAGGCCAGGCTGTCACAATCGTAACCGGAAAAAAACCACACCGGCTCGCCGGCATGGCGTTGGCTGAGGCGCTTGATTTCCGTGACGAAGTCTTCGTAGTTGACGAACAGCACCCGATGCGCCGAGCGGTACATACCCTGTAGGAAACAGTAGCGGCAGTCGTAGATGCAATTCAGCATGTGCGAAAAATAGTAGTTGTGCACGCCGCCGATGCCGTAACCCGCGGGCGTTTGCAGGGCATAGCCGGCGTGCTTGTGCGCGAGTATCAGGGCGGGGTTGTTTTTCTGCAGGCGGAAGTTCTGTGCCTTGGGGTTGAATACTTCGCCGTAACGCTCGATTTCGACGACCCTGGCCCGCGGCGTACGGCGCAACACCGCGCGACAGCGCGGGTGATCGATTACGGCCGATTCGACGTAGACGGTCTCCGCCATCAGAACGTTTCACACGACGCGTGCAGTCGGCGCTGCAGGGCATCAAGTATCTGCTTGGCAGTGTCGAGTTGGCGCGCCGCCGCATAAGCCTCACCAAGCTCAGGGTCGGCGGTCCTGAGTCCGAGCAGGGTTTTTCGCAGCTGTATGCGTTGCGATTGAGTGAAGTGTGCGAGCGCGACGAAGGGTTGCATCTGCTCCGCAGCGATAGACTGGTGCGCAAAATCGGTCGCCAGTTCCTGCAGTGCTGCTGCGTAGGCAGCGATGGCGGGCATGTTCCCCGCAATCAGGCGGCTGGTCCTCGCCTTGTCCCTGGCAGGCGGCGTGGATGAGTTGTCACTGACGATTTTGATGCTTTGGCACAGCTCCAGTGGCGAAAAGCGACTCGCCGAATGGACGAAGGCATAGGCTTCCATGTCGAACAACACTCCCTCATCGTATTCCACGGACTCCCCCGTCAGGCTGATGATCGGCAGCGCTTGAAATGGGTATTTGATCAGAGGTACGGGGTAGATGGCGGCGTGACGACCGGCCTGGTCAATCTTGCTGGCCAGCACGGCTGTGCCGGCGGCCAGATCCTTATGGCCGGCCGTTCCGAGGTTGACCCAGCACAGACCCTTGCGGTCGCGCAGCAGGGCGGCCGTCCAGGCGCAGGCCGCGGCCATATTGAGGTCGCCTACACCGCTCACCACACAGGTGACGTCGTCGTTGTGATAAAGATCGAAACTGACGTATCGGGTGGACTTGCGCAGTCGGTAGCGATCGATGACCGGTTTGGCCTCGCAGTTCAGCGCGCACATCCAGATCAGCATGGCTCAACCTGATGGTATTCGAGCAAGGGCAGAAACTGGTTCAACACCTGCTGGTTGTCGTGTTTGCGCGCGCCCTCGATAACGATACGCAGCTTTTTCTTGAGCATGTCGCGCGTTTGTCGCCGTTGTTGATCGCTGAGCGTTGCCGCATCGATCAACGCGTGCAGGGCGCGAATGCGATACCGGTCCATGCCCCAGTGTTGGCGCGAGAGCTGATCACGGTGACCGCCGTACTTGTTGATCAGTGGTTGATCGATATAGAACACCGGCTGGCGATGACACAGGCGCAGCCACAGATCGTAGTCCTCGCACGCCGGCAGCGATTCGTTGAACAATCCGATCCGGGCAAAGACCGAAGCGTGGATGACCGCCGCCGAAGGCGATATCACGCACAACGGCAGGCAGCGTTCGAATATCATGCCGCCGTACTTCGCGTGTTTCTGCATGGGGTTGACTCGGACACCGTTGCGAATCCAGACCTCATCGGAATGAAACAGGACTTCGGCGCGGTTCAGTCGTTGCACTGCGCGAATCGTCTCGAGCTTGTGCGGGAGCCACTCATCGTCGGAGTCGAGCAGCGCGATCCAGTCGTATTGCGCCGCCCTGATGCCGCGGTTGCGCGCCGCGCTGACTCCCTGGTGATTCTGTTCGATCAGGGTCACCCCGGGGAACCGCTGGCGAATGATCTTCGTGCTGTGGTCCGTGGAGCCGTCGTCGACCACGATGATCTCGTTGGCGGGCGAGCCTTGGCCGAGCACGGACTCGATCGCTCTAGCGATCGAATTTGAGCGGTTGTAGGTTGGAATGACGACGCTGATTTTCATGTGCATATTCGGACCGGGAAACTGCCGCGGCATGGTCGAAAACCCGAGGAGAGCCGCGCGCCGCCGTCGGCGGTCTTCGATCCTGCGCAAAACCGATGCAATGGGTTGTCGTGTCGGGTGGAAGGATCAGTTGCCCCATTATCGATGAATAAACGCTTCGAAGACACCGGCGGGTGAGGCGCCATGAAGCTGGCTGCGCCACGCTGGAGGTGCCGTATTCAACGGCGGACGATACGTTACAGGGCGGCAAAATCGAGGTTAAACTGCAAAAATCAGGGTTTTTCGGAGATCAACGCGTTGGCGTTGGATTGGCCTGAGTACCTGAATCTGCTGCTGCTGATCGTGCTGGCGAATGCCGCGCCGCTATTTGCCTGGCTGTTGCTGGGCGACCGGTTTGCGTTCCCGGTCGACGCTGGCCGTACTTTGTGGGATGGCCAGCCGGTGCTGGGTGCATCCAAGACGGTGCGTGGGGTGTTCAGCGCGTGTTTGATTTGCACCCTGGCTGCGCCCGTATTGGGACTGCCGTGGGCGGTCGGAGCGATGGTCGGGCTCGCCGCCATGGGCGGCGACATGCTGTCAAGTTTTGTCAAGCGGCGTCTCCGACAACCCCCGGGGACCCCGTTCGTGTTGCTCGATCAGGTGCCCGAATCGCTTTTTCCAGCCCTGGCCGTCGGGCATGAACTGCAGTTGACCGGGTTGGAGATCGTTGCGGTGGTCGGTCTTTTTGGCGTCCTTCACCTGGCGCTGACGCTATCGTACAAGGCGACTCAGCGTTGACCGTATCGCATCAGCCGGGAACCAGTGTGTGCAGGGTGATTTCGGGCGGACAGTTGAGGCGCGCGTTGACCACCGATGTCCCGGCGCCGACCGACGTGTAGCCCGCCATGTTCCGATAGTCCCAGCGTCCCGCGGCCAACGCCCGCGGACAGCGCGCATCCCAGGTCAGCGCGACGCCGCGCGGCAGGCAGATCTGGCCGCCGTGGGTATGGCCGCACAACATCAGATTGAATTCCGCGTGGGCCGCGTGCCGATAGATTTCCGGCGTATGCGAAAGCAGCACCGAACACGCGTCGTCCGGAATCGCCGCCGTCGCTTTGTCGAGATTTTGCAGCTGATAGTAGTGAGCGTCATCGATGCCCGCGAGATACAGCGCCTGACCTGCGCGCTCCAGGACGACGGATTCGTTGAGCAGAAAGCGAATGCCCAGTGTTTCGAGATAGGGCACGGTACGAATGGTGTCATGATTGCCCAACACCGCATAGATCGGCCGCTGCAAATGCACACTAATGGCTTCCATGCCGTCGAGTACCGCCTGGTAGGACCCGAATGTCTTGGCCCGGTAGTCTCCTGTCATTACGCACAGATCGTAGTCTACGTCGCGAATGCGTTCGATGATTGCGTGCGTGGTGCGGTCATCCATATCCACGTGCATATCGGTCAGATGCAGTATGCGGTAACCCGCAAACGCGACGGGTAAACCGGCCAGAGTTATGTCATGGCGCACCAGGCGAATGC
The DNA here is from genome assembly GCA_965368585.1 of uncultured Chromatiales bacterium. GTDB lineage: Bacteria > Pseudomonadota > Gammaproteobacteria > Chromatiales > Chromatiaceae > JARRQB01. The sequence continues at coordinate 5,715 of CBDUNM010000041.1, read as the reverse complement.
GCGAGGCATTGCGCTGCGCCCGCCCGTAGAGGCCGGTAACACGCAGACTGTTGCGTATGAACGAGTGTACGGAGTACCAGTTTTCGGGGTAGAAAAAATGTGCGCCGGCGCGGTTGAACACAAACACCTCATGGTCTTCTTCCAGACCGAGGCGCTGTTGCAGGTGCGCGCGACCCACGCGCGACTTCAGGGTATCGAGATCAGAGTTGTCCACGAGAGCGAGCGTTGCGGCCGGATTGTTCGGGATTGGGCGTGAACTCCAAGCGTAGCAAAAACGGGGCGCCGGCGCGCGATCGGCGGCACGCGGATCATGCGCGCTCTTGGGTGCGCGAGCGCCCGGCCAACGGATGCCAGGGCATGAGATGGATCGACTCGCCGAGCAGTGACATGCTCACCCGGTCACCAATGTGCAAACGGTTGCGTTTTGCCACATGCGGCGGTAGGTCCATGTGCAGCCGGTCGTTGCCGGCGCCCTCCAGTCCGATGACGACATTGGTGATGCCCCCGACGGTCAGCAGGTCGTGGATCTCTCCACTCACCGGGTTTTCCCGCTCGCCTTGCGAACCGCGGCGGTCGCGACGGTGCAGCAGCACCTGCTCAGGCGGTATGCACCAAGTCACTTTATCGCCCGTTTTGAAATCGCTAGACACGGGCAGTTCGAGCACTTGGCCGTGCCAGACCAGGCGCGTCTTGCCCGCGCGGGCGGACTGCGCAAGCAACCCGGAGAAGATGTTGCGCAGGTCCATCAGGCGCGCCACCTCCGCGTTCTTTGGCCGCTGCATGACCTCGCTCGGGGCCCCGTGCTGCAGCGTACGCCCTGCACGCAGGATGCACATGCGCTGACCGAGCATGCACGCTTCGTCGAGATCGTGGGTTACCAGAATGGTGGGGATGCTCAGGGTGCGCGACAGCTCGGCAAGCTCCATGCGCAGCTTGCGCCGGGTGACCTGATCGACGGCCGAGAAGGGTTCGTCGAGCAGCAGCACATGCGGCTCGCGCGCCAGCGCCCGCGCCAGGGCGACGCGTTGTTGCTCGCCCCCGGAAAGCTTCGCCGGTCGCCGCTCGCGCAGACCCGACAGATGCACCCGTGCCAGCAGTTCCTGCGCGCGTCGGTGGCGCTGCGATTCCGGCAGGTGGCCGAGTGCGATTTTCACATTGTCCAGGGCGGACAGGTGGGGAAATAGTGCGTACTGCTGAAACACCATGCCCACGCGACGGCGTTGCGGGCTGACGTTTACCGCGTTCCGGCTGTCGAACCACCGCTGGTTACTGCAGTCGATACGGCCTGAGCGCGGCCGGTAGAGGCCGGCGATGGCGCGCAGTATGGTTGACTTGCCGCTGCCTGAAGGCCCGACCAGCGCCAGGAGTTCACCGGCCGCGCACTGCAGCTCTACGTCGAGCGGGATCGGTTCTTCCTGCCGCAGGCGCACCGCCAGTGTGCCTGTCGATTCAGACATAGCGATGATCCATGCGGCGATTGAACGCATAGACCAGGCTGATGGTCACCAGCGCGAACACCAGCAGCACCAGGGACATGGTGCCGGCGGCCGCATTCTCCAGCGCTTCGACTTTGTCGTAGATGGCGATCGAGATGGTTTTGGTCTCCCCCGGGATGTTGCCGCCGACCATGAGCACCACGCCGAACTCCCCCATGGTGTGGGCAAACGTCAACACCGTCGCGGTCACTATTCCCGGCCATGCCAAGGGTAGCTCGATGCGCCAGAACGTACGCCAGCCGCTGAGACCACTGCACCACGCGGCATGCCGGATCTCGTGCGGAATGCCCTCGAAGGCGCGCAGCATGGGTTGCACGGCGAACGGCAGACTGTAGAAGATCGAGGCGATCAGCAGCCCGGAAAATGAAAACGCCAGGGTTTCCCCGGTGACCGCGGTGAACAACTGCCCCATGGGCGAGTTGGCGCCCAGTGCCACCAGCAGGTAGTAGCCGAGCACCGTGGGGGGCAGTACCAGCGGCAACGCGACCAGGGCCTCCACCAGGCTACGGCCCGGAAACGTCCGCCACGCCAGCGCGTGCGCGACGGCGATACCGACGACGAGCAGAATGAGGCTGGTCGCCAATGACAGCCGCAACGAAAGCGTGAAAGCGACCCAGTCCATGCGCAATTCCGCCGCTGTCAGTCGGACGTCACGCCATAGCCCGCGCGCCGCAGCATCTGTTGCGCGTGTGGCTGCCGCAGATAGGCCAGTAACGCCCTGGCCGCAGCCGGCTCTCGCGCCTTGCGCAAGAGGATGACCTGCTGGTCTATCGGTGCGTGGAAATCCGGCGGGATTTGCCACGACGAGCCGCCGGACTCGTCCCTGGCGCGCATCTGCGCCAGCGCGACGAAGCCGAGATCGGCGTTGCCGCTGGCGACGAACTGATAGGTCTGGGCAATATTTTCGCCGCGCACGATCCGCGACTGCAGCGCTTGCCAGACGCCCAAGCGCTGCAGCGTTTGGCGCGCGGCGAGCCCGTACGGCGCAGTGGCCGGATTGGCAATCGCCAGTTTGTTGAATTCGCCGGTGTTCAGTATGTCGGCGGCGGCGTCGACCTTGCCCGGTCGGGGACTCCACAGCACGAGGTGACCGGTGGCATAAGTAAACCGGGTGCCGGGTACGCCGTCGCCTTCACGCTCCAGGCGCTGCGGCCGCTCCGCGTCGGCGGCAAAGAACAGATCGAAGGGTGCGCCGTTCTTGATTTGCGCGAACAGCTTGCCGGTGGAGCCCGAACTCAACAGGAGGCGATGACCGCTGTGTTGTTCGAAATGTTCAGCCAGCAGGGCCAGGGTGCTGGCGAAATTAGCCGCGACGCCCACGCGTATTTCGGCCGCCACTGCTGCCTGGCCAAGTACCTGCGCGCCGATCACCACTGCCAGCATGGCGGTTGCGTGAGGCCGGTTCATGTGGCATTCCGCTCTGCGTCGTCGTCGCTCGGTTCGACCGCAGGTGCGAGCAGGCGCGTGCGCCGCCGGGTGAATTCGCGAAAGGCGCTGTGCAGCGCGCGGCGTACGGCGCTGATGAACCGATTAGTGTGGATCTGCTCCAGCAGCCGCACCCGGCCGATGCCCGGCAGCGCCCGCTCCGGGCTTTCGACCCAGACGTGCCCCAGCACCCGACAGGCCGCACTGTTCAGCTGACGATCGACGTTTGCCATTGACTCGTGTTAGTTACTGACGGGAATAGCGAATCACAATAGCACGGTGTCCGGTTCACGACACGCTCCAGCCTCGCTGCGCAGCACGGTGGAGTGCAGACCCGTAACGGTCCCGCATGCGCTGAGAATCGAAGGGATGTTTCGGTCCGAGCGGGCCGGCCGTCTACCGACGACCGAAGCCGTCGGCCGGTGAAGAACTCACTGCGACGTGCCGAACGAAGGGTTGGACGCGCCGCTCGGCAGGGGGATGCCGGCGATCTGGCTTGCCTGAGTCACCGGACCTCCCGGGAATAGCCGGTAGAGCCACCGTTTGCCGCCGTCCTGGGCGAATTCTTCCTCCAGCGCCTGCAGGATCTCGCGGGCGTTGGCTTGTTTACCCTTGCCCCGGTAATAATCTCGGACAAACAACGTCACGTCCCATCGATCACTGGTCATCTCAAGGCCGATTTCAGCGGCCCGGTCCAAGGCCGCCTGTTCCGACCATGCGTCCAGCTCGGACAGGTTTCCGTTGGGGTCGTTGCGACTGCTCGCGGGGTTGCGGATGCTTTTCAGGATATCGCTCATTGTCCGGATCTCCTCTGGTGTCCTGAGTCAAAGTCTAGTCGGATATTTTTAGAAAGTTGACCGCCCGGAGTACAGGACCGGCGCGGATGGCTGGAAGGTTGCTCGTGTCGCGCCCGTTGACACAGCGGCATCCGCATCGAATGCAGGGGTTATGCCGGTTGATAAACGACCCGGGCGAACCGATATCATAGCGGAGGCGGCAGGTGCAGAACAGTTTTACCGTGAAACCTCTGTCGGACAATCGAGTCATGGCGATGACAATCCGTTTCAACGTACTGTGCTTCGCGATCATTGCGATCGGCATGCTGCTGTCGTTGTTCGCCGCGATTATGCCGTATTACCCTCCGGCCTATCAGCTGCGGCTCAGCGTATTGATCACCGGATGGATCCCCTACCTGGTATTTGGCCTGCCTGCCGCATTGTTGCGCCGCACGATCACCCCCCTGGCCGGGGCATTCGTGATGCTGGTGCATCTGCTGGCGGTGCTGGTCACCCGCGGCGCCGTCGACGCGAACACGGTGCACTCGGCGCTCTACTGGGTGCCGCTGGGCCTGGCGACGCTGCTTATTCCGCTGGCGGTGGCGGCTGTGCGCGAGCCCTGGCACCGCTGAGCGTCCCGGTTGCGCGGTGGATGCAAGCCGTTCGGCGCCGCGAGCGGATCGTGTTCCGGTTTCCCGCTCTGCCGCGGCCGTCGCGGGAGCGGAACGCACGGCAGGTGAGATGGTTTCAAGGGTTTGCCACGACGGTATCGATCCATGTCGGGAAGAACCGCCAACGCGCATCAGGGCAATTGTCGTTGGTGGGTTGGTCTCTACGGCCGCGACGCATGCGCCGCTTCTATTGCCGGAACGGTCACCGCCAGCCTCCGCGACAACCCATGTTCACCGCGCGAAACGCCCTGAATCCGAAATTCGTCGATCGCAGCGCGCTCGAACTGTGGCACGCCATGTCGCTCAACTCGATTAGCTCAAGCTCTGCTTGGCGGACCGCGGCGACCAGATATCCGAGCTGGTGACGAAATCCGACCCGACGCGGCTGACAATTACCGGACACCCGGGTTTTAAGCGGCGTTGCGTGACCGTAGTCTTCATCGACAATACCGCAGTCGCTGGTGACATTTTTGTTGTCCGTGGAAGATTAGCCCTCCCGGCTGCCACCATCGTCGGCGACAGCCGGGCGGGTCGGCATTATTCTTAGCTTGCCGGTATCAAGACTTCGTCGATCACGTGAATGATGCCGTTGGAGGTTTCGATGTCGGTCTGCGAAATCGCGATGTCTCTGACCGCCACCTGGCCGCCCTCAACCGTCGCCAATGTTTCGCTGCCCGTGACTGCCGCGGAATCCAGGCGACCGGCGACGACATGGTAGGTGAGTATGCGCTTCAGCTTATCTGTGTCGTTAAGCAAGGCTTCGAGCGTGCCTGCCGGCAGCTTGGCAAATGCGGCATCGGTCGGCGCGAACACGGTGAAAGGTCCCTCGCCTTTCAAGGTATCGACCAGGCCGGCTGCCTTGACGGCCGAGACCAGGGTGTCGAACGATCCCGCGGCCATCGCCGTTTCGACGATATCCGGACCGCGCGTTTCATTCGGGTTCGCATTATCGCCGTGGTGGGCCGCTTTCACGAATCCGCCATACTCTGCAGTCCGGTCGGTTTGCAAGAACGTGGCCGTCATCGGCCGCGCGGTCGATTTGTAACCACATTCCGTGCCGGCGAATGCGCTGCTGGTCAGGACTAGGCTTGCGGAGACGATCGTCAAAGATAGGGTGTATTTCATGAGTTTTCTCCAGGGTCTATTTTCGATGTTTTGAACAAGAACGTTGTCGCGTTAGCGCTGACAAGCCAAAGATGGACAATAAATGACCTGGTTACAACAAATAAAATTAGGACAAATACTGGACAATTATTTAAAATTATTGCCGTATTTATCTGCGCAGCCGGCGATCGCCACGACAGCGGTGTAGCGCCGCGATTTGGCGGGAATATCGACGGCAGGTGG
>CBDUNM010000040.1:0-33820 GCA_965368585.1 uncultured Chromatiales bacterium | reverse complement strand
ACCCCGTCTTGGGGCTCCTGCCGCCCGCCCAATTCCTACCCCTGGTCGAGGAGAACGACCTGGCCCTGAAGATCGGCGATTTCGTGTTCAATGAGGCGCTGCGCCAGATGCTTGTATGGCTACGGGAGGAGCAACCGCTGACGGTCAGCGTCAACGTGTTCGCCCGTCAGCTGCAGCAAGCGGATTTCGCCGCGCGTCTGGCGCGCATGGTGGAGCCGTACAGTGGGCAAAACGCGGTAAGACTCGACTTGGAAATCGTCGAAACCGCCGCGCTGGAAGGTATCAAGGACATCGCCGCACTGGTCGAAGAATGCGAAGCCTTGCATGTCAGTTTCTCCCTGGACGACTTCGGGACGGGCTACTCGACGTTGGACCACCTGCGCCGCATCCCCGCCCGCACCTTGAAGATCGATCGTTCGTTCATCCGCAACATGATGCACGAAGACCAACGTACCTTGATTGCGGCCATCGTCGGTCTGGGCCACACCTTTGATCGCGAGGTGGTTGCCGAAGGCGTGGAAACGAGCGAGCAAGTTCGCTGGCTGAGGGACGCTGGCTGCGACACGCTGCAGGGCTTCTACTTCGCCAAGCCCATGCATCCGAAAACCTTCAGTACCTGGATGAGAAACTACCGCGTCGACTCATTGTGGTTCGAACCGACACAGGCGAAGCTACGATGAAACGCCGCCAAAGCCTTGCGTTTGATGACGCCTTCCTGACCGGAGTACCTGAAATCGACACCCAGCATCGCAATCTCGTCGATCTGGTCAACGAAGCCGGCAATGACCTGGCGGGCAGTGCAAACCCGAAAAAGCTCAAGCAACTGGCGCAAGAATTACTGAGCTACGCGATCTATCATTTTGAGACCGAAGAACTGCTGATGGCGGAATACGGTTACCACCGTCAGACACCGGCTGATGCTGAAGCCCACATCCGGGGTCATCGGGCGTTTTCGGCACAAGCGGTCGCCATACAAGAAGCGCTGCAAAACCAGGAGTTTGTCGATACCGATGAGCTGTTGGACTTTCTGGTCCGATGGGTCACCGGCCACATAATGGAAACCGATAAAAAGCTGGCACGGTTTATCTTGCAGCGGCGGGCGGGCGAACAGCGGGTGCGATAGACACAACGCCTCGAACTCAGCGGCTGCTCGCCCCGACGTACCCCACGCGCCGCGGCGACCCGGAGCGCGGGGTTTTCGACCCCTGTCGATCGACGCCAGGTAAACGCGCCATGACGCCCGACCTTGAAGGTACGCAGCAGGTGATTGAACGCGCGATTGGACGACGCCTGGGCGACGGCATCGAAAATCCCCCGGTCGGACCAACCGGCCGCGCGCGCGGCTACTATCCCGCCGGAGGCGGCGTCCACCGCGGGGTCAACGGCCCGCAGAGCGAGTTTCAGCAGGACCAGCTCGTTCTTTTCCGCGGGTGCATGTTTGACGTTCTCACGCGCCTCCCGCACCTGCTCGGTCTCCATTCCCATGCTGGCCCGATGCAGAATCGGCAGCCCGCGGCGGCTGAGACCAGGTACCTGATAGTCGTGGTCAGCACCGGCGACACGCGGGTTCCACCCCGAAATGCGGCGATACTGCCGACAAACGCCTCGAGCAGCGGCGGACCGATCCCCTACAGACGCAGCCCGTCGGTGACGAACCCGAGTTCCTCCTCGACATGCTCGAGCAGGCGGTCGACGTGCTCGCGGTCCTGTGGCGGCAGAGCCGGGTTCAACAAAGGCACGTTGACGTCATTCATCGCAACACGCCGCGTCGCTGGCCCGCGTCCTATCTGACCGGTCGGTCTAGATAAATGCCAAAAATATCCGCACGGCTGTTCAATCGAATGGCGAGCCGCACGGGTTACGACGCTGAAACTTGTTGACCGGTTGGTTAAACCAAGAAAACGATCGCCTGGGTTTCGGCGCAACTGCGGGGAATACAATAGCTATCTCAAGTTTATCCGGTCTTTTCCGGGATTCAGTCTATACCTGCCGGTTCCGCCGGGGTTCGTCGGCGTCTTCCATCGGGTATTCGTCGGCCACATAAGCCGGACCTTTCATCAGGACGACCACAAAGCAGCCGATCGACACTGTGAATGCCGCGGTCCACACCGTCACGACCGCGGCAATGGCAAGAATATGCGCCATGGACAGATGCCTGGCCACATCGGCGACCGACCCCGCCGGCGGGAACAGATGGCTGGCGATTACGAACATCGCCGGTACTGCGGTACCGCCCAACAGCGCCATGGGCATCTTGCGCAAGACGACCCATTCCAAACCGGGCGGCTCGCGGCGTGAGTTGGGGAGCTTTTTCAAATATTTCATCGCGCGGCCCTCTGGATCATACCTCTCGGACCTCGCGGCCACCGCCGGGTTCCGCGCCTGGATGCACGGCGCAGGCACGCGCCGCGGCGGTTAACTGCAACGACGCGAACCTACAGGACATCGCAGTGCAGGAGGTTGGCCCGCCTTCCCGCAATGTGCAGGCCTATTGCTGGTACTTGGCGAGAAAACCGGCCAGTTTATCCATAGCCTCCTTCAAGTCCTCGACCCGCGGCAGGAAGACCAGCCTGAAGTGATCGGGGTCCGGCCAGTTGAAGGCCGTTCCCTGCACCAACAGAAGGTGCTTGCTTTGCAGCAGTTCAAGCACCAGTTGTTCGTCGTTTTCAATCGGATAGACGCGTCGGTCGAGTTTGGGAAACAGATACAGTGCGCCCTTGGGCTTTACACAACTCACCCCGGGAATATTGTTGACGGCCTGCCAGGCGTAATCGCGCTGCTCCTTGAGGCGCCCGCCCGGCAGGACGAGGTCGTTGATGCTCTGATATCCACCCAGTGCCGTTTGCACCGCCAACTGTCCGGGGACGTTCGCGCACAACCGCATCGAGGCCAGCATGTTGATACCTTCCATGTAATTTTTGGCTCGATGCTTCGCACCGCTGACGATCAACCAGCCCGATCTGAAGCCGGCCAGGCGGTAGTTCTTCGACAGGCCGCCAAAGGTAATCACCAGGCAGTCTTCGGTGATCGCGCCAAACGGGATGTGTTGGTAGTCGTCGTACACGATCTTGTCGTATATCTCGTCGGCGAAGACGATCAATTTGCGCTCGGCGGCAATCGCGGCAATCTTTTCCAAGGTTTCGCGGCTGTACACCGCGCCGGTGGGATTGTTGGGATTGATCACGACGATGGCACGGGTACGATCCGTAATGCGCGCCTTGATGTCCTGCAGGTCGGGTTCCCAAGCGGCTCCCTCGTCGCAGCGATAATGCACCGCTTTGCCACCGGAGAGCCTGACTGAAGCGGTCCATAGAGGATAGTCAGGCGTCGGGATCAGCACTTCGTCGTCATTGTTCAGCAAGGCCTGCAACGACAGGAGGATGAGTTCGCTGACGCCGTTGCCCATATAGATGTCGTTGATCGTGACATCGGGGATGCGGTTTAGCTGGCATTGCTGCATGACCGCCTTGCGGGCCGTGAACAACCCGCGCGATTCACAATAACCCTCGGCGGTGGCGAGATTGTAGATAACGTCCTGAATGATCTCCTCGGGCGCATGGAAATCGAACGCACCCGGGTTTCCGATATTGAGTTTGGTCACCCTGTTCCCTTCCTCTTCCAGCCGGTACGCTTCTTCCAATACCGGCCCCCGGATTTCATAAAGCACGTTGTCAAGCTTGTCGGAACTGTCAATCTCTAGCTTCGCACGCGATGGCAACTTGTCAATCTTGACAATCTCACGCTCCCATACGGACGGCCCCAGGATCTCGTGCCGCAACTTCAACTCGTGCTTTTCCGGTATTGCGTCGCTCAGGGCCCAGCGCGACACCGCCTGGCGGCTGATGCCAAGACGTTGCGCCAGCAGGGATTTTTTGCCGTCAAAGTGCGGCAATACTTCTTCTAGCGTTAACATAGCTGTAAACATCAAGGAGAAAACCGGCCTGATTCTAAACGCTATTGACGTCGAAATGTCAATTTGTGTTAACTAGATTCGTAAACATGCGCCAAATTCGAGTTGACGCGAGTTCGGTTCAGACTTCGGTCGCCTGCCACCCGGCGAAGCGATAGCTTGCATGTGCCGCGATTGTCCGACCAACCTCCGCCGGCTGCCGGTTACAGAAATTGGCGGTGGGCGAGGTAGACGAGCACCACGATGATGAGCAGCATCCGCCCAGGCCCCGAGTCCTCGCGAGGTCGCCCGGTCACCAACCGCTTGAGAATGCGCTACAACATATGCGTCGATCGCCTGCTTGGCTTCTTTGAGTTCGAGTCCGCGGTGCTTGCGCAAGCGCTTGATTGCCTCGATCTTTCGCTTGGCGCGCAACGCCTTGAGCACGTCCGCGGGCAGTGCTGAATCGTTCGTCATGACTCACCTGAGCTTGCTGTTACGAAACGTCGCACTGCTGTATGCAGTCTAGGAGTAATGGCGCTTATTAAGAGAGTCAGCAGTAAAGCCCCACGTTTCCAGTGCCTCCTGCCGGGTAAAGCTTTCAGTGACACGCCGTGAATACATCCCTGTCAGCTCGGCTGCTGCTTCCCTGCAGCCAACGGTCACTTGAACCTCCACCCGACATGAGTCTTTACTAACGCATCTATTAATAATTAGCGGCTATCGCGGATCAGTTGGCCCGCCGACACGAATCATCCATAGGCCGACCTAGGCATGACTCGATTCCATGGCGCTTTTAATCACCTGTTTCAAGTCGTCGATCGGAATCTCATCGCCGTCCCGAAAGTTGATACACCCCTTGCCCGTCTTGATCCCGGGGTGCTTACGCTTGAAGGAGGCGATATGCGCCGCTGAGCAGGTGTAAAAAGACAGGTACCGCTTCTGGTTGGCCGCAGCAACCCAAGCGCCGCCGTACTCGTAGGTCGGCATCTTGTATTTCATCGATTCGACCGCTGTCGGATAGAGCGACTTGATGGCACCGAGAATCGATCGAAACCGTTCTCTCCGTTCGTCCGGCAGATTCCTCACGTACGTCTCTGTTTCCACAGCCGCCAAACCCCGTCGTCCCTAACTATCGATCTTGGGCTTGCGTCGTTGCAGAAATGCGTGCATTCCTTCGACCAACCGAAAGTGTGCAGCGATTTTTCGCGGACCTGCGGTGTTTACCGCTGGGTTATGGGTTTTCATTCGGGCGCTCCGCGAAATGCAATAAGACCCCCGCCGGGTCCCAAACGTGCGTTATCAGCAAACCCCACGGCTTGAGATCCGGTGCAGCGACTTTCGTACCTGGAAATTCCTCGGCTAACTTAACGTCTAGAAAATGGTCGTACCACGCCTGGGCGGAGTTCACCATGAAATGAAGCATTAGACTGTGCGCATAGTTATTGTGATTTTTCGGTAGAAGCAGAAAACGAAAGCCAAACATGGTGTCGATTTCGCAAACCTCGCCATCATCCCAATTGATTTTGAAGCCCATACACTCGTAGAACGCCTTCGAAACTGCATAGTCGTTTGCAGGGACAAATGGTTTGAAATCGAGAATTTCACGCATGACAGGACTTTTCCCCCCTACGCACAACAACTTAATATCGAATTGCGGCTTCGGTACACGGATGAAGCACCAGGCGGTTGACAACGCCGTTCGCAGAGCGGCGGCCACGGATGGCGGACCCTTTCAAGCGGCGCTGCGCCGAGCCAGCCCATTCGCACCCCCCCGCGAGCCCGGCCTGACGAGCGCGCGTCCTTATTGACCTCGTCACGACCAACCCCGCGTGCGTGCAGGCGCACGCTCGCCCAACCGCGCCGCGATGTAGAACGCTAGGAGACGGTTCGAGAATAGCCTGACCTATTGCGTGCGTCCCTGATCGGCCCCGCGACGATCGCTATTCTCTGACAGCCTCCTAGTGAGTTATGCGTTCGATAATCTTGTGCACTTCTTCTTCGAGCTGACTGGATGGCGTCACCACTACTTCACGGCCCTTTACCTTGGCGCAGTAGTGCTCGGCATCGTTGGCGTGTTGTTCGTAGGCGACTCGCAACTCGTCCACGACGTGCTCCACCTCCAGCGGTTTCATACCGTGTTCCTGAACGAGGTTGTTCAGTCCACTTACCTCCCCGTCATGTACCCACGCGAGGCCGAATTTCTTCGGTGGCTTGCCGATAAACACATACGCGGCATGTTCCGATGGCACCACTTCAAGTCGTTCCGACACCCTGCCTGCCAATTCGCCAAGCTGGCTTTCCACCTCCGCTACGCGGCGTGCAGCAGCACTGTCCGGGTCTATGGGTGGGAAATCGATCTTGGGTGAAAAAAGGTTGCTAAACAGTCCCATAACTCCCTCCTGTAAGTTCGAGGATCACATATGCGGCATGCTCTATATATTATTTAGACCAAGTATTCTGGATCTGCCACTTCCCGCCCGCGTCCGTATTGAAACAGCGCAAGATTGCACGGGTACCTTGAAGAAGCACTCCGCCGCTTCCCGCCAAAATAAAGGAGGACGGTTACGAATAAGACGTATTTGTATTCGTGTTTTACACACCAATCTTGGGCCGCATGCTCGCCACGTTTTACGCTGAGGTCAGCGGCCCCGGGCGCCCCGCATCCGTTGCACGCAAACGTGATGCGGAGGAATGCACAAAAGTCACGGCGTGGCGGTTAACTTAAGCTTCCGCGGTCCGACGAAGTCCGCCCGACGGCACATTTCGGTTAAGAGCGTGCAGGCACGGCTTGCATCCGTGTCATGAGTCCGACGGGTCAGCCGTGACGCCGTCCAACGGCTGCGACACTCAGCGGTTCTCCCTTGTACGCTTCCCGTTTATCAGCCACTATTGCCGTATGAGCATCATGACCCGCAACATTGAGACCGCACTGCCGCTGCGCCAACTAGTCATATGGCACGGTCGACGCCGCGCGCCTGGATGATGTGAGACCTGTACTGGGTTGAGGTTGACCAGGGGCCGCGGCAAAAACGCCGCGGCCCTTTTCTTTTATGTGAGCTGACTGGGAGAACAACCGTGTCCGTTCCGTCGGCCTTTATCGGCGTGGTGATCATTTGGGCCACCACACCGCTGGCGATCAAATGGAGCACTGAAGATGCAGGGTTTCTGTTCGGGGTGACTTCGCGCATGGTGCTCGGCGTATTCGTGTGTCTGACCCTGATCGCCTTGTTGAGCCGCCGTATGCGCTGGGATCGCAAGGCCTTGATGACCTATCTCGCCGCCGGTCTCGGCGTCTGGGCGGCGATGAGCAGTGTCTACTGGTCGGCACAGCATATTCCGTCCGGATTGATCTCCGTCATCTTCGGCCTGACCCCGGTCGTCACGGGCGTGATGGCGGCCGTGTGGCTGGGAGAGAAGGCCCTGACCCGGTCGCGTCTGCTGGGCATCGTGCTGGCGATACTCGGCCTGACGGTCATCTTCGCCAACGTCCGAGCCCTCGGTGATCATGCGCTATTGGGAGTGGCCGGTATGCTGCTGTCAGTATCGGTGCATTCGGCCAGCAGCGTCTGGGTCAAGCGCTTCGGCGCCAGCCTGCCGGCGCTGGAGACGACCACTGGCGCGCTCTTGATTGCCGTGCCGCTATTCGTGTTGAACTGGGGCGTGTTCGACGGCGCGTTGCCGCGGCACCTGGGGCCACGATCCGCCTGGTCGATCCTGTACCTCGCGGTGTTCGGTTCGGTGCTCGGGTTTATCATGTATTACTACCTGCTGCGCCAGGTGCAGGCGAGCCGGGTGGCATTAATCACGCTCGTCACGCCAGTGCTTGCCCTGTTTATCGGACACTACGTCAACGCCGAGGCTATCGGCGCGCGCACCTGGATCGGCACAGCGATGATTCTCGTCGGGCTGGCGTTTTTCCAGTGGGGCGAACTGTGGCGGTCACGCCTGGCGGCAGCAGAGTGAGCGCGCGCCTAAGGTGCTTTGATCAGATCCTCGGGCGTGTCGACATCGCGCAGCACGCCCGGGTCCGAGACCTCGACGGCTACCAGACCGGCGCGGTGGGCGGTCAGGATATCGCGCGCGCCGCGATCGCCGCCGACCGTGGTCAGAGCATCACGCCAGCGACTTGCGAAACCGGCGGGATGTCCACGCCGACCTCGATAGCGGGGCGCGGCAAGCGACGCGCCGTTCATCAGCGCGTCCGCCACCTGTCGTATCGTTGCCGGCGCTATCCAGGGCATGTCCGCCAGGGCGATGACCCACCCCGTGGATGCGGCGATGCCTTCCACCCCCAGCCGCAGACTGCGTGACAAGCCCTGCTCGGGTGCATCGTTCTGCACCAGCCGGTAGCCAAGATCGCGCAACCCACCGGCCAGGGGCGATGCCCCCGACGCCACCACCGCCACCGCTACGGGCAGCGCCTGGATGAGGTTGCGCGCCGCGCGCATGCCGATCGGGGTGCCGTCGTCCAGCGCGAACATCAGCTTGTCCCGGCCGAAACGGGTGCTCCGACCCGCCGCGAGCAGCACGCCGACCGGCGGGTGCTTCACGCCGACGCGGCCGCCGGATTGGGAGTGTCTTGCGCGGCGAGCGCGCTGCGCGTCGCCACCACCTCCGCGAGAATGGACACGGCGATCTCCGCCGGGGTGCGGCTGCCGATTTTCAAACCGACCGGTGCGTGCAGCCGCGCCAGGTCGGGTGCGCTCACTCCCAGCTGCGCCAACCGTTCGCGCCGCTGCTCGTTGGTGCGCCGCGACCCCAGGGCGCCGACGTAGAAGGCCCGCGAGGTGAGCGCCTCCATCAGGGCCATGTCATCAACCTTCGGGTCGTGTGCCAGGGTAATCACGGCGCGGCGCGGGTTGTCGGCGGCACCGAGTACGGCATCGTCGGGCATCGCGCGACTCGCCTGGACCGCATCGGGCAGCGCTTCGCGAAATGCACTTTCGCGCGGGTCGCAGACGGTGACGCCGAAATCGAGCATGATCGCCATCTGCGCCAGGTATCTCGCCAGCTGATTGTCGCCGATCAACAGCAGATGCCAGACAGCGCCGAACACCTTCTCCACCTGCAGCGACCCGTAGCGGAAGGCGTCCGTCAGCTCGGCGCTGCGCAGCCTGACCTCGCCCGAAGACAGGTCGACGACGCGCTTCACCAGCTCGCTGCGGTCGATGCGCTTCGCCAGCTCGGCCACGGGCGCCGCGTCGGCAAGATGCTCGACCAGCAATTCCAACCGCCCGCCGCAGGGCAAGCCGAAGCGCTGCGCGTCGGCGCGATCCACGCCATAGTCCAGGCGGGTCGGATGCGGGCCCGCCAGCTCGCCGCTGCCGTAGCGCGCGACCAGGTCCTCTTCGACACAGCCGCCGGACACGGAACCGAAAAAATCGCCGGTGGCGTGCATCACCAGCAACGAGCCGACCGGCCGCGGCGACGACCCCCAGGTGCGGCACACGGTGACCAGCGCCACCGGGTCGCCGGCACGCAGCCAGTCGAGCGCGGCGCGCAGCACCTCGCGGTCAGGCGCCAGCAGACTCACGCCAGGCGCAACGGCAGGCTGCGCAGACGCTGTCCCGTCGCGGCGAACAGCGCGTTGGCCACCGCAGGCGCGATCACCGGCGTACCCGGCTCTCCCACACCGGAGGGCGGCGCGGTCGACCGCACGATGTGAACCTCCACCTCGGCCGGCATCTGATTGATGCGCAGCACCTCGTAGTCGTGAAAGTTCGATTGCACCACCGCACCGGCCTGCAGGGTGATCTCGCTGGCAAGCGCCGCCGCCAGGCCATAGCCCATACCGCCTTCCATCTGCGCCGTGATGATGTCCGGGTTGACCGCAATACCGCAGTCGACGGCGATCACCACCCTATCCACCTTGAACCCGCCGCTGCCGTCCAAACTGACCTCCGCCACCTGCGCCACGTAGGAGTTGAACGACTCGTGTACCGCGACGCCGCGATAACGGCCTTCCGGCAGTGGCTTGTCCCAGGCCGCCTTTTCCGCCGCCAGGTCGAGCACCCCGAGATGACGCGGGTGGTCCTTGAGCAGCATGCGCCGGTAGGCGACCGGGTCCTGTCCTGCCGCGCTGGCCAATTCATCGATCATGGCCTCCACGGCGAACGCGGTATGCGTGGAACCGACCGAACGCCACCATTGGATGGGTACGCCGAGGGTCGGCGAGTGCAGATCGACCCAGACGTTCGGCACAGCGTAGGGCATGTTGGAAGCGCCTTCGACCGACGTCTGGTCGACACCGTCTTTGACCATCATGGCTTCAAAGGCAGTGCCGGAGGCGATCGATTGCCCCACCAGGCGATGGTGCCACGCCAGCGGCATACCCTCGTCGTCCAGCGCCACGCGCATGCGATGCAGATACGCCGGTCGGAACCAACCCGCGCGTGTGTCGTCCTCGCGGGTCCAGACCAGCTTGATCGGTGCCGTACCGCCGACCGCCTTGGCGATTTGCGCCGCCTCGAGCACATAGTCGGATTTCGGATTCGCCCGCCGACCGAACGATCCACCGGCGTACAGCATGTTGATCCGAACCTGCTCCGGCTTGATCCCGAGCGCCTGTGCCAGCGCGTGCTGGTCACCGGTATGCAGTTGCTCGCCGTTCCAGACCTGACACACCCCATCCCGCAGTTGGACGACGCAGTTCATCGGCTCCATCGCGGCATGCGCCAGATACGGAAAGCGGAACTCGGCCTCGATCGTCTTACTGCCGGTGGCGAAACCCGCTTCGACGTCGCCGTCACGGCGCGCCGTCGCGCCGGGCGCGGCGGCCAGCCGTTCATATTCGGCGAAGATCTCCGCACTGCCCTCCGCCATGGCGGTGCTCTCGTCCCATTGGATCTGCAACGCGTCACGGCCTTGCTTAGCGCTCCAGAAATCGCCGGCAACCACCGCCACCCCACTGGGTATTTCCACCACGGCACGTACGCCCTTGACCTGTTTGGCCGCCGCCGCATCGACCGACTCGACCCGTGCGCCGAACCTCGGCGGGTGGGCGACCACCGCGGTCAGCAGGCCCGGCAGCTTGACGTCCTGGGTGAAGACCGCCGTGCCCTTGATCTTGGGCGCCATGTCCACGCGCGATACGCGGGTACCGATCAGCTTGAACTGCGACGGGTCTTTCAACCTGACGTCTTCCGGTACCGCCTGCTTAGCCGCCGCCTCGCTCAGCGCGCCGTAAGAAACGGCGCGCTTGCTCGCCGCGTGCCGCACGCTGCCGTCGCCAGTGGTCAATTCGCTGGGCGGCACCCCCCACTGCTGCGACGCCGCTTGCAGCAACATGTGACGCGCCGCCGCACCGGCCTTGCGCATCTGTTCGAAGGCGTTGGCCATCGCGGTGCTGCCACCCGTGCCCTGCGCCTGGCCCCAGAACAGGTTGTTGTATCTGGCCGCGTCGGCCGGCGCGCCCTCGACGCGGATCTGGTCCCAGCGGGCGTCCAGTTCCTCCGCTACCAGGGTCGCCATCCCCGTGTAGGTGCCCTGTCCCATCTCCAGGTGCTTGGAGATCACGGTCACTCGGTCGTCGGTGCCGATGCGCACGAAGGCGTTGGGCTCGAACACCCCTTCGACCACGGTCTGGCCGCCGGCCTTGCCGGGGCCCGCCCGCGGGCTTTCGGCGACCGCCCTGGGGAGATAAACGCCAAGCGTCAGTCCCGCCGAAACCGCAAGCCCGGTCTGCAGAAACCGGCGGCGGTCGAGATTCACTATCGTTGGCTCGTTCATCTCCACCCCCTCAGCTCAGTTTGCTCGCGGCGTCTTTGATCGCCGCACGAATGCGCACGTAAGTGGCGCAGCGGCAGATGTTGCCGGTCATCGCGGTATCGATATCCGCGTCGCTGGGTTTGGAGTTCTTGCTGAGCAAGGCCGCGGCCGCCATCAGCTGCCCGGGTTGGCAGTAACCGCATTGCGCCACCTCGTGCTCCAGCCAGGCCGCCATGACGGTTTGGCCGACCTCGGAGTCCAACCCTTCGATGGTGGTCACGGATTTACCCACCGCCGCGGCCACCGGCACCGAACAGGAGCGGATCGGCTCGCCGTCCAGGTAGACCGTGCACGCACCGCACAGCCCCATCCCGCAACCGAACTTCGTACCGGTCAGTTCGACGTGATCGCGCAGCGCCCACAACAAAGGCATGTCGTCGGCGACGTCGACCTCGTAAGCAGCGTTGTTAACCTTGAGTTTCATGAGCTGAGTTTCTTGGGGCTTCGACCTCGAAACTTAGCACAAATACTCGGGCGCGATAGTGACCGGGGCGTGACTGCCGGATCCGGGCGCGTTGCAACCACCTTCGAGTTTGAAGGGTAATTGGTGGATAATGCCGATTCCGTTTCCCGTACAAGCCAGGTATCGCCATGACCACACTCGGTTCTCCGCTCACCCCTTCGGCCACCCGCGTGCTGTTCTGCGGCGGCGGCGAACTCGGCAAGGAGGTGGTCATCGAACTGCAGCGCCTGGGGGTCGAAGTGATCGTGGTTGATCGCTACGCCAACGCACCGGCCATGCAGGTGGCGCACCGCAGCCACGCCGTTTCCATGCTCGACGGCGCCGCGCTGCGCCGGGTCATCGAACAGGAAAAACCCGACTACATCGTGCCCGAGATCGAGGCCATCGCCACCGACACCCTGGCGGAACTCGAGTCCGAGGGCTTTACCGTCATACCCACGGCGCGCGCCGCACAGCTCACCATGAACCGCGAGGGGATACGCCGCCTGGCCGCCGAGGAACTCGGACTCAAGACCTCTCCCTATCGCTTCGCCGCCAACCGCGCGGAGTTCGACCGGGCGCTCGAGGAGATCGGCCTGCCCTGCGTGATCAAGCCCATCATGAGTTCGTCCGGCAAGGGACAAAGCCTGATCAAAACGGCTCAAGACATCGACGCCGCCTGGCACTACAGCCAGGAAGGCGGGCGCACCGGCGCGGGCAAGGTCATCGTCGAGGGCTTCGTCGAATTCGACTACGAGATCACCCAGCTCACGGTGCGCCACGACGGCGGTCCCAGCTTCTGCCTGCCCATCGGCCATGTGCAGGTCGACGGCGACTACCGGCAATCGTGGCAACCGCAACCGATGAGCGAAGCGGCGATGACCGCGGCGCGCGCCATGGCGGCCAAGGTCACTGACGCGCTGGGCGGACGGGGCATCTTCGGCGTCGAGCTGTTCGTCAAGGGCGACGAGGTGATCTTCAGCGAAGTCTCGCCGCGGCCGCACGACACCGGCATGGTGACCATGATCTCGCAAGACCTGTCGCAGTTCGCCTTGCATGCACGCGCCATTCTCGGGCTGCCCATCCCGAACATCCATTTTCACGGCCCCTCGGCATCCAGCGTCGTGTTGGTGGAAGGCGACTCGAACCGGGTCAGCTTTGCCAATCTCGACGCCGCGCTAAGCGAGCCGGACACGCAGCTGCGCCTGTTCGGCAAGCCGGAGGTCAAGGGCAAGCGCCGCATGGGCGTCGCCCTGGCCAGGGGTGAATCGGTGGACGAGGCATTGGCGAAAGCGAAACAGGCGTCGAGCCGGGTGCAGGCCGAACTTTGAAGCGGTGTGCTGGGCGCGGTAGAAATACCTTCTTCCATTGGAGGGTATCGCAACAGCCTTCATCCCTTTCCCGGCCGAGAAAGGAAAACTTTACGACAAACTCCGTTGCGGAAGAGGGTTTATGACTCTTCCGCCGAGGCCTGCGAACCGGCACCCTTGCGCCGCGGCAGTTGCGCGGCCAACCGCTCGCTCACCGCGTACCAGTCCATGTGCCGGGTCACCATCATCACCGCGCTGAGCACCAGGAACAGCAGCAGGCTGCCCATCAGCAAGGCGTTATCCTCCGACCGGATGATCAGGTACAGGGTGGCGTACAGCACGCCCAGCAACCCGGCGAACAGCGCCCCGCTCCCGGCGCTGCGCAGTACGCCGCTGACGTACCCGGCCAGCACCAGCGAACAGGCGGCCGCCGCCACGCTGTAGGCCACGCCGAATGGCAATCGCTCCGACAACGAGACCAGCAGCAGAAAAAAGATCGCCAGCGCCAATCCGACCAACAGGTACTGCACCGGGTGTACCGCCAGCTGCCGGGTCACTTCGTACAGAAAGAACAGCGTAAAGGTCAGACTGAGAAACAGCACGCCGTACTTGATCGATCGCTCCGCCTGCAGATAGATGTCGACCGGCTGCAGCAGCGACACGCCGAAGGTGTTGTTCACCAGCGACGTACACTTGCCGGCCGCGCATTCACTCAATGCGGTATTGATATCGCCGCTGAACGACGATGCGAGCCAGTTCGCGCTGAAGCCGGCATCGGTCACCGAGTGGTCGACCGGCAGATACCGGCCGATGAAACTCGGATGCGGCCACGGCGAATTGAGCGCCACCCGGGTGTCCTTTCCCAGGGGCGCAAAGGCAATGCGCTCCATACCGCGCACCAGCAGCTGCATCTCGAACGCGTGATCGTGCGCGGCGGCGGCGTCGAGTTTGGGCAGCGGCGCGTGCATGCCGCTCATCGTACCTTCTATGTCAGCTATGCCAGGACCGGAGACGAACTCCAGCTGCCGGCCGTCCCAACCGATGGTCGGTTGACTGGTAATGCCGCGCAAGTCCGACACCAGAACGGTCACGAAGGGCTTCCCCCAGGCGACCGCACCACCCTTGCCCGCGACGGCGTCGGTCAACGCTTGCGTGACGAACCGCCCGCGCAGGCCCAATGCCGCGGTGTAGACCGGTATGGCGTACAGACCGCGTGTGCGTTCCTCGGTCTCGACCTGACCATCGATTTCCAGGCTGACGGGTGGTATCAGCAGTTGCCGCGACTCGCGAAACTGGCTGACCCGGTATTCCTTGCGCCGATCGTCCCATATCTTGCGTTCGCTGTGTTCGACGTAGGGCACCACCAGGATGGGCCCGATCACCTTCTGTTCACCCGTCCAGCTGTGCTGCACCGAATGGCGGGCCTCTTCGCGATAGCTCTGCCTTTCCTGCACCAGACCGTGAATCATCTGCAACGGGATCAATAGCAGCAGGACCAGTCCGCCGATCATGGCAAATTGAAAAAACAGACGTCGCTGCATCTTTTTGTTCTCCTGCGGTTGACGCGAAATGTCATTGACTTGAGCCTCCGCGGCCCGGGATGTCCGATTCAAGGGACGCCGTCAATCCTTCCCTGGAGGCTCGGCCGAAGCATCCCTGCTGCAGACGCCCTCGAATCGAACATCCCCGACCGCCTGCCAACACTGCGATTTCCATTACGTCAATGGAATTGCGGTTGTCGTAATAAAACACTCGTGTTCTTAGTCAGACGTTAGCGCGACCGTGTGAGGAAAAAATGTGCTGGGTGTGTGCCTTATCTGAAGGCGGGGTTTACGGATCCCCGTTCCGGGACTTAAATGTAACGAGATCCACCCGATCGGTGCGAGGCGCCCGATGAAACACCGCTTGCGCAAGTCGATAACCGTCCTTTTCAGGCTGCTGCCGCTGGCAGTCGTGATCGTCGCCAACCCGGTTTATGCGGAATTGCGTCATACCCTGGTAGCAGCGGGCGACGCAGTGTTGCGAGAGCCGCATGACCTGGTCCTGGCACCCGACGGCGCGCGGCTGTATGTCGCCGACACCGGCAATGACCGTATCGCCGTGCTCGACCCCGAAACGCTCGCGCTGCGCGCGAGTTTCGGCCAGGATCTGCTGTCGCAGCCGCACGATGTCGCGTTCGACGACCAGGGACGCCTGCTGGTGGCCGACACCGGCAACAGTCGCATCGCGGTGTTTGCCTTAACCGCCGCGGGCGGCGAACTGGTCGATACGCTGCAGGACGGAGTCAGCCGACCGGAAGGCGTGGCGTTTGCGCCGGACGGACGGCTGCTGGCAACCGGCGCGGGCTCAGGCAACCTGGTGATCTACCGTGACGGCCGCGTGCGGCAGGAGGCCGGCGGCCTGGCTGCGCCGCACGATGTCGCGATCGGTCCCGATGGCAAGATCTGGGTCGCCGATGCGTCCAACGACCGGCTGGTCAAATATAACGACGACCTGTCTATCGATACCTTACTGACCGGGCCGCGCTATGAATTCAGCGGGCCGCGTTACCTGGATTTCGACCGCTCGGGTCGCATGTACGTGGCGGACAAGTACAACCATCAGGTCAAGGTGATCGACCAGAACGGCAAGCTGTTAACCGTCTTGGGCGCCCGGCGTGCGGGGCTGGGCGACGGCCTGTTCGACCGACCGGAGGGCGTGGCCATCCGCGGCCGGGATATCTGGATTTCGGATACCTATAATCACCGCGTGGTGCGCTATCGCGCGACCGATCACTGAGGGAATGCATCGCGCCGTACTTCGCGAAACGCACGGCGAACGGAGCCGTGCCAGGTCTAACCCGCGATATAGTTTTCCAGCTGCTTGATCGTGAACTGCTGCTCGGTGATCACGGCCTTCACCAGATCGCCGATGGAAACCACGCCACGTACGGTGCCGTTGTCCAGTACCGGCAAATGACGCACACGCTTGTCGGTCATCAGCGCCATGCAATCCTCCACGGACTGTTCGGGTTTCGCATACAATACCCGGGTGCTCATCACCGCCGTAACCGGCAGTTCCGGTGAGGTCTTTCCCTCGAGTATGACCTTACGCGCATAATCGCGTTCTGTGACGATACCGACTATCTTCCCATCCTCCATCACCAGCACCGAACCCACTTCCTTTTCCGCCATTTGTTTGATCGCGTCGAACACGGTACTGCTGGGTTCGACATACCAAAAATCATGCCCTTTGAGGTCCAGAATCTCTTTCACCGACTTCATATACGTGTTTCTCCCGGAAGCTCAGTTCATTAAAAGCACACCCAGCATAGCCGATCGCGGATATACATCCTGCGGGTAACGCGACGCGTGCAAACTTGTTTCCAAGTTTAGCCTCTATTGCGGAAAAAAGGGTTGCAACGCGCAGCGCTTTTACGCGTCGGGCTCGGCCGCTGACGCGCGCTTGCGACGGCGCCCGATGGAAATGCGCCGCAGCTCCACCGATCGCCACAACCCGCCTCGCGATAGCGACCGCCGGCTCCATTGCAGCCAACGCAACAGAGCGAATGCCAGCCACAAGGCCCGGAACAACATTAAAACGCGTTACGCGAGCAGTGGGATCGACACCACGCACAACAGGCCCCGGAACGACACCCACCAGCGGTCGGGAGCCGTGAGCAACCGTACGTGCGATACCAACGGTATGCCGGCAGGCGACGCCCGGACCACACGGGTTTCCAGATTTCAGTGCAGGCCGAGAGGCAGGGTGCGCTCGACGCGCGCGAAGGCCGGCAGATCGAACGCACTCAAGGTGGTGGCGGCCATTGGCCGCCTTCGTATCAAGAATTGAACCCGTGCTCAGTGGATATCGTAACCGCGCTCCTCGTGAAGCACGATATCCAAGCCCTCGATCTCCTGCTCGTCGCCGACCCGCAGTCCACCCGTAACGACTCTGACGACCTTCAGGATGACAAAGGTGGCGACTGCCGTGAACACGACGGTCGCGACGATCCCGGTCAGCTGCACTGACACCTGACCGCCCATGCTCTCGACGCCGTCGGCAAACCCGTATCCGCTGAACACACCCAGGGCCGTGGAAGAAAAAACACCGGCGAGAAAAGTCCCCAGCATGCCGCCGATCCCGTGGACCGGGAAGACATCCAGTGAGTCGTCGATCTTGAGCACACGCTTGATGAACATAGTGCCGGTAAAACATACGCTGCCGGCGAGCAGGCCGATGATCAACGCGCCGCCGGGACCGACAAAACCCGACGCCGGCGTAATCGTACCGAGACCGGCCACCATGCCGGTGACAGCACCCAACGCGGAAGGCTTGCCGAACTTGATCCATTCGATGATCATCCACGTCATCGCACCCACCGCGGCCGAGATGTGGGTAACCAGTAAAGCCATCGCCGCCGCGCCGTCCGCCGCCAGGGCGCTGCCGCCGTTGAACCCGAACCAACCGACCCACAACATACCGGCGCCGGTGACCGTCATGGTCATGTTGTGCGGTGGCATCGCGGTGGTCGGAAACCCCTTACGCGGCCCCATCACCAAGGCCGCGACGATCGCCGCTACGCCGGCGGTGATATGCACCACCGTGCCGCCGGCAAAGTCGTACAAACCCATGGCCCCCAGCCAACCGCCGCCCCAGACCCAGTGGGTGACCGGTACGTAAACCGCCAGCAGCCAGATCGCACTGAACAAGAGCATCGCGGAAAACTTCATCCGCTCCGCGAAGCCGCCCACCACCAGCGCGGGGGTAATGATTGCAAAGGTCATCTGAAACGCCATGAACAAGGCCTCGGGAATGGTCCCCGACAAGGTGTCTTTGCCGATACCGGCCAGTAAAACCTTACTGAAATCGCCGATATAAGCATTACCTTCGCCAAACGCCAGGCTGTAACCCACCAGCAACCAGAGGATGGAAACCAGTCCGGCGATAGCGAAACACTGCATCAGCACCGACAACACGTTCTTGGAGCGAACCAGACCGCCGTAGAACAAGGCCAGTCCAGGGAGGGTCATGAACAACACCAAGGCGGTGGAGGTCAGTATCCACGCCGTATCCCCCCCGTTCAACGTTGCCTCCTCAGCCAGAACGCCTGCCGGCAACAATAAGCCGACCGCCAAGACCGCGGTTCGCCAGATGCTCATAGGTATTCCCCTAGGTTTTTTCAGTAATGGTGCTTGCCCACGCATGCGGCGTAAGATCTTGCCGAACTTAGCACCAATCGTGCCATTTGACTTTCTTTCTTTTAATCACGGGATTACATCAACACGAGCAGTTTGCGAGCGGAGATTCGCACCAAGAGCGCGCGCGCGATAGCGAGAACGCACCGATACGGTGCAGGTAGTCACGTCAAAAAAAACCGGTGCCCTTATATGGAGCACCGGTTCAACTATGGCCAATCACCAAGGGGAGTTTCAATGAACAAGGAGTTCATTGTGGCGGCTGTTCAAGACCGCCAACTGTTATGACCTTCGCTCCTGGAAAAAAGTTTCAAACGGGATGGTGGAGCCTGACACCGACCGCCGGGATTAATCTTAAGATATTGTATCGACTAGTATTTTCGACGCATTCAGTGACCTGTAATGGCTCAGAGCGGGCGTTGAAACGCCGCCCAAGGCTACGCTTTGCGGCGCGCCATGCGCCCGAACACAAGCGTGGTAAAGCGCGACCAGCGAGACCCGTACAACCGCGCTGCGGCCGGTGGCGGCGCCCCGCAGGCGCGCACCACTTGGTGCACGAAGCGCAGTTTTTGCTGCGCCTCCGCGGAGATCACGAACGGATACAGATCCTGCAGGCCCATACTGCGATTCAGGCTGTTCAACGCGAAGGTCAGCGGTATCCAGTGTTCGATTATGGGTTCGAAGTCGGCCAGGCGATAGGCGTCGAAATCGGGATCCGCCCGGTGCACGCTCCCGTCCGGGAGTTCGCGCTGCACCTCGAGACCGAAGTGACCCGCCGTTTCCAGCGTATCGACAATATGCAGGTAGTGCGCCCAGGTCTCGGCCCAGTCTTCCCACGGGTGCGCACTGGCATAAGGGGTGATGAAATGGGATTGCCAGTCGCCTGGCGGGCCTTCCGCATAGTGACGACGCAACGCCTCGGCATACCCGGACCGCTCATCGCCGAAGCGGACGCGAAAGTCGCGCAGCCGCCCGCCGTCGCGTACCAGCCGGTCCCAGTAGTAGTGGCCGACCTCATGTCGGAAGTGCCCCAGCAAGGTGCGGTATTTTTCGTCCAGATCGAGCCGATTGCGTTCGCGTATGGACGGATCGGCCTCGTCCACATTGATCGTGATGCGACCGTCGGCGTGCCCCGTCACGACCGGTTGGCCCGGCGCCGCATCCTGCTTGGATAGAAATGAGAACGCCAGCCCGGCCTGTGGATCGTCCCGCTTTGCCTTTAGCGGCAATCCCAGCTTCAACAAGCTGTAAACGACGCGGCGTTTACTACGCTCCAATCGGTACCAACGATCGAGGTGCCCATGCCGATCGAGATTCGGGATGACCTCGTTCAATCGGCAGGCGGTGCAGAATGCCTCTCCCGATTCGGCGGGAACTATCCAATTGCAGACCTGGTGCACCGCGTAGTTCTGACACTTACGGTATGCGGGATGCGGTGCGCCGGCGGCCAGCACGGCCCATTCGCCGTTGCCCCGATCGCGCAGCGCCGACATGTCCAGCACGTCGTCGAGCACCCCCAAAACGTGGCCGCAGTGGTTGCAAAGGGTGTTCTCGAAATAGACAGCGCTGCGGCAGTGTTGGCAGTGAAAGGTCTTCATAGTTATTAAGAAATGCGTTAGCAAAGCCTCAACGGGTGAAGGTTTAAGTGACCGTTTGCTGCAGGGAAGCAGCAGCCGAGCCTACAGGGAGGTAATCACGGCGGGTCACTGAAACCGTAACCTGGCGGGAGGCACTGGAAACGTGAAGCTGATTAGTGATTTTCTTAATAAAGCCCGGAATTCGCAAAGTCGCGTCCACACCCTTGCCGGTCTATTAATCAGGCAGCGTGGTGAATATTTACCAAAAATCAAAGGGGCATGATGTTAAAAAACAGCCTATCCGCGCTCGCCTTTCTTCCCAGCGTGGTCAGTCGGACCCGGTTCGACCACGACGTCGAACCAATTCGATCGCCATCGCTCCGCATTCGGGTCGCCGGACGGCGGCGGCGCAAGATTACACAAAGTCGATTTCGAGAACTACCATGCCTCTATCAGGTGAAGGACATCGATCGCTTAACCGTCGAACCGGGCCCGCGGTCAGTGGCACAGAGAGCAAACACGATGGCTGAAGCACTGTTTGAACGCTTTTTCGTATGCGCCAAGCTGTCCGATGCTACCGGTGCGCAGGAATGCCTGGCCCGCGCCGACGACACGCCGTTGACCGACCTAAGTCGACGCATGGCAGCGATCGTCGAGCAGTTCGACGGACGCATTTTGATCAAATTCGATGACGAGGTTGCGGTGGTCTTCTCCGGCCTGCTGGCCGCGGTAGAGGCAACCCGCGCCATCCACAGGGATCTCGCGACCGATATTTCAAAGCACGGCGTTGCACTGCGGATCAGCCTGTTCGAGCCCGCGACCCCGGCGCACGATGGCGCCGGGACGGCGTCCGCGATCGCGATCACCCAGCAACTGGCGCGGCGGGCCGACGCCGGCCAAACACTGGCGTGCGTGCAGAATCTCGACCCGATTGACGCCAACTTGCTATGCGCCCAAACGGACGCGGATATCCAAGAGTGGCTCGGCAAGACCTACGCAAGTGCAGCTCCTGTACAGCGGATCCTGTGGCAGGATGAGGCATTGACCCGTACGGCGATCGCCGGCGCGAGCGCCGCCCGGATTACTCGGGTCGGACGGCTCGTGTTGCGCTGGCGGGACCGACGACTGGTTCTCGACAAGGATACCAGACCCGTTACTCTAGGAAGGAGCAGCAGCGTCGACGTGCCCATCGATTCCGGTTTCGCCTCCAGGGAACACGCCCACCTGCGTTACATCAACTCGTGCTTTGTACTGACCGACCGAAGTCGAAACGGCACCTACGTAAATATGGATGACAGCGAAGTCTATATACACGACGACGACCTGATCCTGCGCGAATCGGGCTGCATCAGCATGGGCCGTCGAGCTGCGTCGTCGCGCGGGCAAGTGAT
This sequence comes from uncultured Chromatiales bacterium, assembly GCA_965368585.1. GTDB lineage: Bacteria > Pseudomonadota > Gammaproteobacteria > Chromatiales > Chromatiaceae > JARRQB01. The sequence goes on along the minus strand of CBDUNM010000040.1, from coordinate 12,264 downwards.
CTATTTTTCCACCGAGGCCGCGGTAGAGGCTTCCGCACGTGAAGATACCGGGGCGTGAACGGCGAAGACCCAACTTGCCTGCGCTGGCAATCGGCAGCGGAACTGCACGGCGGTTATGTACGCAAGGAAAACCAGGACGCCGTGTTGAACCGTCCGGACCTGCACATCTGGGCGGTGGCGGACGGCATGGGAGGGCACGCGGCCGGCGCGGCTGCCAGTCGCCTAGTCGTGGACAGCCTCGATATCCGTGATCGGTCAGGCAGTCTGGCCGATCGCGTCGCCGCGGTCACGGCCAATCTGCACGCCGCCAATCGTCAACTCGTCACCAAAGCAAGAACCGGCGGACAGGGGCTGAGCGGCAGCACCGTGGCGGTGCTGCTGGCACACCGAGACCAGGGCGTGGTGCTCTGGGTCGGCGACAGCCGTGTCTACCGCTATCGCGACGGCGAACTGCAGCAGCTCACCCATGACCACAGTCAGCTGGAAGAATTGATCGAGCGTGGCCTCGTCGACCGCAGCACGGCCAAAGATCACCCCGCCGCGCACGTCATCACCCGTGCCATCGGCGCGGCTGCGACGCTCGAGCCGGACACGATTTCGATCGCCATTCGCGCCGGCGATTCGTTCCTGGTATGCAGCGACGGGCTTTACAACGAAGTCGATGACGGACGGATTGCCGCGGCACTTGCCAAGGGCAACTGCGCGCGCTGTGCCCGGACACTATTGGAACTCGCGCTCGCGAGCCCGGCGCGCGACAACCTCTCGTTCGTCGTCGCGTGCGCCTACCTCGAGGACGAAGCAAAAACCGCCATCAACCCGCGCATGACATGACGGACTCGCGAATTCCCTGAACCCGATGAAGGCCGGTCGTCGCCACGCAGTACATCCGGAAAAACAGATCCGCATTCATACGACGTGCGGGTCGATCCGGTGATCGACAAGGGCAGTTCACCGTCAACCAGTATCACCACGACCGCCCTGCAGGAACGCCGTTCCTTGGTTGGCGATGGCTGCGGCATCGAAATGTGCATAGTTGACGAAATTTTCCGGCGCGAGCGGCTAAGGTCTTACCTGAGTCGCGCATCGCGGCGCAACATTCGGTCGGAAGGCGCGCTGGACCCGATTGCCGCGCCGACCCCTGCCGAGTCACGCCGGATACCGATGTCCTATACTTTCTCGAAACAAAAAAATATTTTGGAAAAGGTGCTATTTGCTATGGTCAGAAATACAGACCAGCATGGGGATCAATGCTCGGTGTCGACCGCCGCTCGCGGAGCACGTGGCGGATACACCTTCGGCAGCATCGTTGTGGCCGTTTTGTGTCTGGCGTTTCTTTCCTCGTGTGCGAATCTGGCGGGACCTGAGTATCAGCGCCCCGAGGTCCCCGAGAAAGACCGGTGGTCCCAGTTGGACGGCCGGGAAATCTCCACCTCGGAGGTGATCTCGCCCGAATGGTGGAAGGGTTTTGGCGACCCCTATCTGGACAATCTGATACGAACGGCGATCGACGATGGCCTGGACCTGAAGATTGCCGCCGCGCGCCTGGATAAAGCGGGCGTCGGGCTGCGCAAGGAACGCTTTCCGCTGACCCCCAAGATCACCGCTGCGCCCACCAACACGGTCCAACGCGCCAAGTCCGACGACGCCTCGGCGACAACGTCGAGCAATACCGAACTGTTGGGGCTCGGCCTCAGTTGGGAAATCGATATCTGGGGCAAGATCCGCAAAGGAGTGCAGGCGCAAGAAGCGGGTTACAAGGGCACGGAAATGGACTGGCGCGCCGCCTATCTGTCGTTGGTCGCAGATGTCGCGCAGCGCTATTTCCAGATCCGGCTGTTCGACGAGCAAATCAAACAGCAGGATTCGACCAAGCAACAAAATCTGGTACTGCTGCAAATCTACGAAGCGCAATACCAGGAGGGACTGATTCCGAAGACCCGGATTTTGAGCCAACGCTCCGAGATCAACAGCCTGACCAAGCAACTGCTCGATTTACGGCGCGGCCGCGCCGAAGCGGAACTCAGGCTGGCGACCTTACTGGGAATACCAGCCGGCGGTCTATCGGTGCCCGTGGGCTATCTGCGTCAGTCGGTTAACCTGGTCGATGTGCCCATGGTTCTGCCGGCCGATCTGCTCGCGCGCCGTCCCGACGTCCTGCGAGCCGAGTACGATCTGCTGCAGGCGCACCATCTGGTGGGTCGTGCCAGATTGGCGCGGCTGCCGACCTTCTCGCTGTCCGCCAGCGCGAACACCGGCGCCAGCCTGACCAGCATTCTGCTCAACAGCTGGAGCTTCGGCCTGACCACGTCGCTCGCCTCGTTGTTCGACCGAGACCTCAAGATCGACGTCACGATCAATGAAGCGGAAACCCGGGTGCGGCGCGAGCAGTATCGGCAGGTAGTGCTGCGCGCCTTCGAGGAAGTCGAAGTCGCCCTGCTGAATCTGCGCTCGCGCAAAGAACAGATCAAGGAACTCGAAGCTCAGATCGAAAATCTGCAGATCGTCCGCACTGTCCAACAGGCGCGGCTGCAAGAGGGCCTGGTATCGCAGCTCGAGGTATTCGAAACCGAGCGTACCCTGTTAAACGCCCAGCAGGCCGTGCTGGCCGAGTACCAGGGATCGCTCAGCGATACCGTTACGCTGTACAAGGCACTGGGCGGCGGATGGCCGCCGGAAGCCCTGGCCGGGCGCTCGACACCCGTGGCGACAACGAGTGCGGTCAAGTGAACCATCCACTCTGTGCTATCGACAATCCGATTCAAACCGAACTACTTACCGCGCCTATGAAGGTCACCTTGAAGCCGGTTTCGCATCCCGACATGCGCGAGATCATCATCGAAGAAGCATTGTTTCACGTGGGGCGTCGCGAGGATCCGTTCGCGTCGCTGGATATCGGTGCGGTTGCCAAGCTGTCGCGGCGGCACGCCAGAATATTCCGCGAACACAACGACGTGTATATCGTCGATCTGGGCAGTCTGAACGGCACCCTGATCAACAATCGCCGCGTGGAAAAAGAACCCGTGCGGATCGACTGCGGCGACGAGATCAATCTGGGCGGCGAGCTGTCCTTCCGCGTGGACATCGAGGGCGAACCCGACGATGTTACGACCGTCGCGTCGCTGCCGTCGACCACGCTCGTGTTGTCGCCGGTTGACGCCTCGAGCGATATCGAACCCATCGTCGTCACGCAATTTCCTTTCCTGGTCGCTCGTTCCGACGACGTGTTCGGCCGCTACAAGGACAGGTTTCCCGAGGATGTGGGCCTGCTGTCGCGTCGCCACGCAGTGTTCAGTCTCAAGGGGAGCGGCGTCTATCTGGAAGACCTGAAGAGCGCCAACGGCACCCTGGTATCCGGCAAGAAACTGGACGAGCACGCCCACCTGCTGACCGACGGTGACTTGATTACGTTCGGCACGGACCGGTTCCGCTATACCGTCCACCTGGAGAAGCCCGACCAGGACGACGTGAAGACCGGTACGGTACCGCTGAGCGGCGTAACCCGGATCGATACCACGCGTATTGACCCGACTCAAAGCCCGATCGACGAGGACAATCCGCGCACCACCTTTGTATCCTCCCCCGCTTCGTTCCTGGATATCTTTTGCGACCAGGGCGACGACGGCGATGACGTGGATTCGGACCCGGCCGCGGCGCAGCATGGCGGCAGAAACAAGGCTTTATCCAGCACGTCGGGTAAAGGCGTTATCGGCGCACTCTGGAAGGCGGTGAATGGCCAGTCGTCGATCAGCCGCAAACCGCTTTGGGCGGGACTTGCGGTAGTTTCGCTGCTGCTCGCCGCCGGCATCGGCGTCTTCCTGCTCGGTCAGGACCGGCGTGAAATCAAGACCCTGCTCGACGCAGGGGCCTATCTTGACAGCGCGGGTGCGGCGAATCGCTATCTGAGCAGCGATCCCGGCGACGTCGAAGTCGGCGCCTGGGCGCAGGAAGCATTGCTCAAGGCCACCATCCCCGGCTGGGTCGAGCAACTCGACCAGGGCCGGTTCGAAGCCGCCGAGGCAAGACTGGCCGCGGCAAGCGGGAACAGCAAGGCGATACCGGACGGCCAGGAAATGCTCGACCTGCTCGCCTGGGCCACCCGGGTGGAGGCCCACATCGCCGCACGCGGCGGGGTCGCCGCGCCGCTCGAGATCTTTCGCCACGAAACCCAGATCAAGGCGCTGGTAGAGCAATGGAATACCAATCCCGCCCGGCACCAGCAGTTACTCACCCAGATGGCGACTTTCGCACCGTCCTTCGAACCCGCCTATACCCGCGTGCTCAGCGACCTCCGCGTGCTGCGCAACGAGCACTCACTGTTCGGCAAGGCGATAGCGGACCTCAAAACCACGCTCAAGCATCAACTGCGATCGAACCAACACGACAGGATTCGCACCGCGATCGGCGAATTCGCCCGGCAATACCCGCGAATCGCGGGAGTGGAAGCGCTGCAGGAAGACGCACAGAACTACGAAACACTGGTCCGTCACATGGAACAGGGCGAACTGATCCAGGTGGTGCGTCTGAGCCGTGAGTTCGAATTTCAGACCCCGCTGTTCAAGGAGAAGGTGCGCGGCTGGCTGGATCAATCACTCCCGCCGCCGGAAATCGTGATGCGTTACGAAGCGGCCGCGCAAGCGTGGCGCGCCGGCGAGCACAACGAGTCGATCGTTATTCTGGAGGGGCTAGCGTCCCAACCCTGGGGTGACGTCGCAACGCATCGGGCGGAACGCCAGAAGAAGGTCCTCGCCGCTTACCAGGCCCTGCAAAACAACCGCCAATCAGCGAGCTACCGCGACCAGCTGTTGGCATTCTGGGCATCGCTCAGGCAACCCGAGGACAGTGACTTCCTGCGTGCGCTGGAGGCCGAGTTCAACTCGTATAAGGACCAACTCCTGGAGCAACTGGCACAGTCGTTTAAAAGCACCCGGCGCGACTGGAACGCTTACCGGAACGACGGCGGCATACCCGCGGTGATTCGCGTCGAAGAGCGTATCTCCAAGCGATTCAAGACACAGGCCGAGCGGCTCTCGAATGCCTACGCGGCGGTGCGCGACGGCACTCACACCTACGACCTGATACGGGTGCAACCACCAGCCGAATGGCAACAGCTCTGGGTAGACATCGGTAACGAAACCAAACGCCAGCGGCGTTCACTGCAAGACCTGCATCTGGTTATGGAGCCCGACCTGCTGAAAAGCAAACTCGATCTTCTCCCCCGAATTCAGGAGCACCGCCCATGAGTCCCGTCTATTACCGGTCCCGCAAGGGGCTTGGCAGGCTTTTCGAGGAGCACAGCGCAGAAGGGATTTCGATACTGATTTCCGAGCCCTCCAGCCTGATGCGCAAGACCATCTACGTCCTGCTCGGGCTGTTGCTGACCGGCGTGACCTGGTCGTTCTTCGGCCGCGCCGATGTGATCGTCGTGGCCAATGGCGCGGTCACCCCCGGGGCGCAGGAACACCGCATCTACGTGCCGGTGAAGGGCGACCTGACCGACATCTATGTGGCGGAAGGCATGCCCGCCGCGAAGGGCGACGTGCTGTTTCGAGTCAACTCCCCGGCCGCCATTCAACTCATGGGCGATGCGTTGACGGCAAAGATGGCGGTGGACCATATTGAGAAGCGGATGCAAGCGTACCCGGCGAAAAGAAAGGCTTCCGAAAAGGAACTGCAGGCTATGCAGCTGAAGCTTGAATCGGATCGGCAACAACACGAAAAACGGGTGGCCGAAAGCATCGCAAAACTGGCCGAAGAACAGACCCTGAAGCTGCAAAAGGCGCGCGCCGACGTCGAGAAGGCGCGCCAGCAACGCGATCATGCGCGGCGGGTGCTGGGGCAGCACGAGCGGTTGTTCAAGTCTCCCGGCGGCGGCGGGATATCGAAACAACAGGTCGCGGACAAGCGCAAGGAGTACCAGGATAAAATCCTGGATCTCAAGTTGGCGGAGGTCAAGCTGGGCGAGTTCGAGTTGTCGCTGAACAATGAATACGACAAGAAGAAGGCGGAGATCGAGAAGAAATCGCAGGAATTGCTGGCGTTTCAATCCAAGTACGAAAGCGGCCTGCTGAATCTGGAGAACGAGGAGAAGTCCCTGGAGAACGAACTCCGCCTGGCGCGCGCCAAGGCCCGCATCGCCTCTCGAGTGAAATTCGACGACATCGACGAAGACAATTTTCTGCGCATACGCGCGCCGATAGACGGCGTCGTCACCTTCCTGGCGGCCGACAAGGTGGGCGAGAAGGTCGACGATAAGAAGCCGGTTGCGGTGATGGCGCCCGAGGGCGGCAGGAAAGTACTGGAGATCAAGATCGACGAACGCAACCGGGCCTTCCTCAAGGTGGGTATGCCGGCCAAAGTCAAGCTGAACGCCTTCCCCTATCAGCGTTACGGCTTTTTGGAAGGCGAACTGGAATACATCGCGCCGTCGACGCAGTTCGACCCGGTCACCAAGAAAACTTTCTACAAGGCCCGCGTGGGATTGGAACGGGATTATTTCACTGTCAACAACGTCCGCATACCGGTACGTTACGGCATGGAGGCCAAGACGGAAATTGCCGTACGCAAACGCAGACTGGTCGACCTGGCACTGGACCCGCTGAGGAATACTGCAGGATAAAGAGCACCGCAGAGTGCCAGCCGTCGATCGATACGTTCATCAGTTAACCGGGTAGTAAAACAATGACCAAAGAAGACGCTTCACTACTGGCGAAAATCGATGACCATGAAATCCGTATCGACGATCTTGCTCGGTACCTCAAGCTGAACGGTAAGTTCGAGCAGATCCTCGACGACATGGTCACAGACCGGGTCACCGTACTGGCCGCAAAAAAGGCAGGTGTCTCAGTATCGACGGAAGAGGTCCAGGAAAGGTTTGACCAGATCCGCCGCGTGCAGGGACTGCACCGGGCCAAGGCAGCCATGGAGTTTCTCGACAATCTGGGTCTCAGCCTGGATGAGTTTGAAACTTATCTTGCCGAGTTGTTGCTCAAAGAAAAGGTCGTCGACATGGTCACCTCGGAGGCCGCCATTGAGGAATACTTCAGCCTCAATTCCCCCGAGTTCGACAGCATCGAGGTCGGCCATATCGTGCTGGCGTCGGAGGGCACCGCGCGGGAACTGGGCGCCTTGCTGGAAGACGACCCTGACAGTTTCCACGATCTCGCCCGGGAACACTCGTTGGACCTCGAAACGCGCGACCGCGGCGGCGTGATCGGCACGGTCATACGCGGCGCGTTGCAGAACGAACTCGAGGCCAAGGTGTTTAACGCAGCCGAAGGTGCCGTGCTGGGCCCCTTTCCTTCGGCCGACGGCAAAGCCTTCGAGATCTTCAAGGTCATCGAAAAGAAATCGGCCGTTCTCGACGAGACCCGCAAGAAACAAGTAGCCAAAAAGCTGCACGACGTATGGCTGGAAGAACGCGCTAAGGATCACGCAATCGAAATCGCGTAACACCGGCGCGCATCGCACGCGAGCCCGAGCCTCAGCCCGTGCGCGCCAGGAAGACCCACTAGCCGCAAACGCCTGACACCGGCCTGAGCACTGCTCCGTACCGACAATAATGGGAAGCACCAGTGACGACTGACTCCATAGTTGAATTTCTTGCCGGCGTAGAGATGTTATCGGCTTTCCATTCCGAGGAACTCGAGAAACTCGCCGCGCAGGCGCAGTCGAAATGGTACGAATTGGGCGACATGGTCTACCAAACCGGGGACGAGTGTGAGAGCGTATACGTCGTACGGTCCGGCATGGTCCGCTTGTTCTCCGAAACCAACGGCAAAGAGACCAGTATCGGTATTCGCAAGGCGGGCGACGTATTCGCGGAAATCGGCGCGTTGCGGGAACAGCGTCATGAGTACTCGGTACGTTCGTCGTCCAAAACGGAACTGTTGATCATACCGCGCGCGGCGATTACACCGCTGCTCGCCCGCAACCAGGACGCGTCGAGCTTCATATCCAGATACGCCGCTATCCGCACCGCGGGCAGCGTCGTCAACCGCTTGTTCGATCTCAAAGGCAAGGTCGATCACACCGAACTCGAACAGCTGATGCGCAGCGTCGGCGTGAAACGCCTGCCCGCCGGCATGACAGTGCTGGAGCAGGGCTCGAGCGAAGATCAACGCCTTTACGTCGTGCGCCAGGGAACGGTCAAGCTCTCCTGCACGGCGGAAGGCACGGAGTATTCGATCGGTACAGTGCAGCAGGGCGATGTGTTCGGCGAATACGCGGCGCTGCATCGCGCCGAGCAACCGGCCTCGGCCGTGACCCAAACCGAAGTCGTCCTGCTGGTGATACCGGACGAGACGCTGCGTTTCGCGCTGGAGCGAAACCCGCGTGTCAAGGATCTCCTCGAGGAGCGAATCCAGACGGCCGAACGTGAATTGGAGCGGCAAAAGAAGGTTGCCAGGCGCAGAAAGCGGCCGCTGCTGCTCGACCTGGGTTCCAGACCCGGACGCGGCGAAAAGGTGCTGCCGCGTTTTCCGCTGATCGAACAGGCGGAAGAGGCCGACTGCGGCGCGGCCTGCCTGGCGATGATCTGCAAGCATTACGGCATACCGCTGACCCTGGGGAAGCTCAGGGAAATGGCCAACGTCACGACCGAGGGGGCGACGCTGGAAAGCCTGGCGCAGGTTGGCGAGTCGCTCGGCTTCAGCACACGCGGCGTGCAAACCACCTACGCAACCCTGCTCGGTTTCGACCTGCCCTTCATCGCCCACTGGGAAGGCTACCACTATGTGGTGGTATACGGCATTTCCAAGCGCCACGTATGGGTGGCCGACCCGGGCCGGGGCTTCGCTAAGATGACGGTCGAGGAGTTCGACAAGGGTTGGACCGGCACCTGCCTGCTGTTTACGCCCGGCGCCGATATGGTTCACGTGGCCAGCCGTTCTCCATGGGTTCGCTTCGCCGGCTATCTCGCCCCCTACAAGAACATCATCGGCCACCTGATCATGGCCACCATGATCATCGAGGTGCTGGGTGTCGCGCCACCCATCATCATCCAGAATATCCTTGACCGGGTGGTCGTTCACGACAGCGTGCAGTTGCTGCATGTACTGATCATAGGCCTGATTCTGGTGCATGTCTTTACGCAGCTGACCACGGTCCTGCGCGGGTTCCTGACCAACTATCTGACCCGCAACCTCGACTTCACGATGGTCTCGCAATTCTTCATGCATACCCTGTCGTTACCCATCAGCTTTTTCGACAAGCGCAGGACCGGCGATATCTTCGCACGCTTTCAGGAGAACCTGACGGTGCGCAATTTCATGACGGAATCCACCATCAGCACGTTGCTCAATCTGCTGATGGTATTTATCTACTTCATCGTGCTGTTTATGTACAACGTCAAGATGACCCTGCTGCTGCTTGCCTTCGTCATCCCCATGGGCCTGCTGACGCTGGCGGTCACGCCCAGGCTGAAAGACTACGCAAGGCGCGAGTTCGAGACCTCGACCGACGCCGAAGCCGTGTTGATGGAAACCATCAGCGGCGCGGAAACCGTCAAGGCCATGGCCATCGAGCGCCCCATGCGCATGCGCTGGGAGAAGAAGTACGCCAATGCACTGGATGTCAGTTACCGCGCGCAGCGCTTCGAGATTCTATTGGGTCTGGCGGGTGAACTCCTGAACGCGGCGACGACTATCGTGATTCTGTGGGTCGGCGCGAACATGGTCCTGAGTCAGCAGCTGACCATCGGGCAGCTGATCGCCTTCAACATGCTCATGGGCAGCGCGATGTCGCCGTTGATGGGCCTGATCGGGCTGTGGGACGAAGTTCAGGAGACCGCCGTGGCCATGGAACGGCTGGGTGACGTGCTCGATATCGAACCGGAGCAGAAACCCGAAGAGCTCGAGTCGCGAATCGTGCTGCCGGACATCGACGGACAAATCCAGTTCGAAAACGTGTTCTTTCGTTACGGCGGCAAGGAGAATTCGTACGTCCTGGAAAACATTAACCTCGACATCAAGCCCGGTGAGTTGGTCGCCATCGTCGGTCCCAGCGGTTCCGGCAAGACCACCCTGGCCAAGCTGGTCGTGGGCTTCTATCCTCCCACCGAAGGCAAGATCCTCATCGACGGCTACGACCTGAACGTCGTGGACAAAGAATACTACCGCCGCCAAACCGGCTACGTCATGCAGAACAACCTGCTGTTTTCCGGCACCATCGTCGAGAATATCGCCGCGGGCGAGGAAAACCCCGACCAGCGACGCGTGGTCGAAGTGGCCAGGCTGGCGGACGCGCACGGCTTCATCAGCAGTATGCCGCTCGGTTACGAACAGATCGTGGGCGAACGCGGTACCGGGCTGTCCGGTGGTCAGATGCAGCGTCTGTGCATCGCACGGGCCCTGTATCACGACCCGCGGGTGCTGGTGCTCGACGAGGCGACATCCGCGCTCGACACCCAGTCGGAAAGCAACATCCTGAAGAATATGCACGAGGTACTGAAAGGGCGGACCGCCATCGTCATCGCCCACCGCCTGAGCACCATCATGAACGCGGACAAGATTCTGGTGCTTTACGGAGGGGCGATCGTTGAAGAGGGCAAACATCAGGATTTGGTGGATCGCAGAGGTATGTACTATCAACTGGTTCAACGGCAGATGTCAGGTTCCTCCAGTGAAATCGTTCAACATCAAGAAGTCGTCAACTAGCTCTTACGGCACTCTGCTCGAGCAGATCGAGATCCTCCGCTCGACTCTGCGCTGGGCCTCCCGGCTGGAGGGGCCGGAGATCCAGAAGCTGCTCAAGCAATGCAACGCCATCCGCGAAGAGGCCGTGATGCAGTTTCGCAAGGAACGCTTCGTGAAGACCTCGGCATGGGGCACGGACAACGCCGAGGACGGCGAGTTGGAGGCGCTCGAACCGTTGACCGACCAAGCGCCGAAACGGGTATCGGCGGCGCAGCGCCGGCAGGCCCTGCTCGACCGCAGCTTCGTTTTCGAAGGCGTGTTCGGCGAGAGCCCGAAACTGCTGGAAGCGCTGGAAATCGGCGAACGGGCGGCGCCGACCGATCTGCCGGTGCTCATCGACGGCGAGAGCGGGACCGGCAAGGAGCTGCTGGCCAAGGTCATCCACGCCAACGGCAGGCGCGCCGATCAGCCGCTGATCTCGGTCAATTGCGGAGCCATTCCGGACAATCTCCTGGAGTCCGAACTGTTCGGCCATAAAAAGGGCGCCTTTACCGGCGCCACCGGCGATCGCCAGGGGATGTTCGAGGCTGCCCACAAGGGCACGATCTTTCTCGACGAGGTCGGGGAGCTGCCGCTGCACGGACAGGTCAAACTGTTGCTGGTACTGCAGTCGAACGAAATACAGCGGGTCGGTTCGGATCACACCATCACCGTCGATACGCGTATCGTCGCCGCCACCAACAGAGACCTCAAGGCGCTCAGTGAAAAAGGCGAATTCAGAGAAGATCTTTACTACCGGCTCAGCGTGCTGCAGGTCACCCTGCCGCCGCTGCGTGAGCGCAGGGACGAGATTCCGCTGCTGATCGAGTTTTTCTCCGACGAGGCGGCCGAGCAGCTACAACGCCGTCCGGTAAGACTGACGCCGCGGCTCAGAGACTGTCTCCTGGCCTACGCATACCCGGGTAATGTACGGGAACTGCGCAATATCGTTTTCAGGCTGGCGTGTCTGTCCGACGAATCCGCCGACCTCGAGCACCTGCCCGAGTACGTGCGGCCCGCGCCGGGCGACGCAAGGGCCAAGTCGCTGGCCACCGGCCTGTCGCTCGGCGAAGTGCGAAAAAGCGCCTCCGACGCGGCCGAGCGTGCTTACCTCGAGCAGGGCTTGTACGAAGTGCACGGCAGGGTGGTCGAACTGGCCCGGCGCAGCGGCATGAACCGCTCCTACCTCCAAACGCTGATGAAGAAACACGGCCTGCGGGCGATGGATTTTCGTACCGCCGGGGACAAGCCGCCAACCAACCCGCAAACCCAACCGGATTGACAACGCAATTTTCGCTTCCTCGCGTCGTCGTTCCCTCTCTCACCCCGGATGACTACAATGCCATTTTTACCTACCTCACCTGTCGTTTCGTTGTAGTTCCCTCTCTCACCCCGGATGACTACAATTCTGCACGCGTCGATATACTCGGCGCGAAAGTTGTAGTTCCCTCTCTCACCCCGGATGACTACAATAAAACGAAGAAGAAGCGGGTCTTATCATTGGTTGTAGTTCCCTCTCTCACCCCGGATGACTACAATTTACAGTTGCCTAAAGAAACCGCTTGCACGTTGTAGTTCCCTCTCTCACCCCGGA
>CBDUNM010000039.1:0-33911 GCA_965368585.1 uncultured Chromatiales bacterium | reverse complement strand
TCACCTTTTCCGGGAGGTAACGACCGGTACCGGTAATTTTCGCAAACCACGTCATGCGGTTGCCCTGGTATCGAGGTGTTCGCCGACCGACCGTTCGATTCGGCTCGCCACATTGACCAGCACTTCCTTGCGGGCGATCGAGATGGCATTACGGAACGAAAGCTCGTCTGCACCTCCGTGACTCTTGACAACGATTCCTCTCAACCCCAACAGGCTTGCACCATTGTAATTACGCGGATCTATTTGACGCCGCAAACCGCGCATAACGGGCAGCACAAGCAGCGCCGATAGCTTTGCGAAAACACTGCGTTTGAACTCGGCCTTAATGATGTGGCTGACCATTCTAGCCACACCCTCACTGGTTTTTAGGGCGACGTTGCCAACGAAACCATCAGTTACAACGATATCCAGATCATCACGCATGTAGATGTCATCCCCTTCCACGTAACCGACGTAATTGAGGTCGCTGGCCGCGATGAGTTCGTGCGCTTTTTTGACCTGCTCGTTACCTTTGATCTCTTCCTGTCCGATATTCAGCAGCCCTACCGTAGGCCTTTCCAGTCCTTCTACAGCCGTGACAAGCTCGGTCCCCATCACCGCAAATTGATACAAATGCTCGGCGGAGCAGTCCACGTTGGCACCCAGGTCCAATACCCAGGTTCGGCCATTGATCGCAGGAAGCGTGGTGATAATTGCAGGGCGGTCGACATGCGGCAAAGTTTTCAGAACAAAGCGCGCAGTAGCCATCAAGGCTCCCGTGTTACCTGCACTGACACAGGCATCGGCGCGACCGCTCTTGACCAGATCAATAGCCACCCGCATCGAGGAATCTTTCTTGTTGCGCAACGCTTTCGAGGGTAACTCGTCCATCGATACTGCCTGCGACGCGTGCTGAACTGAGATCCGCTCAGGTAGTGAGCCCTGCGGAGCATAACGCCGAATCTCATCTTCGCGACCGACGAGAATCAATGAAACCGTTGGCTCTTCGGCGGCATAGCGAATAGACGCGGGTACAATGACTGACGCACCAAAGTCGCCGCCCATGGCATCCAGCGCTATTGTGATGTGAGAGGACACTCAGTGGTTGTCCTGCGGACGTTGGAGGTCTCCGCCATGCCGAAAATCAACTTGGCGAAGTTCGCAATCCACAGCGTCGGTAATTGGCGGCGACGTTATTTGTCGACGACTTTGCGACCGCGGTAAAAGCCATCAGCAGTCACATGATGACGTAGGTGCGTCTCCCCGGTCGTTGGATCGATCGATAGGGTTTCGGATTTCAATGCATCGTGAGATCGACGCATCCCCCGCTTGGACGAAGTTTTACGATTTTGTTGGACGGCCATCTCGCTCTCCTGTACTGCTTAACTGTCAGACTTACGGTGTTTTAGATTTTCAAGAACCGAAAATGGATTTTCCCGAGTCGGCTCTACCTCTTCCGGCAACTCCAATCCAGTCAGATCTATCGGGCATTCCGCTTCAGCGTGACGCGGTATGATCGGAATCGCCAGTATCAATTCGTCTTCAATGATATCTGCCAGATCCAGCTTTCCATCCACGACCCGTAAAGGGTCCAGCGCCGAAGGCAAACTCGCTGCTTCATCCGACCCTACCACGAGCCCAAGACAAAGAGACTCGGAAATGGCCAACGGAAATGTTTGCAGGCAACGCTGACAACACAACCACAACTGCGCATCGACAGTGCCCTTGACGACCGGCCGATTTTCACTGTCTTTCGCAAACCGCAACGTAAAAGCCGCTTCGCCGTCAGTTGAGGCGAGAAGCGGCCTTAAGCGAGTGAAAGCGTCGAGTGATATTCGGCCTTCGAACGAGCGATTATTGCCACACAGGTACCACGGATCAACTTGCTCGGGAAGAGTCGACGACATAAGCGGCGAATAATATACCGACCGTACAAGTATGTCAAAAACGCTCGTCAAATCTGATCGTTAGTAGACGCTGCTTTGACCCGAATCCGACAAGCAACGTAAGCGTAACGCCAACACTCAACCGCCTACCACGGCCAGCAGCACCCCGGCGGCAACCGCCGAGCCTATGACACCGGCTACGTTCGGCCCCATCGCATGCATCAACAGAAAATTATTGTGGTTCGCTTCCAAACCGACCTTGTTGACCACCCGTGCGGCCATGGGCACCGCGGATACGCCGGCGGCACCAATCAGAGGGTTGACCTTGCCACCGGAAACCCGATTCATGATTTTGCCCATCAACACGCCGGTCGCGGTACCGACGCAAAACGCCAGCGCACCTAACCCTAAAATCCCCAAGGTTTCAATCGTTAGAAACTTGTCGGCCTGTAGCCTCGAACCCACCGAAAGCCCGAGAAAGATTGTGACCGCGTTGATGATCTCGTTTTGTGCGGCCTTGCTTAACCGGTCGACGACACCGGATTCGCGCAGCAGGTTGCCAAAGGTCAGCATGCCGATCAAAGGCGCTGCCGACGGTAAAAAAAGGATGCACAACGCCAGTACGGTAAATGGAAACAGGATCCTCTCCAGCTTACTGACCGGGCGCAGTTGCGACATTTCAACACAACGCTCTTTTTCGGAAGTCAGCAGTTTCATAATGGGTGGCTGAATAATCGGCACTAACGCCATGTACGAATAGGCGGCTACGGCGATTGCGCCCAGTAGGTCGGGGGCCAGCTTGGATGCGAGAAAAATCGCCGTCGGGCCGTCGGCACCACCGATGATGGCGATGGCGGAAGCATCGGCCAGCGAAAAATCGAACCCCGGGATCAGATTCAAAGCCAATGCACCGATCAGCGTCGTAAAGATGCCGAATTGCGCGGCTGCACCGAGCAGCAAGGTCTTCGGCATCGCGATCAAGGCACTGAAATCCGTCAGCGCACCAACGCCCATAAAGATCAGCAAGGGGGCCACACCGGAGCCGATCGCGACTTGGTAAAAGCTATACAATATGCCTGAGTCGTAACCGAGATTTTTTGCCAAAGCGCCGGCTGCCGCATAGGTTGCCGTGTCGAGATGTTTCAGCGTCGTGTTGATCTCACCGACCGAAGACCCGATGGTTTGAGCGAGTACCGCCAGATGCGATGGGTCGCCCGCCAGAACCAGTTGCCCAATGGGGCCCTCCCCCAACCCGACGACAGGCACATTGGTCAGCACCGCGCCGAACCCGATCGGTAACAGCAGCAACGGCTCGAACCCCTTGCGTATCGCCAGATAAATAAGCAGCAGACCGACACCGATCATCAGTACCTGGCCGGGCTCCATATTAGCGATCCCCATCGATCGCCAAAGCGCGTCGAATCCGTTATTCATATCAGGCGAGCTTTAACAGAACGTCGCCGACATGAACGGCATCCCCCTCTTTGACGAGCACTTCAGCGACGTTGCCGTCGGCTGGTGATCGGATCTCGGTTTCCATCTTCATCGCTTCCAGGACCACGATCACGTCACCCGCTTTCACCTTTTGTCCGGGGCTGGCCAGCATCTTGTAGATGTTACCCGCCAAAGGCGCGGTCACATCGCGCAGGGGGCCTGCCGGGGATTCTGGCGCCGCAGACGGTGCCGGTGCGGCAACAGCCGGGTGAACGGCGCCACCGGGTCCGACCACCACGTCGTAGAGCTTGCCGTTTACCTTCACCGAGTAAGCTTCGGTATCGCCTACCGCGACCTTCTCTGTCGCTGGCGCGGGCGGCTCCTGGCCCGGCGCGGGCTCGAACGCGTCGGGATTGTCGCGGTTTTCTAAAAATTTCAGCCCAACTTGCGGAAACAAGGCATATGTCAACACATCGTCAATTTCAGCTTCGGCTACCCGGATGCGCCGGTCCTTGGCAAGCTTGCGAAACTCTGCGGTCAACGCGTCGATCTCCGGATCCAGCAAATCCGCCGGACGGACGGTCACGGGTTCGGCGCCGTTCAATACGCGCGCCTGCAGTTCCTTATTGACCGGCGCCGTCGTCAGGCCGTATTCGCCTTTGAGGACCCCCGCGGTCTCCTTGGTAATGGTCTTGTATCGCTCGCCCGTCAACACGTTTATGACGGCTTGCGTGCCGACGATCTGGGACGTCGGCGTCACCAGCGCGATGAAACCTAGATCTTCGCGAACCCGGGGGATCTCCTGCAACACTGCATCGAGCTTGTCCGATGCGTTCTGCTCGCGAAGCTGACTCTCCATGTTGGTCAGCATACCGCCCGGTACCTGGGCAACCAGAATGCGTGAATCGATGCCCCGCAATGAGCCTTCAAACTTGGCGTATTTCTTTCGCGCCTGGCGAAAATAGGCCGCAATCTCCTCGAGCAGTTGAAGATCGAGGCCGGTATCACGCTCGGTGCCTTCCATGATGGCAACGATCGACTCCGTCGGCGAATGGCCGTAAGTCATGGACATCGAAGAAATCGCCGAGTCGATCATGTCGATACCCGCTTCAGCCGCCTTCACGATGGTTGCCGTGCTCAAGCCGGTGGTGGCATGACAGTGCAGGGCGATCGGTATGGAAAGCGTCGACTTCAACCGGGTGACCAGTTCGAACGCTACGTAAGGCTTCAACAACCCGGCCATGTCCTTGATACAAATCGAGTGGCAACCGGTATCTTCGAGCCGCTTGCCCATGTCTATCCAGTACTCGAGGTTGTGCACCGGGCTGACAGTGTAGGAAATGGTGCCCTGGGCGTGTTTTTCGACCTTGAGCGTCGCCTTGATCGCGGTCTCGAGGTTGCGCAGGTCGTTCATGGCGTCAAAGATGCGGAATACATCGACCCCGTTGACCGCGGCGCGTTCAACGAACTTCTCGACGACATCGTCGGCATAGTGCCGATAACCCAGAATGTTCTGCCCGCGAAACAGCATCTGCTGCGGGGTGTTGGGCATCGCGGCCTTAAGCTTGCGGATTCTTTCCCACGGGTCTTCGCCAAGATAGCGAATGCAAGCGTCGAATGTGGCGCCACCCCAGGATTCCAGACTCCAGAAACCCACCCGGTCCAGCTTTTCCGCAATCGGCAGCATGTCTTCGGTGCGCATACGTGTCGCAAACAGCGACTGATGTGAGTCTCTCAGTACCACATCGGTGATGGCGAGTTTTTTGGTCATGTCAGATCGCTCTCTCGTCTGTGATTGGGGGGTTACTTACCCAGGCGCTTTCGGTAATGGGCAACAGCGACCGCAATCGCGGCGACAACGTCCGGCTCATCGGCCATGTCGCCCGGCGTTGCGGCCGGTCCCGGCCTCGATGTTGTCGCTGCCTCGTGCCTGCCCTGCAGTGTGTCAGCCAGTTTCGACATGCCGTGCAGCGAGAACACCAGTATCGTCAAGAAACCAAAGACGATGCTCATTCCCAGAAGCATGAGTTCGACGCCACTCATCAACAGATCGGTGCTTGGCAAGGCGCGTTTCTCCGATTCAATACTAACCGTTATATGCATGCTGCAGCGCAGCATTAGGTCGGACAGTTCGCCTTTCTAGGCGAACCACCTGGCGATGTCAAGAACCGATGGCTGCAAACAGTGTAAGAAAATACATCAATCAAGTCCGCCACGCGGTACGTCAATGGCGCAATTGACTATCGGCAGTTGGCGGAACGCGGTGCGGACAAGCCGGTACGGCTGGCGCTCCCGCGAGCCCGTCTGCTATATTGCAACTTGCTGTTTTTATTAAATAGTCGTTCCAGATGCCCGATATTTCGTCAGACGTCCGTCTAATACTCGCGTCCACTTCACCGTTTCGCCGCAGTTTGCTCGCGAAATTGAGGTTGCCTTTCGAGATCGCGGCGCCCGATATCGACGAAACGGCGCAACCGGACGAAGCCGCGGAGGCGTTGGTCATGCGACTGGCGGCCGCCAAGGCCGGTGCGATGGCGACGGAGTTTCCCGAGTCTCTCATTATTGGATCCGATCAAGTAGCCTGTATCGATCACCAAGTCTTAGGGAAGCCCGGCGATCGCGCTAGAGCCATCGAGCAGCTAAAAAGCGCCTCCGGCAAAACCGTTGAGTTTCTCACGGGTCTCAGTCTGCTCAACAGCAGTGCGGGAACCCAGCAGACTACATGCGAACGATTCAAAGTGCACTTTCGCGACCTCGGCGATGCGCAAATAGCTCGGTACGTTGATGTCGAGCAACCGTTTAACTGCGCGGGGAGCTTCAAGTCGGAGGGTTTCGGGATCACGCTGTTCGAGCGCCTCGAGGGTGACGACCCCAACACGCTGATCGGTCTACCGTTGATTCGACTGGTCGCGATGCTGGCGAACGAAGGAATCAACCTGCCGTGATCGGCAGCAACGGATCGTCCGTTGCTTTTTCGCGGGCGTCCGGGCAGCTGCCAAAGACTCTACCTACCGTCAAACTGCATCGATGCGCGCCTGATTACCCATCACCCGACCTGACTATTCGTGAATCTCAGCTATTTCGCGGCTTAGCCTGCATGTTGCACCGGTATCCGGGATGATCGCGCCGGACAGGTGCGGCTGGACGCCGCTGTGGAGCGAAAGGCATAGCCGTAGCTACGACTTGAGTGAAAAGCAAGTGCAGGCGTGCCTGGACAAGCGAGGGCCCGGATAGGTCGGGGACGGGGGACAAACTGCACTTTCGAGAATGCACCCCGAACAGGACTTGCGCCGCATCCCTGCCGCTTCATTCGCGCCCGTCCCCCATCGGCTGGTGCAACATGCACGTTAGTCATGCCACCCGACGGGTTCGAAGTCGATGCGGTGATTAGCCGGTCGCGTCGAACCGAAACTTACCCGTGGCTGCGCGGATTGACATCGCATCGATCAGCCCCGTCCGCTGGCGAGCCGTTCGTAGACCGCCCTGTACCTGGCCACCGAACTCGCCCAACTGCGTTCGTTCTCGACAAAACGCCTACCTGCCTCGCGATAGCGCTCCCATTGGTCGCGCTGTTGATAGAGCTCGAGCACCGTTGCAGCCAGCGCCTTCGCATCTCCCGCTGCGAATAACCGGCCAGTTTCCCCATCACGGATCAGTTCCTTGTGTCCGCCCACATCCGACGCCACCAGCAAACGGCGTTGGGCCATTGCCTCGAGTGGTTTGAGCGGTGTAACCAGTTCGGTGATCCTTTTCGACAAGCGCGGATACACCAGAATATCGACCAGATCGTAGTAGCGTTGGATGTCAGTGTGGGGCACGCGCCCGGTGAAGATCACATCTTGAGCCAAACCCATGCGCTCGGCTTGTCGTTTGAGGTTTGCTTCCTGAAATCCTCCGCCGACCAACAGCAACTTGGCTCGCGGTAGACTTTCGTGAATCAGAGGTAGCGCGTCGAGTGCCAGGTTCAAACCTTCGTAAGCATAAAACGAGCCCAGAAAACCAAGCACCGGTAGGTCGCGGATGCCCAGCGCTTCGACCAACGCTTGGTCTTTCGCCGCGGAACGACCGAACGCGTCGATGTCCACCGCATTCGGAATCACGGTGATCTTTCCCTTGTCTATGCCGCGTGACGCAATATCCGCACGCAGACCCTCGCAGATACAGGTCACCGCATCGGCGTCCCTGAAAACACGCGTCTCCATCCATTTGGTGAGTTTATAGCGAAAGCTGCCTTCGGTGGTGGTACGGTGATCAACGGCTGCATCCTCCCAGAAGGCTCGACATTCGTACACCACGGGTATACCGTGACGTCGTCCCGCGTGAACGGCCGCAAATCCATTCAACGCCGGTGAATGTGCATGCAGTATGTCGGGGCGATAGTGCGGGATCAGTTCGTCCAGACGACGCGTCAAGCCGCGGATAACATCGTATTGCCCTAAGACCGGAAGTCTGGCCAACATCGGCGAAAACGGTTGCGTGCGATGAAAGCGCAGGTTCTCCACGAGTTCCGGATCAGGACCAGGCTGAGGGTGTTTGCTGCCGGTCACATGCACCGTTTCCCAACCCAGGACAGCCTGTTGTCGCAAAATCGAGCGCGTGCGAAACGTATACCCGGTATGAACCGGAATTGAATGATCGAGTACATGCAATATCTTCATGACGTCGTCGCTTCGGCGCGCAAGAACGCGTCAAACATCATCAGCGACCACAAACTGGCACTGCGGTCCACGCGACCTGATCGATGTTCGTCCAGTAGCTTTTGCAGCGCGTCGGGTTCGAATATACCGGTATCCGATAGTCGTTCGTCCAGCAAAGCGTTTTCGAGGCGCTCGCGCAACGGGCCACGAAACCACTTGCCCAAGGGCACCGCAAATCCTTTCTTGGGACGATACAGGACATCGCTTGGCAGGTAAGGCTCCAAGGATTTCTTCAACAGGTATTTGCCAGTTCCCTTGCGCCATTTCAAATCCACGGACAAGGTGGAACACCACTCGACCAATCGGTGGTCGAGCAAGGGAACCCTCACTTCCAACGCATGCGCCATGCTTGCACGGTCGACCTTGGTCAAGATATCGCCTGGCAAGTAGGTCTTGACATCGAGATACTGCACCTGCGTCAAAGGGTGGGCATCTCTGACACGCTCACCGTGCCGTCGCAAGACCTCTTCCGCGCTGTACCCCTGCAACTGACGGCGAAACTCCGGCGTATAGAGACGCCGTCGCAGGTCATCGTCCATCAGCGCAATGATATTGAAATAGCCGCTCAGTGCGTCTCGCCCGAGTCCGAGCAGGGTGGAACGCGCGCGCAGAAAACGCGGTGCACCAATCATCGCCGGGTAGTACCGGCCCAGCGCGCCTGCAAGGCGTCGCAGCGGCGCTGAAATGCGTTGACGCAGGATGTTTTCGTTCAAATGCCAATGGTAGCGGCGGTAGCCGGCGAGGATCTCATCTCCGCCGTCACCGGACAGGGCGACGGTCACGCGACGCTTGGCCAGTTCGCATACGCGGTACGTCGGCATCGCGGAACTGTCGGCGTAGGGTTCGTCGTAGAGAGCCGCGAGTTTGTCTATGAGCGAGAAATCGTCGGGGTCGACTTGGTCGACGTGATGATTTGCGCCGTATCGGTCCGCCACCATTTGAGCGTATTCCGACTCATTGAACTCACTCTCGCCGAATGCGATCGAACAGGTATTTACGGGTTTGCCGCCCACCCGGGTCATGGAAGATACGACGGCGCTGGAGTCAACGCCGCCGGACAGAAAGGCCCCCAATGGAACTTCCGCCACCAGCCGGATACGCACTGCTTCGTCGATGCGATTGATCAACTCCTCCATCGCGTCGTTTTCGCTCATGGCAGACGCCGGATCTGCGACAGGCATATCCCAGTATTCCCTTATCCGGGGCTGCGAGTCACCCCTACGCCACAACAGCGTATGTCCTGGAGCAAGCTTTGCCACCGATCGATAGACGGTTCTCGGTTCCGGTATATATCCGAATCCGAAATAGTCTTCGATCGCAAGCGGATCGATATCTCGATTCAACCCCGGATGCTGCCGCAACGACTTGAGTTCCGAACCTGCAATCAAGTGGCCGTTGCCTAATATGGAGTAGTGCAGCGGCTTGATACCCAACCGATCTCGGGCCGCGAAAAACTCCTTTGTGTTGCCGTCCCAGAGTGCGAAGGCGAACATGCCACGAAATCGTTCGACACACCGCTCGCCCCATTGCTCCCACCCGTGGACGATCACCTCGGTGTCGCAGTGTGTGCGAAACGTATGGCCCGCCGCCTTGAGTTCGTCGGCCAATTCACCGAAGTTGTAAATTTCGCCGTTGTATACGACGACGACTGACCCATCTTCGTTCGCCAATGGCTGCTGACCCGACGCCAGGTCGATGATCGACAGTCGCCGATGCCCCAATCCGATGCCGGGCTCTACGTGAATGCCGCCTTCGTCCGGACCACGATGAAACTGGCTCTCGTTCATCACGTGAAGCACCGCGCGATCAATCTCTTGTGCCGCTCGGGTATCGAATATGGCAACAAATCCACACATGATTCTTTCGATTCTACTTAATGAACTAAGGAGCGGCGGGGTTCCCGAGTACCGCGGTGTCGATGGCGTCGTTGATCGCCGGCCCCATTTCTTTCATGAAAGACGCCAGAGCACCGTCTGCCTCGCTATCTAGCATTCCCGATGAAGCCGCTACGACGATATACGCGCCGTCCGTGCGATGCGGATAGAACAGGTTCAACGCGGTATATATCTTACCCATGTAGTCGCTCGCGGTAGGCCGCGACCCCAAGCGGTACCACTGCAGGAGCGTCAATCGCACCGCACCATCGGGCAAATCCGACCGAGTGATTTCGTGCCTGTTCACGGCCGGAGATACGGCCCCGGCGATTTCGGTATCGAGCATCGTCGAAAGTAAGCGCCAACCCGTTTCCGGAACAAAGATTCGGTTTGCCACGCTGACCGCGTCGGCGGCATGGCCTTGTGTCGGATAGAGCGATACCGCCAAGGCCACCTGCTGCGTCCCTTTTCGGTAGGTCGTGAGAATTTTATGTTCCGTCGGTAAGGTATCGGGCAGGTCCGGCCAAGGCACGCCGGATTCAATTGCCCAACCGTTTTTACCTGAGGGCGCTGTCAACGCCTGCGCAACGCCTGGCGAGTACTGAGCCAGTTTTGCAGTGGCCGTCGCTATGGAAGTACTGATCAGCAACACCAACAGCGTCGCCATATAAAAGGACGTGCCCGTCGATGTCGCGGCCGGCGCCGCAGCGTATTCCGGTCGAGCGTCCTCCACGGGTTGGCTCCAGAACGAGCCGACCCAAAACAGCAGCAGCATCACCAGTCCGAAAAACACCCAGCCGTACAGAAGGTGATCGACGCCGACCGCCAGTTTCATGTCGCTGAGATGTCCGATCATCACGATCAAATAGGCTCGAAAACCGTTAGCGATGACAGGAATCAGTGCGGACAGAGCCACGAAGATCGCCCGCCGCCAAAAACTGCTGTACGTCAGGTAGGCATACAGCAGGCCCAGCGTGACTGACGCTATCAGATAACGTAGTCCGCTACAGGCCTCGACCACCGACCAGTTACCGCTTGGAATGACGAAAAACAGTCCCTCGCGATAGACGGGGATACCCGTCAACTGCAGCATCGCCACCGTAAACGACGCGGTAAATTCCATGAGCGGCGGCACCAGATCCATACCCATGGGCACCGCCAGGAACAGGAACAGCAAAGGAAACGCCAGATACACTGCGACGCGCCGGCCCAGGATGAACCAGAGGGTTGCAATCAACATCGCCACCAACGAAA
This sequence comes from uncultured Chromatiales bacterium, assembly GCA_965368585.1. Classification (GTDB taxonomy): domain Bacteria; phylum Pseudomonadota; class Gammaproteobacteria; order Chromatiales; family Chromatiaceae; genus JARRQB01. The sequence continues at coordinate 22,787 of CBDUNM010000039.1, read as the reverse complement.
ACTGCTGCGCTACTTTTACACTGGCCAGTGTAGCCAATGACATGCACGTCGACAGCACGATCAATATCACGAATCCCGCCCAGTCCGGCTTGGGTGATATGCGACCGAGCGATTCACGCTTCTGCCAGACCAGCCACAAACTGATGGGTACAATGAGAAATCCGTGCGTATAGGTTGCGTACAACAACCAGTCACCAACCAACGACACCGCCGTATCCCGATAGAAAAAAAGCAATGCCGCCAGTGCGCCGGTCAAGGCGACGAGGGCATGATTCCAGTTCGTCGATCTCGCCGGCATGCCCGTGGCCACCGAATCAGTCATACACCGCCTCGAGCAATGTTTGGTCGGGTTCGATCGCTTGCAGCAGTTGCACAAAGCGCTTGAGGTTTTCATCCCAGTCGCAGGCCTTTTCCGCATAGGCGCGCGCCGCTTTGCCGAGTTCGTCCCCCGCATTCGGGTCCGCCAGTAGATCGCATACGCTGCGTACGAATTCCGCATTGTCGGATGCCAGAACGAGGTCTCGACCAGGCACCGCGTCAATGCCTTCCAAGGCCGCCTTCGTCACCACGGTCGGACGACCCATCGCCATACTCTCCAGGACCTTGTTCTGTACGCCACGCGCGATCCGAATCGGAGCGACCGAGACCTTTGCATGGGCGACGTAAGGCCGGACATCGTCGACGCGCCCAGTCACCACGACGGCGTTTTCCGCAGCCAGCGCGTTGACAGTCGAACCCGGATTGCCGCCCACGATATAAAACGTCGCATCGGGCACCCGCTTGCGTACGGCCGGGAACATTTCCCTGACAAACCACACCACGGCGTCGACATTCGGCCAGTAGTCCATTGCACCGACGAACACCAGCGGTTGTTCGTTCGAGGCGTATGGCGATTCCAGACCGGCATTTGGCTTAAAAAAATCGAGATCGACCCCGTTTTCGGCGTACCCGATCTTGTTTTCGAAGCCGGGTGAGAGCCGGTTGAACAATGCCGCCTCAGGCCGGGAAACGAACAAGCCGGCATCGAAGGTCTCGATTACCCGCATTTCGAAATCCTGCAGTTTCTCAGCTTCTCGAGCGTAGACCCAACTCATCGGCCACGGCCGGGTCGGTGCATACTGTCGCCATTTATCGGAATCCATATCAACAAAATCAACAATGCGTTTCAGGCTGCCGAACTTGTCTTGCATCACGTACTGCGCCATCGATGAGGAAAACACAACGGCGCCTTGAAGACGCTCTTTACGCACGACGCGCTCAACCCAGCGCGCCAAGCCGCGGTCGGAATAGTACGGCAGGGTCAGGGCTTCGCCGGTGAGGAGACCCTTTAAACTCTTGATTCGCGCGGCGCGTGGGCGCAGTTCCGCAAAGTGAGCCTGTTCGCAAAAGGCACCGGCTTGCTCGATATACTGACGATCCAGCGGATCGTCGACGAATGTACCTAGATAGATACGAAAGTGCTTGGCCAGGACACGCAGCAGATTGAAGGATCGAATCTTGTCCCCCTTGTTGGGTGGATATGGAATTCGATGCACCAGATACAACAAGCCGGGTTTCATGCTGCAGCGTGGTGCGCTTTCACATACGGCTCGTAGAGAACCTCATCCATTCTGCCCCAGTCGAAATCTCCGCAAAGCCGGTTCAAACGCGCTTCCGTTCGGTCCAGATTCAGGTAGTGACGAAAGCGAGTCTTCACATCCAGTCCGGCTTGCGGAGGTTGATGCGGATCGATTTCCCACGGATGAAAGTAGAATATGACCGGTTTGACGTCGACCCGATTGACCCGCTGCATCGCAGCTTTGGATAGCACATAGGGCAACAGCCGGAACCATCCGCCGCCCGAACAAGGCAGATTTCTTCCGCCTAATCTGACAGTCGTTACCGGAAACTCGATCAGGTCGCCGTCTTTGGGGCGAAATGCAAAGCGCGGTGCGTCAGGCATACCGTAGAGATCATGACGGATTGGGAAAATACTCGAACTGTAGCGATACCCCGCTTCCTGCAGCACATCCAATGCCCAGAGATTGCGCTCGCCTATCGAATAGCTAGCAGCGCGGTACCCTTTGATCTGCTGGCCGGTAACATCCTCCAGCAGCGCCTTGGTGCGAATGACGTCATCGCGAAAAGTCCCTTGATCCTGTTCCGTCACCCGGACATGAGACCAGCCGTGGCTCGCGACTTCATGACCCTCGTCTACCATGCGTCTAAGAAGGTGCGGAAACCTTTCCGCTACCCAGCCCAAGGTAAAAAAGGTAGCGCGGATCCGGTGATCGTCGAACATTGTTAGAATGCGATCGACGTTGTTTTCAATGCGCGGGGGAATCTTGTCCCAGTTGTCGCGGCTTATATAGGGTTCGAAAGCCGAAACCTGGAAATAATCCTCTACATCGACGGTCATCGCGTTGCGCATCGGCATACCGACCTTACGCGGCGGCCTGCCGATTGGTTTTAGCCCAGTTTTCGATGACATCGGCAATTCTTTCCGCGGCATGACCATCCCAGAGTTCCGGTATACGACCGGCTTTACCGCCATTGGTCATGATTTCCGTGAAACTGCGGCGAATCTTGTCCTCGTCAGCGCCGACAATCGTATTGGTGCCCGCGACGACGGTGATCGGTCGCTCGGTATTCTCCCGCAGGGTGATACACGGCACACCGAGCGCGGTTGTCTCTTCCTGAATGCCGCCCGAATCCGTCAATACCAATTTGGCTTCGCGCATCAACCCTAACAACTGCAGATAACCAAGCGGGTTCATATAGGCGATGCCAGGGCCGTCCAGCAGGTCTGCCAGTCCACATTTGTCGATTTGGCTGCGGGTACGCGGGTGCGCCGGAAAAACCAGCGGCAGCTGATCGCTGAGATCACGTACGGTTTTCAACAAGCGCCGCAAAATGACGGGATCATCAACATTCGATGGGCGATGCAGGGTGAGTACGCCAAATCCGGCGCCGCTCAATATCCGGTCTGCCTGCGTCAACGACGCAAGCGTCTCGGCGGCCGGCGTCGCTTTGCTCAGGTTTGCCATCAAGGTATCGATCATCACGTTACCGACGAAATGCACGGCGTCGGCGTCCAGGCCCTCTCTGATCAGATTCTGTTTACCCTCGGGTTCGGTGATGAACAGCAGGTCCGAAATCTGGTCGGTCAACACCCGGTTGACCTCTTCGGGCATGTCGCGGTCAAAGCTACGTAAGCCCGCCTCCACATGAATAACCGGTGTTTTCTTCTTCGCCGCTACCAGGGCACATGCGATCGTCGAATTCACATCCCCGACGACCAGGACGGCATCGGTATTGTGCTGGTCGAGTATGGGTTCGAAACGCTTCATGATTTCGGCGGTTTGCGCCGCGTGCGATCCGGATCCCACGCCAAGGTCCACATCCGGTTCCGGAATCCCGAGCTGATCAAAAAACGATGCCTTCATCGCATCGTCGTAGTGCTGGCCTGTGTGAACCAAGCGCGCGTCGAACCGGTCGCCGCGGTGGCGAAAAACACGCATCAGCGGCGCGATCTTCATGAAATTCGGGCGAGCGCCAACCACGCACAACAGCCGGATGCGGTGATCAGCCGATGTCATCGTCGTCATCCAGTTCCATCTGCACCAGAATCGCTTTCTTCAACAGCTTGCGATCCCGTCGGGCTTCGTTACGCAGTGTTTCGATCGCGTGCTCCAGGGTCTGCACCCGGGACTCCAGCCCGGTGTCCACGGTCATGTGTACCGGCACCCCGATACCGCCCTTGTTGGCGGCTTCCTCTTCCGAACCCAGGCGCGTGTAGCCAACCTCGTTGGAGACCTCTTCCACGACCGCATCAACGCTGGCGGCATCGAGCGAGTGCAACTCTTCAAGACAGCCGAACAGAAGAATACGGTCAACCAGGGTGTTCACCCGTCTCGGGACCCCGCCGGTTGCTTCGTGGATGCGTACGTAAGCGTCCTCGCTGATCGCCGGATCGCCCTGCCAGCCGACATAGTGCAGGCGATGCTCGATGTACGCTTGTAGCTCTTCGATATCGAGAGGACGCAGATGGTAGCCGGCGATGATGCGTTGCCGAACCTGTTCCATTCCCGGCCCCTGCAATGTGCTTTTCAGTTCCGATTGGCCCAACAGGAAACTCTGCAGAAGGGCATGACCGCCCTCTTCATAGTTGGAAAGCATGCGCAATTCTTCGACAGAACGCTTGGGCAGGTTCTGCGCCTCGTCCACCACCAGCAACACGCGCTTTCCCTCGGCCCTGCGAGCTCTGAAGAACGCTTCCAGATTGCGCAATAGTGCCGCTTTGGTCAGATTGTCGTGCGGCAGTCCGAATGCGGCGTTTACCATGCGCAGGACGTCTTCGGCATCGACCTGCGTCGATACGAGCTGCGCGGCCACGATCTCATCGCGGTTCAATTCCTCAAACAGATTGCGCACGAGCATGGTTTTACCGGTGCCGATTCCGCCCGTGATGACGATAAAACCTTCGCCTTGACGCATACCATAGCGCAAATAGGCCATGGCACGGTTGTGGACTTTACTGTTGAAGAAGAAGCGAGCGTCGGGGCTTAGCTGGAACGGCTTACCGCTAAATCCGTAGAAATTCTCATACATGATTCAAAGAAAACTCGTTGAAAAAATGGCGTAGAGACGATTCTCGGCGGGGGAATCGCTGTCGTCGAGAAACGAATAGCGGAGGCCGACGCTGGATTTTCGCCCCAGGGACCGATTGATGCCTATGGCGAGTTGATACCGATCGCGATCCGAGCTTGACGCGGTTTCCACCCGTTGCCAGTCAAACGATCCGTTGACGCTGAAGTACTGGTCCAACTGCCGGGATACGATCGTCCGGATATTGTAGGTATCGGTGTTCGGAGTCGAGCCCGACTCGTAATCACGCTTTGACCAAACGAATTGCCCCGACACCGACGAACGCAGGCCAGTCAGATCGAGCCCGAAACTCAATCGGTCCAACAGGTAGTCGTTGGTATCATCGATGCCTGAAACGGTCGGAATGGTCGTGATCAGATCATCGGTACCGGGAATCGAGATAAACGGCGTGTCGTCGAGGCCGGGTATGGGGTCGAATGTGGAATCGAGTTGGTCCTGGCGGGCATTGCTGACGGTGCGCGTATACGCGCCGGTTATTCGGGTTCTGCGGGTCACGTGGGAAAACTGCGCAGACCAGTTTGCACCGGAGTAGCGTTGCGAATAATCGACGGTTAGGTTGGTACGACCGCTTGGCGTCCAGGTACTGCCGAGACCCCAAATAAAGCCATCGGTGTCAGACCGCGTCGTCGTCACGTTGTTCTTTTCCGCGCCGGCGTTGGCCCTGAACAGCCACGTGTTGTTCACTCGAAAATCGTATTGGCCGAGGGCCTGCATCCGTTCGTCGGTCCGGTCACGGTGCTCGGTCTGGTCGTAGTCAAACAACAGCGTCCACGGCAATCCGGGAAACTGTCGGCCGCTATTCAGCGTGTAGGATAATCCATAGCCGTTGCTATCCGACGAACTTTCGCTGTTTTGCACGGTGTCGGCGTTCAGCCGCAGCCGTGAATCCGCAAAGGTACCAAAGCGGTTTCTCAACTCTGGAGAGACGGCAAAGGTAAAGGTCTGCGATGAATCACTGCTGCTACTGCTGTGAGATACGCCATCCAGTCCTACGGTGCTGGTTCCGGAACGGCTTGTTAACCCCGCCGATGCGCGTGCATTGACGAAAAGCGTGTTTTCGTACAATTCAGATGCGACCGTCGCGTTCAGAAAATGTGACAGCCCGCTGCTCGCTTCTCCGCCCAGTCTCACCGACAAAGAAGGCGAATAAGCAACCGCGCCCGATACCCGCCCGCCCTGTCCGACCAGCATAAGATTCGGTCGGATGTTCAAAGACGTGCCCGCGTCCTTGCGGTCGTTACGGTCGATGTTGTCACTCAGCACCACGCTGGTATTGAAGCGATCGGTGAGTTTCCAATCTCCACACAACGCCGCATGCGATGTGATCGAGAGCGCCACGACATACGTTGCGATTCTTAGGTGTTTCCCCAGCAAAACGAACCCCCGGCTGGCAATGTGCTTTTACTTATCGTTTTGACCGTAGCCATAGCCGTAACCGTAGCCATAGCCGTAGCTGTACCCGTATCCTCCATACCCGTACTTCCCAAGGAACAGGTCAGGTTTACACTTGTTCAATACCAAGGAAACGTTTTCGGTGCTTTCCAGGCGTCCCAGAGCATCCTTGATGAGGAACTGAGGCGTCACCGCCGATTCCACGACAACGCATATCTGGCCCATCTGTTGTGCCAGTACGCTTGCTTCACTGGTCGCCAACAGGGGCGGCGAGTCGAACAATACGACACGGTCGGAATAACGCATCGCCAGCTCGTCCAGCAAACGCCGCATGGTGTTGCTGGCGAGCAGTTCGGTCGAACGCCGGTGCCGTCTACCGGCGGGCAGCACCTTGAATTTGGGTATGTCGGTAGGAACCAACATCTCTCCGAGATCAACTGATTCATCAATCAGCCGATCGGTAAGGCCAGGTAAGCTGTTGAGCTTCAACAAACGCGACAATCCCGGCTTTGCCAAATCCGCGTCGACGAGCAGCACGGTCCGATCCATTTCCATGGCAATGGAGATTGCGAGGTTCAGGGAACTGAACGTTTTCCCTTCGCCTTCGACGGAACTGGTGACCATAATGAGGTTGGCGTGCGTATTGCGGTTTTGCTGTTCGCTGAAGGCGCGCATGAGCAGGGGCCGCTTGATTATCCGGTATTCCTCGGCTGCCCTGCTTCGTTCAGAGTCAGTGGACAAGATACCTTCCAGGCCGAGTTCGCCAATCTTCAGCATCACCGGTGCTCTGTCCGGCTGCTCATCGATCACGAGTCCCTGGCTGCCGTCGGCACTGATACTCGACCTCGGCTCGCCCTGGTTGGCTCCCGCGACCGGAATATCATCCGCGATCGCAGCCAACGCGACGTCGTCTGCCTGGGTCAGGTCGTTTTCGATACGCTCGAGCGACTCGGGCGGCAATTCCAATGAGCCTGCCACGGTTTCGTTCGACGTTTGTGGATGGTGCTTCGCCGCCGACCCGGGAATGCCCTGCGATCGCGCCTCGACCCTTGGCGCATCGGAGGCAAGGTCGGCCGGCGCCGCTTGCCCGTTAGCCGCTACTTGCCGATCCAGCTTGACCGATCCCGGCGCGCTCTTCGGCGGTGGTTGCACCACGGGCTTGTGGCTGCTGCCTTTAACCGCCGGACTTTCGCTGGCGAGTTTATCGATGGCTTTTTCAATAATGCTCATGACTTAAGTTAGATTCAGCGAGTGGGCCAGCCGCGGCAACAGATCAATCTCGAATTGATAAAGCGCCAGGACGACACCAAAGACAACCACCAGAGACGTCAATGTAACGACGAAGCTGACGTTTCTGACTTTGCGTGCGCGGATCTGGTCCGAAGTCCACACCATGTTGACGCTTCCCAGAACCGGTAACCCGACGACATCGCTGAGTACCTGCCGTTCGTCAAAAGTCGGTCTGAACTGCGACATCAGAAACGCGATAGCGAGTCCGACGATCAAACCGCCACCGAGCACCGCGGAGCTGAGCAGTACGCGGTTGGGCGCACTTGGTTTCAGCGGTACCCTGGGCGGGTCGATGACGCGGAACTGGACGTTGTCCGCCCTCGTATCGGCCTTTCGACCCAGGCGGGCCGCTTCCAGGCGCGCCTTCAATCCCGTGTGCTTACCTTTGAGGACCTCGTATTCGCGGGCCAGGTCTCTGGATTGAACTTCGATGCTTGCGACTTCGTCGCGCTTTTCTTCCAGGAACGCCAATTTGGTTTCGAATTCCTCTAGCATACTGCGCTTTGCCGCGGCTTCGGCCTCCGCCTGCGACAGCGAAATCCGCATCTGCTGGTAAACCGGGTTTTTGTCGACGTTGTACGCGCTCGGCCCGCCCGATGCGGCGATGGTGCGCTTCGCTTCGGCGATGGCAGCGTCGCGCTCGCGTTTGAGCTGACCCAGACTCTTCTTCGTGGTGGCGACGTCCGGGTGACGGTCCGTGTATCTCACCAGCAAGTCGTCCAGTCGCAGCTGCAGCGCCTCGATACGGCGATCAAGTTCACCGGTATCGACCGTGATGTCGACGCGCTCCTGCGGTCCGAGACCGAATCCGGGAACCTCGCCTTCGACCTGCGCGCGCAAGGATACGAGCCTGTCTTCCTCGACCTTCAAGGCCAGACGCGCCGCATCCACGTTCCCGCGCGCCTCGCGCAACTGCTCGTAGTAGCCGCCTTTTTCGCTTGGCAGAAGATTGAAGTTACGCAGCTTGAATTCAGCCAGACGCCCTTCGGCCTCGCGCATGCGTCGCTCATACTCGTCGATCTGCTGCTCGAGAAACTGGGCCGCGGAATCCTGCTCCTTGCGCGCCTCGCCCAGGTTACCCTCCATGAAGATGGTGAGCAGGGACTTCACCACGAGTTTCGCGATTTCGGGGGACTCATGCTCGTACTTGATCGTATAAAGATTCTCGCGGTCGGTACCGCCGAACTTTATGCCTTTTTTAAGCGTGCCCAGGATTTCCTCCCGATCACCCGGCGTCTTGGCCCGCAGATCGAGATCGGTCATCCGCATGACCTTTTCCAGGTTCGGCTGACTCAACAGCGAACGGGTCATGAGGAAGATCTTGCGTTGTGGATCCGTGTTGCGAATAGCCAGACCTTTTAGGTAAGGCTCCAGCACAGAACTCGTGTCAACGTAAACGCGTGCGACCGATTCGTACTGATCGGGCAACCGTGCAACCACGGTCCAGCCGACCAGGCAGACCACCCAGGCCAAACCCAGCATCCACCAACGATATCGCCAGGTGCCCCTGGCGTATCGCATCAATAAGACTAAAACCTCATGCATCGTTGCTTAACGCTAGAACCACGCCTCCGGAATAATCACAATGTCGCCTGGGCGCATGTCCACGTTCGCGCCGATATCCCCGTCTCGAATCAGGTCGTCGATCCGCACGCGGTACTGCGTTTGCTTGCCGTCCTCGACCCTCACCAGAGTCGAACTATTGCCGTCGGCAAACGTCGTCAACCCGCCCACCGCGATCATGACGTCAAGCAGCGTCATGGAGTCACGGTAGAGCAGCGAGCGCGGCTCGGAAGCTTCGCCCATCACCCGGATCTGCTCGCGATACGTCCCGACGAAACCGTTCACGATGACCGTGACCAGGGGATCGCGCAAGTAGGTGGATAGTTCCTTTTCGATGTCTCGCGAGAGTTCCGCAGGGGTTTTCCCCGCCGCCGGCAACTCTTCGAGCAGCGGCGCCGACAACAACCCGTCGGGACGCACCGGTACTGAAGTCGATACCTCTGGGTTACGCCAGACGAATATCTGCACAGTATCTCCCGGAGCGATACGATAACGTGTAGCGTACTGGGCGTCGCCGGTGGCGACCGGGAGTTCCGGATGCGAGGTCTTTGTGGTACTGCACGCACTGAGCAATGCGGTCAGAAGAATCAACACGACGGTGGATGTCAGTCGTGCTCGGATTGCAGGTCGATTGGTCATAGCTTCCTCACTGCTCGATTTTTTAGTTAGCCGGTGCGGGTTGAATGGTTCAGGCTGCGCATATTACCTGAATTTGCGTGAAAATTTTCTGCAATCGAGTGTCAGGGTTATCGACAGTCCGCACAAAACATTTAACACTCGCGGGGCCGCTTTTGAAGCAATTCGCGTCGTCATGGCCAAGCCCCTAAGCAACTTTCAGGCCGCAGCCTTAAAATGATACAGTTAATCCACTCTTTTTTCCTCCCATTCAATGGGATATTACTTATTTTTAAACCCGGGGTGAAGAAATTTGCCTTGGTCCCTCTATTGATCAACACCTCGCTATACATCGGTATCGGTTGGTTGGCGATGTCCTATTTCGACGAATTTACGACACGCTATCTGCCACAAGGCGGTTTGTGGCGATTCCTGGACTGGATCGTATGGCCGTTGGCGGTGGCCGCCTACGTGCTCGTGGCCTTCTACTCATTCACCGTCATCGCCAACCTCATCGGCGCCCCGTTCAACGGACTGCTCGCGGCTCGGGTCGAAAACCATCTCACCGGAAAAGCGCCGCCCGAGGACGAACATTCCGTCCTTGCCGCCACCGTACCGGCCATTTTCGGCGAAGTTCAAAAACTCACCCACTTCGTGCTACTGGCCATTCCGGTCCTGATCCTGTTCGTCGTCCCCGGTGTCAATGCCATTGCGCCCGCATTGTGGCTACTGCTGGGGCTGTGGTTTCTGACCCTCGAGTATTGCGACTATCCCATGGGCAATCACGGCATTCGCCCCAGAAAACAACGGCAGATGCTAGCCCATCGCCGCCTCCATTCGCTCGCATTCGGCGCCGGTGCGACGGTGTTGATGATGACTCCCGTCCTGCAATTGGCCGCCATGCCCGCGACCGTGGCGGGCGCCACGCGTTTTTGGGTGGAACGATTTTTGGATTCTAACGCCTAACGCGACCGACTGACTACACCGAAATGCAGACGCCGCAAATCGGCAATACCGAGAAACTGCGTCACATCGACCTCGCCTCTCAAGCAGTGCATGGGCGCTTGCGGCTCTCCCAGTTGGTCAACGACGTACGGGGCCTTAGAAAAGTTCTGATCCCGGGTATACTCATTGACGGTGACCAGGATCGACTTCAACCCGGCGCCGTGTGCCGCCTGCACGCCGTGTTCGGAATCTTCCAACACCATGCAGGCATCCGGTGACAAGCCCATCTGGCGCAATACCCAAACGTATATATCCGGAGCGGGCTTCTTCGCCGGCACGATATCGCCCGCGCCGATAACGTCGAACCACGACTCACTGTCGTCTCCCAAGGTGCTGCGCAACAACGCCGACACGTTCGCCGGCGTCGTGGTGGTTGCAATCGCGAGACGAATACCCTCGCGACGTGCTTCACGGATCAGCCGTCCCACGCCTGGACGCAACGGAATTTGTCCTTCTGCCAACAACGCCAGGTAATGTCGCGTTTTCCGTGCATGAAGATCTGCGATGAATGTCGACAGATTTTTCTTCTGTCCGAACTCGGGGCGATGGACCGCGATGTAATGGGCAATTCTTTCCTTGCCACCCGTCACCGCCAGCAACTCGCCGTAGCGCTCAGGGTCCCAGTCCCAGTCCAGACCCACTTCCCGGAAGGCGCGATTGAACGCCGGGCGATGGCCATCGCGTTCGGTGTCGGCTAACGTACCGTCCACGTCAAACAACAGTGCTTCCAGTTTCATCTCGATCACTACCCCTAAGCCAAAGCGTCAAGTCACCAGGCGTGGATTATGCACAATTGCCGATTCTCGGTTGCTTTGATACTCTTGAAAATTATCTGCGATCATGTTCGGGAGAGCCCACCGATGGCTGAACCGTCCAACGAAAGTGTACCGGACTCACACCACTTCTCGCCTTACGACGCAAAAGAGGGCGAGGAATTCATGAATCACGCACAGGAAGCACACTTCCGCATGATCCTCAACGCATGGCGAAATGAACTCATGGAGGAAGTCGATCGCACGGTCGTCCACATGAAGGATGACGCGGCAAGTTTTCCCGATCCCAATGATCGCGCGTCGCAGGAATCCGAGTTCAGCCTTGAACTGCGCGCGCGAGACCGGGAAAGAAAACTGATCAAAAAGATCAACGAATCTTTGCGAATGCTGGACAATCACGAATACGGCTATTGCGAGAATTGCGGCGTTGAAATCGGCATCCGCAGGCTCGAGGCAAGGCCCACCGCGACCATGTGCATCGAATGTAAGACTCTGCAGGAAGTTCGAGAGAACCAAAACGGATAGTACTTCACGCAGCGTCAACCCAACTTCCACGCTACCCAGGTATCGCGGCCGGTTTGCGCCATCGCCCACCGGGCTATTGCACTTCGGCTCCCTGGTTGCCGGTGTTGCCAGCTATCTCGATGCGCGTGCGCATGGCGGCGAATGGCTGGTGCGCATCGAAGACGTTGACGAGACCCGCGCCATCGCCGGCGCCGACACGGCGATACTCAACACCCTGGAAAAACTTCGGATGCATTGGGATCTGGAGGTCTGCTACCAGAGCCGTCGGAAAGCGCGTTATCGAGAAGTGATCGACCAACTCCTGGTGCGGGATGTCGTTTTTCCCTGTGGGTGTTCGCGTGCCGAGATCGCGCGTGAAGGACGGCCCGGGAGCGAAGGACCGGTCTACCCCGGCACCTGCCGCAACGGCCTGCCCGCGGGGGTCCGACCTAAGACGTTGCGAATTCGCACGGATACCCGATCCATTGCTTTCGACGACCGAATTGCCGGACGTCACAACCAGAACATCGGCCATGCTGTCGGAGACTTCGTCATTCGGCGCGCCGATGGTTTCACAGCCTATCAACTGGCGGTGGTCGTAGACGATCACGATCAAGGCATAACGCACGTCGTGCGCGGCGCCGACTTGCTCACGTCCACGCCCCGGCAGATCTTCCTGCAACGCACGCTGGGATATGCCACGCCTCGCTATGCGCACATTCCCATTGCCCTTAACACCGCAGGCAAGAAGATCAGTAAGCGCGACCAGGCAAGGCCCATCGAGTTATCATCGCCGCTGCACGCATTGCTGGCTGCGATGAAGTTCCTCAATCAGGACATACCCGACCCGGAACCCGCAACGCTTGCGGAATTCTGGGAGCTTGCAATTGCAATGTGGGATATCGACAAGGTGAATACTGAAGATGTCACTATCGACGCCTTATGAACAAATCGGCGGAGAACCCGCCGTCAGGGAACTGGTCGACCGGTTTTACGACTACATGGACGAGTTGCCCGAAGCCGCAACGGTCCGCGGTCTGCACGCCAAGAGCCTACGGGTTTCGCGGGAAAAGTTGTTCCTGTTCCTTTCGGGCTGGCTGGGCGGCCCGGATCTGTACGTAGAGAAATACGGCCATCCGAGATTGCGGCAAAGGCATTTGCGCTTTTCCATCGGCGCTGAAGAACGTGATCAATGGATGCTGTGCATGACCCGTGCTTTGGCCGACATACCGCTTGCCGAGCCGTTGCGGGGACAACTGACGCAGTCATTCCGGCGCACCGCGGATCATATGAGAAACCGATCGGAACCGTCCGACGATAGCCAACCCGCACTGTGCCTGACACAACCGACGCGCCGTACCTGATCCGCCAACCTGTAACCCACAGCCGCGCAATACCGACGGGCAAGTATTCTGATCAGCCGCCTTTTCCGATCGGCAATCCGGCACGACGCCACGCGGCGATTCCGCCGCTAGAGAAATGCCGGCCGGTAAAGCCCCACTTAACCCGCATATTGCACGAAGGCGGACCAGTGATAGCGAGTTCACCGCTGGTATCTCGGGCTGTGCGCACTTTTTCTGGTTGTGGGGTTAAGCTGCAATCTGTCCTGATCGGTTTTCTGAAAAATCTCGCGTCGCATCTTGACCGATCCCCCTCGATCCATAGCTACGGCTATGCATCTTCGGCCGATCGGCCAACCTGCTTAGCCAGATTTCCCAGAATTCCCGATCCCTTCGTGCAATATGCAGGTTAACCGCCTGGGTGCGGGGCACGGTAGCCGAGACTGCAGTTATGGAGTTAAACGGCTGAGACGCCAAGCAAATGCGGGTCAAAAAGGCACAATGGTACCGCGGGCCGGACTCGAACCGGCACGGCCCGAAGGCCTCGAGATTTTAAGTCTCGTGTGTCTACCAATTCCACCACCGCGGCATGGGTTGCGACGCGTCCGCGGACCCGTCGACGTTCGCAGTAAATATTCAGGGCGTCGGATGCTACCATAGTTTGTACGGCACCTGCTAACCACAAGATCGGTACCTTGGAGCGTAGCGGCTGCAGTTCGACGCTTGCCAGACGCCGCGAAATTGGTGCGCGGATCGGACCTTTCCTTGCGCACCATTCGGACGACGCGCAATATGACTGTCGACGAATTCTTCAAGCTTCCCTTCCGGCACAGGCGCAATCATGAATCGAAAATCGGTCACGCTTGCACGAACGTTCGTATTCAGCCTCTATTTTTTGTCGCTATTTACCGGCATTCCGACAGTCTTGGCCGCGGCTGGCGCGAACATTCCGGCCCCTGAGTTCCCGCCGGATTTACCCTGGTTGAACGTTTCGCGGCCGTTGACCCTGGCGGATTTACGCGGTCGTGTGGTCATCCTCGATTTCTGGACCTACGGTTGCATCAACTGCATCCACGTCGCCGAAGAACTGAAACGATTGGAAGAAAAATTTGGCGAAAATCTGCTTGTTATCGGCGTGCATTCCCCGAAATTCGACAACGAACGGCGGCTGTCTACTTTGCGCAGCATGACGCTCCGCTACGATCGCCGGCATCCCATCGTCAACGATATCGGGCGAAGCATGATGCATTTGTACCGCGCCCGAGCATGGCCCACACTGGTCGTGCTCGACCCGCTCGGTGGCGTGGAAGGATACGTAACGGGGGAAGGACACGAGCAATTGCTGGCGGCGACCGTCGAACGTTTGCTCAAAGAAACCAAGGACAAGCCGTCGCCCCACCCACTGCCCATGGCACTGGAACGCGACCAGGTCGCAGCGTCTTTTCTGGCAGCACCTGGCAAGATAGCCGTGCACGGCGACAAGGTCGCCATCAGCGACACGCTGCATCACCGGCTCGTCGTCGCCGATACCGACGGCCAGGTGCTGCAGATTATTGGCGATGGGCAAGCCGGTATGCGAGACGGGCCCGTCAATCAGGCTCGGTTTCATGCACCTCAGGGCTTGGTGTTCGCGGGTGATCAATTGTACGTCGCGGACACCGGCAATCATGCCTTGCGCCGCGTGGATCTGTCTGCCGGCAAGGTCATCCGCGTAGCAGGTACAGGACAGCTAGGCGACCTGGTTTCGGGCGAGTTCGATGCATTGGAGGTGGCGCTGCGCTCGCCCTGGGATCTTGCGTGGGACGGTACGTTTCTGTACGTGGCGATGGCGGGAAGCCATCAGATCTGGCGATACCGCCCGCATCTAGGGCGCATTGGAATATGGGCCGGCACGCGTATAGAAGGCATTGACGACGGTGGGGTCAAGAAAGCCACCTTCAGTCAGCCAAGCGGGTTGACGATCGACGGCAAGAGCCTGTACGTCGCCGACCCGGAGGCATCCGCGGTTCGTGTGATAGACCTTGCCGATGAGGCGGTCACAACCCTCATCGGTCGTGGTCTGTTCGAGTTCGGCGATCGAGACGGAAGTTTAGCCCAGGCGCTGTTGCAGCATCCGCTCGGCGTCGCCTCTACCAGGGAAGGCCGCATCGTCATTGCCGATACCTACAACCACAAGCTCAAAATCGTCGATCCGAAGGCCGGCACGATTACAACCCTGGCCGGGTCGGGGCAACCCGCCGAGGAAGCTGACGGTGATATTGCGCTGAATGAACCCGGTGGCGTCGCCGTTATCAACCAACAGGTACTGGTAACCGATACCAACAACAATCGCATTGTTGTTTACGACTTGAAACGGAAAACGACCGAAGTCTGGCCTTTGCATCTTTCGCCTGAAGGTCCGGCGGCAGGCACCAAGGCGGCGAAGGACCTGGACGATCCAGATCGATGACGGTGTTCACTCACGCCTGACAAGCGATGCGCGACGATTGAGTGCACGGCCAGCGGCGGCGGAATGCTGCGCGATCGGCGATTCCTCGCCAGAATCACGCGCAACAAGCCTCGACGATGGAACGCCCTGCGGCACCAGATACTCCCGCACGGCGATTGTAGTCGGCGCTGTCCGTGCTGTCGGTATATCCGGCGATTCGAACCGCCGGTTCGGGTGCTTTAGCAATCGCACGACCACATTACCCGTAAGGGGCTTGCGCAAAGACGCTTGTCGACCACAAGGACGAAACGACCAGCAAGATGCATACACGTGCACAAAGACTCTGCTTCGCTTTCGAGCTGCTTTCTCCTCTTGACTCCAACCGCTGCGTCATTCCAACACCTGAAACAGTCCTTTGTAGTGCCCGGTCGCCGTGCAGATACGGCACAGTGCCGTACCCACGTCATCCGATATCGCTGGTCTGCGAAACGGAGCACCGCAAGCCGTGCATCGATACGGGCGCAGCGCGATACTAAAGACCCTTTGGCTTGCCCACGCCTTGACGGTCACGGCATCGCTTTCACAGACGTCCACGCACAAACCGCATCCGCTACAGGCGTCGGCATCCAGGTCATAGCGATCTGCTCCGGCCGACAAGGTGATGGCACCGTACTCGCACACCCGCACGCAGGCATCGCATGCTTCGCATCGTTGCGCGTCGATACCCGGCGCGAACAACGCCACTTCGTCATGCTTCTGACGGGGAATCAGGCGGCCGGGCGGCTCGGCAAATGCCACTTCGGCTGCGCCATCGACATCACTGTGGCGCGGCGTGACCCGGACGGTCATGGCCTGGAAATAATCACGACGACTCATCGGGTCGTCGTGATCAACTCCCTGATTAGCAGCACTCTGCGCGCCGCGCCAATGCCCATGGGAAAGCACGAGCAGGGTCAATGGGGACATACCGCGATTACCGAGCAGACAGTTGAACGCGCCAACGCGGTCGTGCAGCGCTTCGGCTTGTCCGCGCGCGCACGCCGCGCATTCCCCGAGGGCAAGCACCAACCGGCGGACTCCACGCCGGTAGAGATCGATCAATTGGCGCACTCCAATCGCGTGCAGGCAGGGAATGACTCCGTCGCCTGCGACGACACCTGACAATGTGCACGCCGCGAAAGCGAATTGGCCTGCCTCATGCGGGCGGACATCCAGCGCAAGCGGCTGAACGATCGCTGCCTCGGTACATGCTGCCGCACACAAACCGCAACCGTCGCATGCCGTCACGTTCAGTCCCAACTGGTCGTCATCCATCTCCCAGGCTTGGCGCGGGCAACAGGTAACGCATTGCGAGCAGCTGGCGACCTCCAGACGACTGTGTACGCAGCGATCGGGGACGATCGTCGGCAGGCACCACGCCTCCCGCGCTGCGTCGACCAAGCCGCGTAGCACGCTCACAGCGGCTTCGCCTGCCGAGTCGAAAGCCAGGCGTTACTGATTCAGCATCCAGTCGACGATCGTCGCGATATCCGCTTCCGCGGCTGTACTGGGAGGCATCGGCACTTGCCCCCACACACCAACGCCGCCTGCCTTGACCTTGGCAGCCAGGGCACTCGCCGCGCCGTCGTCGCCCTTGTATTTCGCTGCAATATCCTTGATTGCAGGCCCCACCAGCATAGTCTCCATCGCATGGCAGGCGAGGCAGCCGCTTTTCATCGCGAGTGCGTTATCCGCCTGCGCCACGCCGCTCATCAGCGCCGCTGCAGCGACGAGTGATAAACCAATTTTCATCGTATGCTCTCTTTCCACTACAGGATGTTGATCAATTGGATCGGTCATAAACCGGGTGCCTATCGGCGCTACCATGAGGGGGACGCACCCGGCACATAGCTTTCGCGCATATTGACCGCGGCTTCATGCCCGGGCTTCATACGCCGGTCGATATCTTCTTTGGAAGGCCGAGGTTGCTCAACGATCGCCGCCAATACGTCGCGCAACTCGTCCAGATGTGCGGCAGTCAGTGCTGCCAGCCCCGCATAAAAAGGCGTCGCCGCGCGGGTTGCCACACGGCGCGCAAAATCACCCACCCAACGCAGGAGGTGTTCGTCCATGAAGCGGGATGCCTGCTCCAAATCGTCTATTTCGGCCGCCTGTTCCAATAGATAGGCGAGAAACTCCAGTTGGTTTACGAGATGGTCGTCGGAGCGCTGCCGCCAGTCGCGTACTGCAACACCGAAACGCTTGTACCATTCACGCACTTGAAACATCGGTTCCTGCATCGCCAGCCCGTCTTCATCGATCCATACCGACTCACACGGCGAAGCCCGCAAGGTATGGTTCAGGTAGATGGCGGCGAAATCGGCTGCCAGCTCGTCCAGATCGGTCCTTCGTGGCGGATCGCACAGGTGGTCGAGTGACTGCTTCAGCCAGCCGTCCGCGTCGCGCACCATAGCCGACTCCATGCGCAGGGCGAGGCCCCGGGGGAAACCCGAGCCACGCAGGTCCGCGATCGTTGCCGCGTTGAGTTCACGGTCGTGCAACACCGCCAACTGTAGGAGATCGGCCGCGACTGACCGCCGAAACTGCTCCAGCGCATTCATTTGTCCACCCTGCCCTTGCTGTGCGCGACAAATACAATCGATGGATTGGTGAGTTCGGGATCGGCGAAGTTCTTTACCGCCCGAACCGGCTGCTCGTGCGGCGCGATCGCCTTGGTCGGATACTGCTTGTTGCGCAGCAGATCGATCGGGCCGATATCCAGCACCCGCATCATGCACGCCATCACGCAATAAGGCTTCCGCCCCGCCTCGATCTCGTCCACGCACATGTTGCACTTCTTGACCAGGTTGTCTTCCGGATCGAACTGTGGTGCGCCGTACGGGCACGCCGCCTCGCAACGCCGGCAGCCGATACACAAAGTCGAATCGATGTCGACAATGCCGTCGACCTTGCGTTTCCAGATTGCGCCGGTGGGGCAGGTCGGCAGACACGCGGGCTCGGCGCAGTGGTTACAGGAGACGTTGACCTTGTACGCATAAACATCCGGGAAGGTGCCTCCTTCGACGTACTGCACCCGCCGGAATCGCGGTCCGGCCGCCAGACCGTTCTTGTCCTTGCAGGCAATTTCGCAGGCTCGACATCCTATGCAATCGACGTTGTTATGAATGAAGCCCAGTTGCAGGTCGGGATCGACCGGCGTGTAGGTCTCTTTCTTGCGGCGCTTGATTGCAGCCTTGATGGTCGCACGATCTTTTTTCTCAGCCATCGGTCATTCCTCCCCTGGTTCAAAGATCGCGGCGGAACACGTGCGAGCGCGACGTCGCCAGTTGGTCCCAGCCGGGCCGATGCACAAGATTCGATTTCTGAATGTTGCACAGCACCGTGTTGTACGCGAAGGCCCCGGCGGGGCTGGGTTCATCGAGCGTCAGGAAATCGGGGTTGCCGGAACGGTCAACGCCGTTTTCGTCGAGGTCCATCCACGCGCCCTCGTGCAGCACCAGCACGCCCGGCATGACCCGCTCCGTCACGTAGGCGGGAACTACGCAGCGCCCGCGATCGTTCCATACCTCCACGGTATCGCCGGTCTTTATCCCCAGGCGCTTGGCGTCGCTGGCATTGATCGTCACCTCCTGTTCATAGGTTTCACGCAGCCAGGAGCAGTTGTTGAATATGGAATGCGTACGCGAGCGCGGATGCGGCGAAATCAAGTGGTACGGATGCTTTGCCGTCTTGGGGCTGTTAAGTGATTCCCAGGGTTCGATCCACTTGGGAATGGAAGGAACGTGATAGCCGTACTTGGTCTTTGACCAATCGCTGATCTGCGCCAGTTCGGAAGACAGGATCTCGATCTTTCCGGATGCCGTTTGAAATGGCTTCCCGTTTTCGATCTGCTCGCGAAACGCCACGTGCGGCTGGTCCAGCTTGAATTTGTAGACCCCGCGCTGCTTGAACTCCTCCCAGCTCATGGTGACGTGCTGATGCTCCTGAACTTTGTGCCACCAGTCGTACAGATAGGACTCGTCAACGTCGTCGTTGTGCTGGAAATAACTGCGTGAGGCCTTGGGGTTGAACGCCTTGCCAAACACATCTCCGCCAATCCGGTACGCCAGCTCGGTGAACACCTGCAAATCGGTCTTGGATTCGCCCAGGGGCTCGATGACCTTGGGGCGATGGATATAGTAGTGGCCCTTGTACCAGGGCAAGGCCACGTCGTGCCGTTCGAAGTGCGTGGCGATCGGGAACAGGACATCCGCGTACAATCCGGACGGGGTGATGGTCGAATCCATGCATACCACCAGCTCCATCTTGTTGATCGCCGCGATTTCCTTGTTGATATTGGTCAGCTGATTGAACCAATCCGAGCCCTGCCAGAAGATACCCTTGATGTTCGGAATTACCCCGTCGTACTGATCCTGCCGCGGCCACAATCCCGCCTCTTCGCGAGTCACATTCGGGTAGTTCAGCACGATATGCGCCCAACGGTCCGACTTGATCGACGCAAACCAGATGTTGGCATACTGATCGTAAGGATAGGCGACCGCTTCGGCGTGCCAGGCCTTCCCCACCCCTTCGGCGCAACCGCCGAGCACGCCGATGTTGCCGGTCATGGCCTGCAGCGCCGCGCCCATGCGGTTGTACTGTTCGCCGTAGGCGTTGCGCCCCGGCGCCCAAGATGCCTTGAGCGCCGCCGGCTTGGTGGTGGCGTACAGATGCGCCAGCTTGCGGATATCCGCCGCCGAGACGCCACAGATTTCCGCGGCCCATTCGGGTGATTTCGGCACATCGTCGTAGGTACCAAGGATGTAGTCCTTGAAATTCTCTTTGCCGTTGGCGGTGTTTTGCGCCCAGTTCGGCATGGTCCCCGCGTCCATCCCTTGAACGAAACGGTTGATGAAATCCTGATCGTGCAGGTTGTTGGCGAAGATATAGTGGGCCATACCCGCCATCATGGCGGCGTCGGTATTTGGCTTGATCGGAATCCACCAGGCGTCGTAGGCGGCCGCCGAGTCGGTATACTGCGGATCGATCAGCACGAACTTGCAACCGCGCTGCTTGGCCATGCGCATATAGTAGAAGGTGTTTCCGCCATGGAAAGTGTAGGCGGGATTCCAGCCCCACATGATGATCAGCTTGGAATGCGCGAACGCGTCGTCCTCATTGCCGTCTTCGATCGTGCCGAAGGTCCAGCGCGAACTGGTCGTCGTGCCCTGGTACGACGGCACCGACCAGGAGTTGGTTCGGCAACCGAACATGCCGAGAAAACGGCCCAACAGGCCTTCAATCTGATCGGACTTGTGCAGCACGCCGTAAGACGCACCGGCGTATGACTGGTCGAGCAGTGCCTGCGAACCGTAATTATTCTTGATGTCGATCATTTTGCGCGCGGTGTAGTCGAGCGCCTCGTCCCAGGACACCCGCTTGAATTTCCCTGCGCCGCGCTCCCCGACACGCATCATCGGATAGAGCAGCCGTTCTGCCGAATACAGGCGCTGGCGATACGAACGCCCGCGCAGACACCCGCGCAACTGCGGCTCCTCCTCGGTGTCTTTGCCGAAATAGCCGTCCTTCTGATAGCGCCCGTCGTCGGTGGAAATGCGCACGATGACATCGCCTTTCTTGTGCGCCACCAACATATGGCGAGAACCGCAATTGTGCGCGCAGCTGGTCACCACGGTATGCAGCTGGTCGTCGCGTGGGTAAGGCTCGTAGGCGAAGGCCTCGGCTTTCTTGCTCTTGATCAGACCACCGACGCCCAACGCGGCTGCGCCCGCCGCACTCGACTTTAAGAACGACCGCCGCGTCATGTTGAGTCGACCGTTGAGGAAATCGAATTTGTCTGCGTCGCTCATTGACTGTCTCCCGCTACCCGCTGTGAGAGTGCCGCCCCCGATACGGTGTTCAGGTTCGACAGAAACCGCGGCTGTGATTCGGTAGGGCGATCTTTCGCCCAATCGGGCACTGCGTCACCGCCCCCGGGCCATGCGTGTCGCGGATATGGAAAGTTGGTGCGAAACCAGGCTCGCCCGCCATGACAGCCGTAGCAGGCATCCGCATTTTGCCGGCCCGCGGTTTCGATGGCTTCCGCTTGCAGGAAATTGACGTTGTGACGCTCGGTACGAATAGCGACGTGACAGGTCAGGCAGCTATTGCCAAACAGTTCCGCATGCTGCGGCCATTCCCCGGGAACCCCCATGACGGCATAGTTGAATTTGCCGTGGCACATGAGGCATACATCGGGAACCACCATCTTGCGTTGCACCAACTCAGCGCTGCCGGTAGCCGAGGAATTGGCAGTCTCTTCACGCGGATCGTTGCCCTGATGACAGGTCGTGCAGCGCAGTTCCATCACCTCTTTGGCGAAATCCGTCACCAGATGACGCCGGTGGAATGTCTCTTGCGGGCCGTCGTAGGTATCCAGGGTCTGATACCAGGCCAGCGTTTCGCTGGCCGCGACACCGGCAGGAGCCTTGTCCAGCACGCGACGCTCAAGCACTTCGCGATGGCAGACCAAGCACTGTTCATCGGTCGCTGTTTCGATCGCCGGTTTGAAATGCAGTGGATCCCACTTGGCCGCTGCGTAGTTCGCTTCCGCCAAGATCGTGGCGGGCGTCATCAGACTCAACAGGCAAATGAGTACAGAAAAATTTCGTTGCTGGCTACGCATCGCAGTCCCCCTTCTTGGATAAAGCTTTGGGCACTTCCCTGTGCCCAAATTTACTGGTCGGAATTAAGAGACGAGCGCCTCCTCATCCCTACTCCTTCGCGATCACTGAGGTGGCGTCCAGCCCGACATGCCGCCCATCCCGGACATGCCGCCCATCCCCGACATACCGCCCATCCCGGACATACCGCCCATGCCACCCATTCCAGACATGCCACCCATTCCAGACATGCCACCCATACCGCTCATTCCGGACATACCGCTCTGCGCCGGGTAGAAATAGATCTGTCCCTGCGGAGTGATCTGGAAGTAGCCGGACATACCGCTCATGCCTGACATCCCTCCCATCCCGGACATTCCACCCATGCCGCCCATCCCGGACATTCCACCCATGCCGCCCATCCCGGACATGCCACCCATGCCGCCCATCCCGGACATGCCACCCATGCCGCCCATCCCGGACATACCGCCCATGCCGCTAGGCTGCCATACCCATTGACCACCCATCCCGGACATGCCGCCCATCCCGGACATACCGCCCATCCCGGACATACCGCCCATCCCGGACA
>CBDUNM010000038.1:0-34785 GCA_965368585.1 uncultured Chromatiales bacterium | reverse complement strand
ACGTCGCTCTTCCCTATCGTAGCGAGGGTGTTATTGCTGGTAAGCGTAGGCTGAGCTCCGTTCACCGAGAACAACACGTCGCCCTCCTGCAAAAAAATGCTGCCGCCCACAACGACGTTTCTGGATACAACGTGTAGACCCGTCAATTCGGTATCGGGATCAGCACCGAAGTCGCTAACGAGGTCGAACAGTCTGTCAAAGGTTCCATTGGTAGTGCCGGGTTCGAGCGCGAAGTTCGGATCGGCCACTTCGAGGACGGTGTCCTTGTCCCAATTGGTGTCCCCAAGAGTGCCGCTCCCCGATACATCCCCTTTGGTACTCAACCACACACCGTCCAGAACATTCGCGTTGGCGACAGCCATCGTATCAGCACTGATCAGGCTCTCGAGCGTGCCTTCGTCATCGGTGTAATCGGCCGCGACCGACAGCACCGCGCCCACATCGTCTTGCGTGGTGGTATAGGTACTGGCCGTGGCGCCGCCGATCGGCGCGCCGCCGCGGTACCACTGGTAGCCGATCGCGCCCGAGACCCCGTCGGCATCGCTGACGCTGGCGGTCAGGAGCTGGTTCTTATCCGGCGAGGTATCGTCGATGCTGACACTGCCCGTATCGTTCAGCGGCGTCACCGTCAGGTTCGCGCTGGCCGTACCGGTCGAGAATGCCGTCGTGCCGCCGCCGGCCCCCGGATTCGCCGTCGACGGCGTACCGGTCATCGATGCCGCTCCGCTGGTACCGTCCCAACCGTGGAAGGTGATGGCAACGTTTTCACCGTTCACACCGTCAGGCGCGTAGCGTAACCAGCTGCTGTTCGCAAGCAGCAAGGCACTGCTGCCGTCGACCGCTCCGAAGGCACTCCAGCTGCCGTCGCTGCCGTCGGTGGAATCCGTCGAATACTGCCAGGCGCCGTTGCCGGAGGCGGCCACCGTTGCCAGACCCAAGGTGTCGCCGTCGCTGTCACCCGTGGTGAGGCCGGCGAGGACCGTCGACACCTGCACACCGGTCATGGTGACATCCTCGTCGATGCTCCCCAGGCTGTAGGGCCCCCCGCTGATCGTGGGTGCGTCATTGACGTTGGTGACCGTCACCTGCACCGCTACTTGATTCGATGACTCCATCTCCCCGTCGTCCTGGGCCACGACTTCGAACGCATCCAGCGTGCCGTTGGCGTGTTCGGCCGGTGTCCAATAGGCATTGGTCGTCGCATCGAGTGTATCGTTCGTACCGGCAGCCCAGTCGGTCGCGCCGCCCGCCGTGGCGCCAATCTTCAGTGTACCGCTGGTGACCGACTTGACCACGAACGCATCGACCGTGCCGTCGCTGTCGTTTTCGTCACCCTGAACGGCCAAATCGCCGAAGGTGATCGCTATCTGCGTATCTTCGCCACCGGAGGTCACAGGTCCCAGAAAGCTGGTCAAGGTCGGCGCATCGTTGCCCAGCGCGAACATGGCAGAGACATCCCCGCCGGACAGGGTACGCGAGTAGATCCGCACGTCATCGATCGTCCCTTTCGCCGCGTAGGCCGAATTACCCGCGGTGAAATCGTCGCCCGCCGTGCCCACCTTCCAGGTCTCGGAGCCGTATTCTCCCGACGCCGAGGCAGGCGTGAAACCGACGCTGTTCTCCAGCGCGCCATCGATATAGAGGGTCGCGGTACCCGCCGGGCGATCCAGGCTGACGGCGATATGGTGAAAGGCGCCGGCGCTATAGGTGCCGGCGCTGACCAGATTGATATAGCCGGAACCGGTCCAGTGCTGGAACTCGAAGCGTTGATCGGCGCGGTACCACAGCCCGGTGTGGTCCCCTTCCTTGACCAGGATGCCGTAGGCGTAGTCGTTGTCGGCGGCGACGGCCCCGCCCGGTATGTCATCGGGTTTGAACCAAGCCGACAACGTGAAGAAGTCGCCCTCCTGCAGGTCCTGCACCGAAGGGCTATTGGGGATGACAAAGAAGTCTTCGTCGCCGCTGGCAGAATCGAAATGAAAGGCGCCGCCGACCGGGCCCGTGGTCCAATCCTCCTCCGCGCCGGCGTCCAGCAGGGCGTCGTTGCCATTGGCCGTGGAATCAAAGGCGTTGCTGCCCGTCCCTTCTTCGAATTCCAGATGCACGACGAGATTGGAACTGATATCGGGCGGAACTACGCTAATACTCGCCGTATCGGTCGCGCTGGAGAAGGCCGTCGTAGTGCCCGCGATCGTCGTATCCGTGTAGGCGCCTGCGGCACCCGTACTGTGATCCCAGGCGCGGAAGGTGAAGGTCGCGCTACCGGTGAAACTCGCATCGGGCACAAAACGCAGCTTCTGCGTACCGGCCCCGCTCAGGGTGCCGTCGAGCAGCAGCGCGTGATCGGCGGCCAGTGAGCCGTCGTCGACAGCGCTCCAGCTGCCACCGTTGTCGGTCGAGTATTGCCAGGTGCCGTCGGTATCTGCGACCGCGGTGATGGCAATGGACTCGACGGGCGCACCGTCGGCATCGGTGATGGAGCCATCCACCACGATCGCGGCGACGCTGTCGCCGGCTGAGGTGAAGTCGTCCTCGGTGATCGTGGTCAGGGTCGGTGCGTCATCCGCCAGCACCGGGGCGTCGTTGAGCGGGGTGACGGTCACGCTGCGCGTATCGTTGTCTCCGCTCCGACCGTCGCTGTCTACCAGGGTGAACTCGACGGTGCGGTCGGTGGCGTCCGGCAGCTCCGACACATTGGCGAAGGTGATGTTTTCCACCAGGGCCTGGACCGCGGCCGCAGTGGCGTCATTGGTATCGAAGTTGATGATCAGCGGATCCAGATGGCCGGTGCCGCCACCGAAGGTGCCGATCTTGTTGCCGCCGTAGTAAACCTCGTTGCTCACGACCGTGATGTTGGTGGGCCCGGCACCTTCGTCGTTGATGGCCAGACGATCTTTGGCGGAACCGTTCAAGGCGATGCTCACGGTCAGGCTGCCGCCGTTGAAATCACTGGCATCCGGGTCCGACACCGTGGCCACTGGGGAAATCGATACCGGAGACGAATTTTCCGTATAGTTTACCGACCCGCTTTGTACATTGACGGACGGCCTGAATTTGACGACGCTATTGGTCGCGAATTCGGACGTGCTGCGCGGCGTGCCGGTGACCAGCTCGGTCGCAGTCGCCGTGACATAGTCACCCGCCGCGAGGGACGCCGGCAGCATGGGTGCGAAGCTGACGTCGCCCGTCACCCCGTCGGTCGTGACGTCGATCGCATCGATGAACGACTCGCCCTCGCCGGAGACCTCGCTGTTATCGTTGCTGAAGAACTCGATGCGGAAGGTCTTACCCGGTTCGCTGTTGAGCGTACCACCGATGGTCACCTGATCACCGGCGCTGTTGACCACCGCCGAGCTCAGTACCGGACGGTTCTGTACATTGTTGGGGCCGGCGTCCGAGTCCTTGGCATCGTTGTTTTCGGTCGCCCCGGAATTGGGCCCGTAGATGTCGATACCGAGGCCCGTGTTGGAATGGATGGCGTTACCCAGGATTGCGTTGCCAACGGTTGCGTTATCCAGTATGCGCACGCCCGGCCCTGCGTTGTTCGCGATCAGATTGCCGTCGTCATCGCCGCTACCGCCAATGGTATTGTTGGTGGCGCCCAGCATCACCAGGATGCCCTTGTCGCCGTTGCCCATGATGCTCAGCCCATCGGCGCCGGTGCCGATGTAGTTCCCCAGCACCACGTTGTTACTGGTACCCGGGTCCTCGATAACGATGCCGTTTCCGCTGTTTGCGGAAACGACATTGCCCTCGCCAGCGCCGTTGCCGCCGATGACGTTGCCGCTGGCGCCGGCGCTGATCAAGATCCCGTTGCCGCCATTGCCGCGGCCGGCGTCACCCGCGGCATTGAGGCCGACGTAGTTGCCTCGCACCGAGTTGCCGTCGGTGCCGACGCCATCGAACACAATCGCTTCGTCACCGTTGGCCGAAATGACATTGCCCTCGCCCGCATTCGGCCCGCCGATGAAGTTGCCATTCGAACCGCTCAGGACACGGATGCCTTCTTGCGCGTTGCCGAGGGCGGTGCCGCCGTCCGCGCCTAGACCGATGTAGTTACCGAGAATCTGGTTTCCCGACGCACCGCCGCTGAGCAGAATACCGTTGGTGTCGTTACCAGAGATGATGTTGCGCTCCGCGGACGTATCCCCGCCGATGACATTGTTGTTGCTCTGAATATGGATACCGTCCTCGGTATTGCCACGGTCGCCCGCGCCGGTCGAGTCGACGCCGATATAGTTGCCGGCGATGAGATTTCCCCCGCCGCCGTACATGAAGATGCCGGCGCCGGTCAACTCGTTGATCATCAGACCGCGCACCGTCGAGTTACCGGCACTGATTGTCAGGCCATCGACACCGGCGCCAAGCGACGAGCCGTTGATTTCGACCAGCGGGGTGCCTGAGTAGCCCGGTTGGGTTCGGCCGTCGAGCACAATGCTGTTGTCTATTTCCGGCAGGACGCCGCTCAAGGCAATCGACTGAAATCCGCTGCCGATTTGAAAGCCGACCACGGTCGTTCCACCCGTGTTGTTGGCCGCATAAATGGCTTCGCGCAGCGACACGCCGTCGGCCCCGAAGTTGCCGCCTACCTGGATAGTGTCGGTGTCGACCACGCCGCTCACGGTATCGTTAGTGTTGGTGACGAACAGATCCACCGGCGTGTAGTCCACGGTCAGCAGCGGCCGGTCCGCGGCCGTGCCCTTTTGCAATGACGTGGCCTTCCAGTCACTGCTGTCGTCGCTGTCCAACACCCAACCGAAGTTGGCGGCACCGTAGAGCGACCACTGATTGAGCGAATCGGTTACGTCGAACACCGCGGTACCGTCGCCGCCGTCGACCACGTCGTCCGCGACCGACACAGCCTCGCTGTCGTCGACTTGGATGCCGGCCCCGCCGCTGGCGAAGTCGTTCCATTCGGAGGTGAACGACCAACCGGTGAGCATGCGATGGGCGCTGATACTGGCGCCCGCATTGGTCCCCGACACATCCAGGGTCAGGGTGGCCGAATTGATCAAGGCGTTGTCCGGGACCGGGCCGCCGTCGGCGGCAAAGATGTGACCGAAGCGGATCAGCGCCTGGCGTTGACTTTCGGTCGCGGTAAGGTCGTCGGATAGCCCGAACGACGTGTCGGGGCTGGTGCTGTCGATATAGGTATCGTCCATGTCCGTGCCGATATAGCCGCCGAAACCGACCTGGAAGGTCGCGACACCCAGGGTGCCGCTGAATGTACGCTGCGCGCCCAGATCAAGGGCGACGTCGGTCGCAATGATGCCGGCCTTGTATTCCAGATCCCAATCACCGCCCCGCACGGCATTGCCCGTCAGGTCGGTCGATGCGGCAACGTCAGCTTCCGTCAGCACCGCGATCGCCTCGACCAGCGCCTGCCCCCGTGCGTCGGCCGCGACATCGCAGCCGTAGATCAGCAGATCGGCGCCGCTGTCGAGCGATTCCGACCAGACAGTGAACTGATCCGCGAAGTCACCGAGATTGTCATTGTCGAGCCAGGTTGAACCCAATTGCAGTCCGTCCACCGAACCGTGCGAAACCAGGTGAATGGCCGCAATGCCGTGGTGTTGGCCGAGTGCCTCGGTGATCTGCGCAACTCCGTCGCGCGAACCCTCCAGAAGATAAGTGACGAGGTTATCGGAGTCCGACTGCGCGGAGATTTGCGCCACCAAGGCTGCGTAGTCCGGCACCGCCGTGTCGACGAATACCAGTTGGCGGTGAGTGGCGCCGCTTTCGCCGTCGGCGAACGTCGGAACGTCTGTACCCACATCCTGCACGGACAGCTCGTTCAGCAGGTTGGACTCCGAATCCGACGTTGCATGACCCGTCCAGGGCGCGTCGTCTCGCTGCGAATCCAGTCCAGGCAGTCCCGCGAGGCCCAAGACGTCGGCCGACAGCAGCAAGCGGGGTTCGAGCAGGTCCATGCTCAGACGGGCATGCTGCTGCGTGGCCGGCGCACGTCTGAGCTCAGATTTATGTCGTCTGGCCATGTGTCGATCCATCGCAGTCGAATCGAAGCGATTCCGCCGTCGTCATGACCGGAGGAACATGAAAGGCGTTGGCAAGTATCGTATGCCACTTTGAACGGTGCATAATACGGGTATGGTGCCTGCTCACTGCCGGGATTGATGTAGAGCTCTGTCTCCTGCTACTAGCGGCGGTTGGCGCGATTGTTGAAGGATCGGCCGGGGGCTGGCCTCCCACAGCATTAGATTCGTGCCCGCAGGCGCCGAGCGCTCTTGGCGAAGGGCCGGTTTTCGGCAGCGCATCGGTCAGGGGGCCGAACGCCGTTCAGCATTTGCTTCGCACCGGCAGGCGCCGAGCCCCTCGGCGATGTGCATCCGCACCTTCAATACGCGGCCATCAATCCTCCGCGCCAGCCCCAAAGTGCCGCACCGGATTTCAGTCAACTGCCGCTCGAGGGGTTTCCAGATCGGTTTCCCGAGGGCAACTACCGATACGGCAAACAGGGTAACGCTTACCCTGGCTGCCGTATACCCGAGACCCTAATCTCTGGCACCGGGCACGACCTCGAGCCGGATGCGTTCGCCGCCGCGCAGCACCACCAGGTCCGTCGCCTCACCCACTTTCAAACCGGACAGCACCGACATGAAATCGTGAATGGTGTCCACCGTAACCCCCGCGAGTTCCACCAGCACGTCACCGGCGGCGATACCGGCCTGTTCCGCGGGAGCGCCTTTTACCGCCCCCTGCAGCTTGACGCCGTTGACGTTCTCATCCTGCCCGTATGCGGGAATCGTACCCAGGTAAGCCCGCAGGTGTTTGCGCCCCAGACCCGACTGTTGCCGCGCCACCCGCTGATAATCCGGTGCCTCGGCAGCGCGCGCCACCGACCGCGTGATACCGGCCACCAGGCGCGCGATATCCCGGATGCCCTCGTAGTTCAGCTTGTCGGGTGTATCGCGCGGGCTCGAATAGTCTTCGTGCGCGCCGGTGAACAGATTCAGGACGGGTACGCCTTGCATATAAAACGGCGTGGCATCGGTGGGCAGATAGGGGTCGAGCTGCAGCGTCAGTGGCAGCCCCACCGGCACGTTGCGGCGTTCGATTTCACGCGCCCAGGTGCTGCTCGAGCCCGTACCCTGCACGAACGCCTGTTCGCGCAGTTGTCCGACCATGTCCATATTGAGATACGCGGCAATCTTCCCCTGCAGATCGCCGTCGCCGGCGAGTGCGTCCACGTAGTGCTGGGAGCCCAGCGTGCCCAGTTCCTCACCCGACCAGGCGGCGAATCCGATGTCGCGTACCGCGCCGAGTTGCCCTTGCGCGGCGAGCCCGGACAGATACTGGGCGACCTCCAGCATGGCCGCCACGCCCGAGGCATTGTCGTCCGCCCCGTAATGGACGGCGCCACGCTCGTCGTCCACGGCCAGCGACCCCGGGGTCTCGCCGCGCCCTAGATGATCCACGTGGGCGCCAAGCAGCACCGGCGGCGCGCCGCGCGCCGCCTTCGCGCTCAGCCAGCCGATGACATTGCGCCCGTGGCGCTGCTCGCTGACGATGTCGATACCGGCGGCGACCCGGACATCGCGCAATGCAAACCCGGCCACGTTCTCGCCCCTGTCGAGCGTGTCGTGCAGGGCCTGCAGGTCCTGGCCCGATGCGCCGAGGAGATCGTCGGCCAGCGCGTCGCTGAGCGCCACGCCTGCGATGCCGGTAGCGCTCGCGCTGGCCTCGAACTCGAGCGCCACCAAGCGGTCCCGCGCCTGCGCGTTGGGGCCGGTCACCACCATCAGACCGATCGCACCGTTGCGCTTGGCCACCGACGCCTTGTACGGCAGATCCGAATAATGCACCAGATGGCGCCGCCACTCCGGCGGTACGTTCTCGGGCTGAAAGCGCAGCACCATGGCCCACTTGCCCGCCACATCCAGCTCGCCGTAGGAGTCGTAGGCGGGTATCTTGCCGGTGCCGGGCGCCGTGATGCCGTACCCGGCAAACACGACTTCGGCCGGGGCGACGTCGCCGCCGGTCGAAAACGACAGCGGACGCCAGTCTTCGTTCAGCGCGAGCGCGCGACCCGCGTCGCCGGTCACGACCTTCAGCGCGTTGTTTTCGCCCAGGCGCACCCCGGCGGTGAACGCAAAACGCTGGAAATAACTGCCGTCGTCGCCGCCCGGCTCGAGCCCGAGCTGTTCGAATACCGACGCCACGTAGTCGGTGGCCATGCGTTCCCCGGCGGTGCCGGTCAAGCGTCCCGCCATTTCCTCGGAGGCAAGGCGTTCGACGTGCAGGCGCGCATCCTCGGCGCGGATCGCCTGCGCGGTACCGCCCGGCGCAGCAACCGCCGGGTGCTCGCCACCCGCGCCGCCCTGCTTGTCCAGACCCAGCAGACGCCGCGCCGCGGCGTCGTTCCAGTCGGCGATAAAGATCTGACTGCTGCCGTCGGCGCCGCGCTTGGAGGTCCAGGACAGGCGTCGGCCGTCGGGGGAAAAGACCGGCAGACCGTCGAAACCGTCGGTGTAGGTCACCCGCACCGGTTGCTGCCTGCCCCGCGTATCGACCAGATACAGTTCGAAATTGGCGAATCCCTCCCGGTTCGACGCGAAGATCAGGTAGTCGCCGCCGGGATGGAAATACGGCGCCCAGGACATCATGCCCAGGCGGGTGACCTGCCGCTGCGCGCCGGTGGCCAGATCCATCACATAGATCTCGGCGGTGGCGCCATCGCGCGAAAAGCGCCGCCAGGTGATCTGGCTGCCGTCAGCGCTGAAAAACGGGCCGCCATCGTAGCCCGGGGCGTCGGTCAGCCGCCGCACGTGACTGCCGTCCGCATTCATCAGATACAGGTCCATCATGAAGGACTTGTCGTGCTCGAACACCGCCGCCTCCTCCGCGGTCATCTCGCCGCCGTAGGCGCGCCGGTTGGAGGCAAACACGATCTGCCGGCCGTCGGGCGAATAGGCGCCCTCGGCATCGTAGCCGGGGGTGTCGGTGAGGTTCACTCGTTGACCGCTGGCGAGATCCTGGGCATAGATGTCGAAATGCTCGTCGTAGTCCCACGCGTAGCGACGCGTTTTTCCGGCGGCGCGAAAATCGAGCTCGGCGCGCATCTTGGCGGCGGCCTCCGGGTCCTGATGCGTGGACGCATAGAGCACCTTTTTCCCGTCGGGATGGAGCCAGGCGCAGGTGGTCTTGCCGATCCCCGGAGACACGCGCTCCACATCGCCGGTTTCGAGGTCGAGCAGATAGATCTGATAGAAGGGATTGCCCGGCTCGCGCTCGGACTGGAAGATCATACGCCTGCCGTCGGTACCGAAGTAGCCCTCCCCGGCGCGCTTGCCTTCGTAGGTCAATTGGCGTGCGTTCGCCAGCAGCGCACCCTCCGCTTGGGCAGACGGTTCAGCGATGGCGACAACGGCCGGGCCGCACGCGACAAGCAGCGCGACAGCGGCGCCTACAAACTCTCTCAGCATAGACTGCTCCGGTTCGAGGTGCCGCACGGCGGCAGCGATTCACAAAGCGCATAGTTTACGCAAACGTCGACGCGCTTCTCACTCACATCGAGCAGCGATATACGTGCCAGTGGGTAGTCGCTCGGGTGATCGTCGATAGCGATTAGCGCGCGACGGGCGCCACACCGATCAGCCAGGTGTGCAGCCAGAATACGAATGCAACGTAGAGCGCCAGGCCGCCGACCACCGCGATGACGTCGTTCGCCTTCGACGGCGGCGCACCCGGGACCGCACGCGGCACACGGCGCTTCATGGAGATACGGTCCACCACCGACCAGGCCAGGAAGGCGCCGAACAGGAGCACGTCGGCCAGCATGCCGTTGGCCAGCAGATGGGCGAAGGCCCACAACTTGGTGGCCGCCAACATGGGGTGCTTGGTAGCCGCCTGGATGCGCCCCGGCAGATAGGCGGCGAGCAGCAACGGGAACACCGGCACCAGCAGCAACATCGCCACGTGACGCAGCCACGCTGGCGGGGAGTAGACGACCAGCGGTTCCTGGCGGGCGAGCCCGTAGCCCCAGACGATGAGTACGAATCCGACGACGGCAAGAACGGCGTACACCCCCTGCCAGACGCGCTCGCCGTGCTTCGCGACCATGCGGTCGCGCCATGCTTCGTTGGCAATCGACACCGAATGCACGGCAAAAAAGACTACCAGCCCAAGTACGAGTACGACCATCTTCCGACCCTCGAATTCAACGTGGCGGGCACCTTAACACAAGGCCGGTTCGCGTCGCAGCGCCGTCATCGGCGGGCTTGTTTTTCAGCGCGGGAAGTGGGTCGCCGTCGACCGCCGGTGCGCACGACACTTGACTTAACCGATCGGTCAAATAAACTCAGGGCATGAACGTCGAATCCACGACGCGAAGTCGTATTCTCGCGACCGCGCGCGGCCTGTTTCACGGCCGCAGTTATGCCGATGTCGGCGTCAAAGAGATCTGCGACCATGCGCACGTACAGAAAGGGAGCTTCTACCATTTTTTCCCCTCCAAGCGCGACCTGGCCTTGGCCGTCATCGATGTGATGGCCGACGACTGGGCGCACGGATTCGTCGCCGAGGCCTTCGATCGCCAACTGCCGCCGATGGCGCGACTCGACTGTCTGATCGATGCCGCTTACCACTGGCAAAAGGCCGCCAAAGACCTCGAAGGGCGCATGCCCGGCTGTCTGTTCGGCAACCTGGCCCTGGAGGTGAGCACCCGTGACGACGTACTGCGGGCCAGGCTGACCGCGGTTTTCGACAAGGCCAGCGCCCGCTTTCGCGACACCCTGGATGAAGCGGTGGCGCGCGGCGAAGTGGCGCCGCTCGATACGGAGGCGACGGCGGCGGCCATGCTGGCCTATCTCGAAGGGATCATCCTGCTCGCCAAGGCCAGGAACGAACCCGAGGTCGTGCAGGTGCTGGGACCGGCGATCAAGACGCTGCGCATCGAGCGCATGAACTGAACGGAGTCGTGTTTTTTTGACCGAAGGGTTGACCGGCCGGTCATTTCAACCCCTGAATCCTACGCGACTATGCGGACGAAGCCAGGACCACAAGCGCACATACCCTGGACGCCAGGGGGCTCCATGGCCCGCTCCCCATCGTGCGCACCAAGAAAGCCATCGCCGGGTTGGTGTCAGGCGCGATGCTGGAGGTCATCGCCACCGCTCCGGGATCGGTCAAAGACCTGGACCCATCCGAGATCACCGAATGGGTGGGCGCTGCGATTTTTCTACCGCGCGCACTGCAAGCGGGTGTGAATCTGTTTGTCTGACGGCGCACACCGACGACCGGCGCAGGGCTGGTGAAAGCGCCTGCTAAGCGGATGCACACGGCACCTGCCCCGCACCGGCGGGGCAGGTGCATTTCGCTTCAAGAGTGATACCGGCGCTGTTGATGATTGCCCTGCTGTCTCGTCAGTTCACGACCTCGATTCAGCGACTCAATCTTCGTCATCTTCATCTTCACCCTCATCGTCGTCATGTGAGGTCCGCCCATAGCCGTCCGACAGGGTCTTCATGAAGGCGACCAGGGCACGCTCCTCGCCGCGGCTCAGACCGAGATCACCGAGTTCGTCGATGTTGACGTTTTCGGCAACCTCGGGCGCCGGCCAGCAGCGTTGCGCGAGTGCGTCCGCTTCGGTGGTGAACTTATCGGCACACCGCGGTTTGACGTCGCGCGTGTTGTAGAAGTGCACGATGCTCTCGAGGCTCTTGAAGTAACCGTTGTGGCCATACGCCTTGCGAAAACCCCGACCGGGGCGCTTGTCGACATTGCGCAGCGTCGGTACTTTCTGCTTGCCGTAGTTCTCATCGGCATAGAGTTCATAGTCGTCTCTTGTTTCCAGAAAACCGCCCAGCCCATTATCCACCCAAGCGTCCCCCTCGGGGTTGAACTCAACCTGGGTGTAGAACGGGTTTTCCGGATTGCGCGGCACGCCGATATTATCGAAGGTAAAGTCGGTGAACAGCGGCGCCTTACCTGAGATCGTATGGCACTGGCTGCACTTTGCCTTGCCACGGAACAACTTGAGTCCCCGCCTTTCCTTCCCGGTCAGCCTCGCCTTGCCCGCCAGATAGGCATCGTACTTCGAAGAAAACGGATTCACCTCGGGGGACGCCTCGTATGCCGCGATCGACAACGCGACATAGTCGTAGGCTTCGTCCACCTTGGTTGGATCGCAGGCCTCCGCACCCCAGACTCTGGTGAATAGCTGGTCGTAGGAACCGCTGCAGATCCGCTCGACGACCTTGTCGGGCGCATCCAGTGCCTGTTCCAGCGGATTGAGAAACGGCCCCTGGGCCTGGTCGGCGGCGGGGTTGCCCAGCTTTTCGCCGGTGGCGCGCCCGTCCCAGAAATTTCCACCGACAAAAAGCCCCTCCTTCTCCCAGTAGTGAAAGACCGGGCTTGGTGTCGCGTACGCGGAACTGGGTGGCTTGCGATTGCCGAATCGCCCTGCGACGGAGCCCTCGTAGACCGCGCCGTGGGCGTTGATATGGCTGTCGGGACCGGTCCAGCCGGCCTCCGGGCCATGACACGTGGCACAAGACTGGTTGCCGTTGACCGACAGCGATTCATCAAAAAAGATATGTTTGCCGAGGCGCTCCAGGGCACTGTTGTTCTTGCCCGCGCAGACGGATCCCGACAGAAGCATGGTTACGGCAGACAAAGCGAACAAAGGCGTGATCAATTGTTGGTTGTTAAACATTCCTCTCTCCTTGGTGATTTCCGAGCGTGAACCGTTGGTCGACACGAAAGGCCCTAGGCGTGGTCGCCATCGGCCGGCCTGCGTCGCGTGGGGAATCGACCTAATTGGCGCCTGGCGGACTCGTGTCGAACCGTATAGTAGTTTAATTCTTGTTATAGTCATCTTGTTCTTATTTTTGTCGCCGACATAACCTGCATATTGCACGAAGGGATCGGGAATTCTGGGAAATCTGGCTAACCTGCATGTTGCACCGGTCGCCGGGATGATCGCGCCGGCCAGGTGCGGCTGGACGCCGCTGTGGAGCGAAAGGCATAGCCGTCGCTACGACTTGAGTGAACAGCCCGTGCAGGCGTACCAGGACAAGCGAGGGCCCGGATCGATCCTGGGCCGGTCACCAACCGTACCCTGCAGAGAACCGCGGAAAAAGAGGATTCGAAGCGGCTACATCGGGTTTCGGTAGTTGGCCCATGATCGGCTGGTGCAACTTGCAGGCTAGCGGCAGGAGGCCAGCCTCTGGCGGATGCGGCGCTGGTTTGAAAGCCACAGGGTGCACAATCGGCGTTGACGCAGAACACTGGCAATTTTCTTTGACGAATATGCCGTCATCATCGTCAAAGTCATGCGTCAAGTGTTGTCCCGAACCGCAGCGAATCAGGAGTATTCGTGTTCACCTCAGATTGCCACCTCTTGAAGGCTCCTCAGGTACTTCATCCCTTGACTATCCATATGGCGGCTCGATAATGATCAAGGAATGTAGAGCTGACTAACGCTATTCCGTTTATCTTGGCAAGTCGGGCGGCCCGTGCGGAAAGTAGGGAAACGGATTTTTTAGTTCATGGTACCTGACAAGGCACAAGACCATCTCTTTAGGTTATCTACAGATAACGTCCGCAACCCCGGCAGACTTCGCGAAGGGTTGAATTCGATGAGATCGTTGCCGCATGCCGCGATGTATTCGGATCGATCACCCTAACTATTTCGGTTGAGGATTGATAGGTGCGACCGTGTTTCCGCGACAAGGGCAGCGATGCGATGGAGAAAAAGGGGCTTTTACCATCCGTTCTGCTTATATTGCTGAGTGCGGTTTACGTGGCGTCGGCGTCTAGCGAATATCCGACACCCCCGCTCTCACGAGAGTATCAGCTCAAAGCGGCGTTTCTGTTCAATTTCGCGAAATTCGTTAGTTGGCCGAACGAAGTCGAAACCGTTGAGGACGCATCCCTCAATTTCTGTGTGATGGGCACCACTCCGCTTGATCGTGCGCTGGAAAAGTTTATTGCAGGTAAGAAAGTCCACGGCCGGGAAGCAACGCTGAGGCGCATAGCGGACGTCACTCAAACCAGTCACTGTCACGTCTTGTTCATCGCCCGATCCGAGGGTCAGGCCATACCAGAGCTCGTGGAACTCCTGCGCGATTCCAGCGTGTTGACGGTGGGTGAAACACCGAGCTTCTCCGACAATGGAGGCATCATTGAGTTTATTGTCGCCGGAAACAAGGTGCGTTTTGCGATCAATGTAGGAGCCGCGCAACGCGCACGATTGGTTCTAAGCTCTGAACTGCTAAAGCTTGCTCGCATTGTCAGGGAAAGCCGCCAGGAATGAAAACCAGGCCGGTTTTTTCCGATCTGTCTATCAAGGGCAAGCTTATTTTCATGAGCGTCGCAATTAGCGGTGTCGCCTTGGTTATGTCAACGCTTGCGTTCGGTATCAATAATGTCGTAACAGCAAAGCACGCGCTGCTGGAGCGCCTCTCCACCCAAGCGACGATCGTCGGCGCGAATAGTGCTTCCGCATTGCTTTTCGAAGATCAGCCCGCCGCGCAGCGGACGCTCTCGGCGCTTGCCGCCGAATCCCCCATCACGGCGGCTGGGATCTATTCCAAGGACCTTGTGTTGTTCGCAAGTTATACACGCAGTGATATCGGCATCAGGATTCTGCCCAAAAAGCTCGTACAATCCCGCCATGCGCCTGATTCAAGCCACTTCGAAGTGCTTAGACCGATCATCTATGACGGTGAATCGATAGGAACAATCTATCTGCAGGCAGACTTGACAACGTTATACGCCCAGCTCCGCTATCAAGCCATTGTCGTCGCGATCGTGCTATTGATTTCTTTCTCGGTCATCGTCGCGCTTTCATCGAGGCTGCAAAGCAGAATATCTACGCCCATCTTGCGCCTTGCGCAAACTGCAAAGATCATCTCCACAAATAAGGACTATGGGATCCGCGTGCAGGAACGCCGGCATGACGAGCTTGGCACGCTCATGGATGCGTTCAATGAGATGTTGGCGGAGATTCAGGACCGCGACGGCAAGCTCGAACAACGCGCCTCTGAACTACTAAAACTTAACGAACAATTAAAGTATCAGGCATATCATGACACGCTCACGGGACTTCCCAATCGCGAGTTGTTCATAGACCGGCTGACTCAGGCGATTGGGCATTATCACCGACGGCAAAAACCGTTAGTCGTCTTGTTTCTGGATCTGGATCGGTTCAAGAACATCAACGATACGTTGGGACATGCGGTCGGCGACTGCTTGATCAACATGGTGGCGGAGCGTCTCATTGGGCTCGTCAGAAAAGACGATACGGTAGCGCGTTTGGGCGGCGATGAGTTTACGATACTGCTGAGTTCTGTTTCCTCGTCCGAAGATGCCGGGGAGGTCGCCAACAAACTTAACACGGGCTTGGAGCAACCTTTTCGGTGTCTGGGCCACGAGCTACACACCACATCAAGCATTGGCATGGCGGTCTGCCCGAATGACGGCCAGGATGCAGAGACTTTGATGAGAAATGCGGATACCGCCATGTATCATGTCAAAGGGCTGGGCGGCAACAGTTACGGCTATTTCGACCCTGATATGCACGAGCGATCGCTCAAGCGCCTCGAAATGGAAAACAGCCTTCGTCGTGCACTGTCGCGCGAGGAGTTCATAGTGCACTACCAACCGATGTGTGAGATCGGAGAGCGGCGCATCGTCGGGGCCGAGGCGTTGATACGCTGGGCACGACCCGACACGGGGCTGGTGCCACCGGCGGACTTCATTCCGATCTTGGAAGAGACAGGGCTCATTGTGTCGGTTGGCGAATGGATTCTGCACACGGTCTGCACACAAGCAAAGGCGTGGAACGAAACACAGGCCGCACCCATAAAAGCGTCCGTCAATTTGTCATCACGCCAACTCAGAGGACGAAATCCGGCGCTCATGGTGCAACAGATACTCGACGAAACAGGATTTGCCGCCGAATACCTGACGTTGGAGATTACGGAAAGCATGCTCATGGAAGACGCGGAGGAAGCCGTCAAGCATTTGCGCGACCTGAGCGCCATGGGTGTGTCCCTGGCGATTGACGATTTTGGGACGGGATACTCATCGTTGAGTTATTTGAAACGCTTGCCGATCGACGCTGTCAAAATCGACAGATCGTTTGTGCAGGACATCACCCGCGACCCCGATGATGCGGCGATTGTGGAGGCGACAATCGCGATGGCGCGTGCGCTGAATTTACAGGTCGTTGCCGAGGGGGTGGAGACAGAGGATCAATTTGCTTATCTTCGCAACTGCGGTTGCGACATCGTACAGGGTTATCTCTTCGATCGTCCCTTACCAGAAGAACAGCTAGTGTCGAGGCTGTCGATGCAGCAAACGCTGGATCATTCGCCTTGAGGAAAAGGGAATGCGGTTCAATCCGCAAATTCCCATCGCAAACGTCCATAGAAACCCCGTTGAACTTCGCCATAAGTCAGTACCGATTCACGGTGCGAACTCTCAATGAGATTTTGGCCGACCAGGGAGAGCTCGAGATTCTTGACAGGTTTCCAGCGCAAACCAATGTCTGCGGTGATGTAGCTCGGCACTCGGTCAGGGTATTCAGGGTCGGCGGTTTCGCCGACATAACGCAACCATACATCGATCCCTAGGTTGTTCCTTAGATCCCATTGCGAGCGTAGCGACGCCTGGTGTCGGGGGCTGCCTTCTTCGGTAAAGCGAACGAAATAAATGTCCTCACCGTCTTCGATCGTGCGGGCATCGATCTTCAAGTAGTTGTAAACACCCTTGAGTATCCATTCCTCTGTAGGCTGCCAGGTCAACGCCAACTCCGCGCCAAAGCTTTCTGCCGCGATCTTGTTCTCTGGCACGAAACGTTCTTCGATGACTAGCGAATCCTCGAACAATCCTGCGAACTCGAAGCTCTTGAGCCGATCGTAACGGTTGTAGAACGCTGCCACATCGAGCGCCAAACGCTTGTGAGGTTGGATTCGGTAGCCTAATTCATACGCGACTAAGGTCTCGGAGTCGAAGCTGTTGTTATCGGCGACGGTCGACAAGAACAATGGCTCGTCAGGCGTTTCCGGCCGTTCAATATAGAGCAATTGCCTGCCATCCCGCACCAATCGCGACGGCGTCTGCACGGCCCGGCTCACCGCCGCCCAGACGCGTTGCGACGGTTCGGGCATCCACAGCAAGCGAACGCTCGGTTGCACTTCGAACCCGCTGTAGCTGTTGTGCTCGAACTTGGAGCCAACCGTCAACGTAAGGTCATCCGTCAACCGCAGCTCATCCTGGAGAAAGGCACTGAAAATCCGGGTAGCGCGCTCGCCTGGGTCAAACTCGAAACCCAGACGGACTTTGAAGCTTTCGTCCAACTTGTCGCTGGTGTGTCGAAATCCCAGGCCCCAGATGAGTTCCTGGTGCTCGGATAATCTAAACCGATGGCGGAAATCGATATCAAAGATATTGTGCTGTTGCCGCAGAGTGACCTCATCACGCTCCACGTGATCGTAGTATATCTGCAGCAGCAAATCGGCATGAGCGGAAAGTGTATGTTGCCATCGGCCCATGAGATGCCAACCGGAGACGTCATCGGCAATAAATGCCTCGTCAACCGCAGGTGGATCTCGGCTAACCGATGGTAAATCGAGCTCTTTGAATCGAGCGCCATAGGCTTCGCCTTGAACGCTAACGGCGTCGATTGCACTCGGATCCCAGTCGACACGAAATCCGCCGCGTAGAGAACGCCAGTCGTCGAAAACGCTCTCCTCGAATACGTCCCGGGAAAAACCCTTTACAAACAAGCGGTAATAGGCATCTTCACCGAGTGTCCCACCATGGCGCAGACTGGCGAACCCCCGTTCTTGCGGATGACCGCCACCCGCCGCCAGGAGTCTGCCCTGGGTCTCACTTGCATGCTTCGTGATGATGTTCACCACGCCGTTGACGGCATTGGCGCCCCACACGGTGCCGCCCGGGCCGCGTATCACTTCGATGCGCTCGATATCCTCGAGCAGAGTGTCCTGTACGTCCCAGTACACACCGGCAAAGAGCGGCGTGTACACACTGCGCCCATCGATCAAGACGAGCAGTTTGTTGGCAAAGAAATCGTTGAAGCCTCGAGCGCTGATCGCCCAAGAGATTACTTCCACTCGCGCGACCTGGATGCCAGGGACCATTCGCAGCAACTCGGGAATGCTGGTTGCGCCCGAACGGTGAATATCGTCCTGGCTGATGACAAAAACAGCAGCCGGCGTGTCGCTGAGTTGTTGTGGTTTTTTAGCCACCGAAGTCACTACGACATCCAGCGCCATCAGCTGCTGAAGACTAAGCTGGCCGAGCTGATCCCAGGGGACGAGCTCCGAAGGTGTTGCAATTGCCGGTGAGTTTAGCGCTGACCCGGCTGCGACTAGCAGCGGAACGACCAGTAGCTTTCCTATCCTTAGCTTTGATATTGCCACTTAAGTTTCTTACTCGGCGAGCAGATGGTCTAGGTTAGCGCATGAGAAGAATAGTTGCCCTACCTTTCAAAGTCTACGGTTATTGAGCATAAGAAATTTATGAGCCCGCTTGTTTCGATCTGCAAGATACAGCGAGCGCTCAGCGCCATCGGCTACACAAGCCGCTGGCCTGCAAGCGCGGTTGTCCGCCCGGGCTCACCCAAAGACATGCAGGGACGCCTGGCTCAAAGTGCATATCGGCGCAAATCCGTTGATCCGTGTCAGCCGAACGCGGACAGCCCATATCCGGCGATGCCATCAAGTTATCAAGAAACGCGTTAGCCTGCGTGTTGCACCAGTATCCGGGACGATTGCGGGGGCCGGGATAGATCGGGGACGGGGGACGACCTGTACTTTCGAGAATGCGCCCCGAACAGGATTTGTGCCGCATCCCTGGCGATTCATTCGCGCCCGTCCCCGATCGGATGGTGCAACATGCAGGTTAGTAAAGCCTCATGTCGGGTGAAGGTTTGAGTGACCGTTGGCTGCCGGGGAGCAGCAGCTGAGCCTGCAGAAGTGAATCGCGGAGCGGTGAACGCCTTGCCATGGATGGCGAGGCTGGACTTATTTGCGCAGCAGGGACTGCGTAGCAAGAAAGTATCCACGGCGTGTCACCGAAAGCTTTACCCGGCAGGAGGCACTCGTGGGGCTGTATTAATGATTTCCTTGATAATCGATCCCGCCGGAGACCATCGTATGTTCTGATCCGGTATCCGCAAGGTCGGCGT
The DNA here is from genome assembly GCA_965368585.1 of uncultured Chromatiales bacterium. Taxonomy (GTDB): domain Bacteria; phylum Pseudomonadota; class Gammaproteobacteria; order Chromatiales; family Chromatiaceae; genus JARRQB01. The sequence goes on along the minus strand of CBDUNM010000038.1, from coordinate 15,608 downwards.
GATCTGAACGTGCCCGCGCTTCCGGATACAGTTCGTCCAGCGAGACGGTCAGCCCATTGGGCTGCACCACGCGAGCGTGAAAGCGGCGCAATTCGCGCGGATGCCTCACGCCGCAGGAATGGGCGATGGTACCCACTTCGTATTGCATGTTCTTCGAGTAGTCGGCCACCCGCTGCGCCTTGGTAGGAGGATGCAGGCCTTTCTGCAACTTGGGGTCGTGGGTGGTAATGCCGGTCGGGCAGGTGTTCTTGTTGCAGTGCAGGGCCTGGATGCAGCCCAACGCGAACATGAAGCCACGTGCCGAGCAGACGAAGTCCGCACCCACGCACAGCGCCCAGGCGACATCCGCGGGAGTGATCAGCTTGCCCGACGCAACGACCTTCACCCGCTCGCGCAGACCGTGCTCACGCAGTTTGTCGACCAGCAGTGGCAGACTCTCGCGCAGCGGCAGGCCCATGTCATCGATCAACGGCATGGGTGCGGCGCCGGTGCCGCCGTCGGCCCCGTCCACGGTGATGAAATCCGGCGCGGACTCGATCCCCCGTTGCTGGATGAGTTGGAACAGATTGTCCAGCCAACCGTAGGCGCCGATCACCGCCTTGAAGCCCACCGGCTTGCCGGTTACCTCGCGAATGCGCGCGATCAAATCCAGCAGTTCCTCGTTGTTGCCCACATCGGTGTGGCGGTTGGGACTGATGGCGTCCTCACCCTCGCGGATGCCGCGGATGCCGGCGATCTCCGCGGTGACCTTGGCGCCGGGCAGAATACCGCCCTTACCGGGCTTGGCACCCTGACTGAGCTTGATCTCGAACATGCGCACCTGGGAGTGCGCCGCCGTCTCGCGCAACTTCTCGTCACTGAGATTGCCGTTCAGGTCGCGCACTCCGTTCTTGGCTGTACCGATCTGGAACACCACATCCGCGCCGGACTCCAGATGGTAGGGCGACAGCCCGCCCTCACCGGTGTTGATCCAGCAGCCCGCCTTGGCCGCGCCCGCGCCCAGCGCCTGTACGGCCGGTTTCGAAATCGCGCCGTAGCTCATGCCCGATACGTTGAGCAGCGCCGCGGTGGTAAAGGGATGACGCGCGTAGGGTCCGATGGTGACCGGTTCCGGCGGTACGGCGTCCTCCCCCAGGGTGGGAAAGGGACAGTTGACGAACATGACCTGGCCGGGGACGCTGATATTGCGACTGGAACCGAAGGCCACCGTATTGTCGATGTTCTTGGCGGCGCGATAGACCCAGGAACGCTGGGCGCGGTTAAAGGGTAGCTCCTCGCGGTCCATGGCGAAGAAGTATTGCCGGAAAAACTCGCCCATCTTCTCGAATAAGTAACGAAAACGTCCGATAACCGGATAATTGCGGCGAATCGCCTGTTTCGTCTGGGTCACGTCGACGATAAACGCGATCACCACCCACAAGGCGATCGCGCCGATCACGAAGATAAAGCAGGCCGCCATCAGTTCCAGCGCGGTCATTAGAAAAGTTTGGGTTTGTTGCGACATCAGGTTCATGGTCTTCCTGTGGCATTGCCTAACCGGGCAGGTTGCGAACACCGGCCATGCCGAGTAGCCCGCATTCGTATCCGGGGTATACCGGCATCGCATAAAGAGACCGCGTCAGGGCCGTCAATTTTTCACGGAAACCCGGATCGTCATCGTTGCCTTACGCGTTAGGGTATCCCGATCAGCGCCGCGCGGTGCCGGCGAAACGGCGGGCCGGGGAGTGAGCGGGCGCCGATATGCGTCCGCTGTCAGGCCAGCATCTCACGAATCTTCCCGATCAGCGTCACATCGCGAACGGGTTTATGGAGCACTTCGATACCCGATGCCGCAACCTCCGGCAGGTTGCGTACCTCCAGATCCCCGGTGATGATCACGGCCGGCACGGCCGATCCCAACGCCGCATTGATCGACGTGATCAATTCCAGGCCGGTCATGTCGTCGGGCAGCCGGTAGTCGGTGACGATGAAATCGAACGGCTCGGCCGCGCCGCCTGCCAACGCCATCGCGTCCGGGAGGCTCATCGCGGCGGTCACTTGAAACCCGTAACTCTCCAGCAAGTAAGTCAGCGAGAGACGCACGACCTTGTTGTCGTCGACCACCAGCACGGAGGCGGTTCGAGCCGTATCCGAGCGGCTGGCGATACCGGCCAAGCGCCGGTGATTCGCTTCCTGCATACCGGCCAACGGAACTTCCACGGCAAACAGCGAGCCGTGCTTCCACGGTGTCATCTCGATTTCATGCTGCAACAGCCGGGCCGTGCGGTCGACGATGGAAAGCCCCAGGCCCAAACCCTTGCGTCGCTCCCGGGCGGGGTTGCCCAGCTGGTAGTAGTCCTCGAAGATGCGCTCTCGCTGGTCTTCGGGTATGCCGATACCGGTGTCCCAGACCTCGATGCGCACTATCGGGCCGCGGCGCCGGCATCCGAGCAGTACCCTGCCGGTATTGGTGTAGCGGATCGCGTTCGACACCAGGTTGTCGACTATCTCACCCAGCAGCACCGGGTCGCTGCGGATGACCGCAGAACAGTGCACCACGCGCAGACTCAAGCCTTTCTGTTCGGCGAGCGGGCGGTACGCCGAGACCGCCTGGCATAACAAGTCCCCCGCCGGGAACGCCCTTGGCTCGGGCGTGATCGAGCCTGATTCGAGCTGGTTGATATGGAGCAGGGCCGTGAACAGCTCATTCATGTTGACCAGGCACTTGGACATGTTGCCGACCAGTCCGAGCGCCTCGGTATCGTCCAGTGTCATTTTCAGCAGATCGGTGATCGTGGTCAGCGCCTGCAACGGCTGGCGCAGATCGTGACTGGCGGCGGCCAGGAAATGCGACTTTGCCTGATTGGCCTGCTCCGCCGCCTCCCTCGCCCGTTGACTTTCGACCTCCGCCCGTTTGAACTGGCTGATATCGCTGATCAGGGTCAGGCATTGGGGCTCCGTACCCACGGCCGTGGGTTGTGCCACACTGTCCAGCTTTGCGAAGAACGTGGACCCGTCGCGATGCCGCATCTCCAGCTCGCAACTGTGCCGCGCCGGCTGCTTGAACACGCGCCGCAGGTGCTGGTAGAGGGTGTCGCGATGTTCCCTGGCCACGCAATGGGTCAGCTCGAACCCGCGCAGTTGCCCCCGCCGCAGGTTCAGCAACTCGGCGGCGGTCAGGTTTGCCCGCACGATCCGGCCCGTGGTATCCAGGACGAGATAACCCGCCGGCGCGAGATCGAAGAGCTCGGCATATCGGTCTCTCGCCGCTTCCAACGCCAGTTGGCTGCGGTGCAGCTCCTCGTTCTGCATCTCGAGCTCGATCTGGTGTACCTCGAGTTCATAGAGCAGGTTGATGGCCTGGTCCGAGGAGACTTTCAGGGGATCGGGTTGGCGCGCGTGCATACGCGATTCGGCCTGCCGGCGCAGTTCGTCCACTTGGGTGTCTTTCCCGCTCACAGGTTGACCAACGGCCTAGGCCGGAGACCCCGATGGGGTATTCGGTGTCTCGGTCTGGATGCCGACGTAATGGGTCACCTGGCCGTGCTGATCCATCACGGGGTAGACGGAGACCCGGTCGGTATAAAGCGTCCCGTCCTTGCGCCGGTTGCTCAGACTGCCGGTCCAGGGCGCCCCGCTCTTGATGGTCCGCCACATCTCTGCGAAGACCGTCGCCGGAGTCGCTTCCGATCTGAGAATGTTCATGCCTTTTCCCAACGTCTCCTGAGCAGAGTAACCGGTCATCGTAACAAAATGGGGATTCACGAATTCGATGTTGCCGTCGGCATCGGTGATGACTACCGAGATCGGACTGTGCTGCACGGCGTGGGAAAGCGCCAGCAGCTGTTCCTGAACCCGTTTCTGATCGGTGATGTCGATGAATGTGATCACCGCCCCCTCGATGACATTCTCCGTGGTTCGGTAAGGTCGCATACGCAGCAGAAACCATCGACCTTCCTGAATCTGTACTTCTTTTTCCCTCGGCTGCAGATCGTCGAGCACCTGGGCCACATCCCCCACCAGATTGTCGTCGCTGATATGGGTGGCGATATCGCTCAAGGGTCGGCCGACATCGCTGAGAATCAGCTTTACCAGCCGCGTCGCAGCCGGCGTGAAACGTTGAATGCGCAGGTCGTTGTCGAGAAAAATGGTGCCGACCTCGGTGCTCGCCAACAGATTCGACATGTCGTTGTTGGCCTTCGACAGCTCCTCGAGCTTCACCTCGTGTTCGGCGTTGACCGTGACCAGTTCCTCATTGACCGATTGCAGCTCCTCTTTTGACGTCTCCAGTTCCTCGTTGGTGCTTTGCAGTTCCTCGTTGGCGGACTGCAGCTCCTCGTTGGCGGACTTGAGCTCCTCGTTGGACGTCTCCAGCTCTTCGATGGTGGTCTGCAGGTACTCCCGATTGGATCGCAGCTCCCGTTCCAGGTCGGCCACCCGACTGGTGGCGGCGACGGCGGGTTGCGACGGGAAGACCTCCGATTCGGCCTCTTCGTCGGGTGCGATATCCTCGAAGACCACCAGCATGGCGGCGCCTTGGCCAGCGAATTCGGCGACGGGCTTGACGGTCAGATTGATAAGCTGGGTGTCGCCATTCATCTGCACCGAGATCTTCTCGTAACGGACCGGCTTGCGGCGCTTGGCGACTTTGCGCAGCGCGCTACTGAGATCGAGGCGCAGACCTTCCCGGGCCAGGCCGAGAATATTCCAACTGGCCTCGCCGCTGGGCGGTTTGAGGTACTTGCCGGTGTCACCCCGGAAATAGAGCCCCTCCCCATTTTCACTCACCAGCACGCAGGTCGGCGCGTAGGCGTCCAGCAGCATGTGTTCGGTCATCTCACGGTAACTGAAAGCGCGCACCGGCGGGGTCTGCCCGGGCCGACCCGGGGGACCGAGATCCAGTGGAAAGGGTGCCCGGGTAAGTTCGATACCCGGGTGCAGGACCTGAACGACCTCTTTGCGCCGGTAGATCTTCCACTTACGGTCGATCACCTCGAACCGATCGACGGCATCGCCGACGCTCTCGGAGCTGCCGAGGAACAGGTAACCGTCGCTACGCAGGGCGTAGTGAAACAGCGGCAGCAGGCGCTTCTGCAGATCGCCTTCCATATAGATCAGCAGGTTCCGGCAGCTGATCAGGTCCAGGCGGGAAAAAGGCGGGTCCTTGATGACGTTCTGCTCGGCGAAAACCACGCTGTCGCGGATGCCCTTGTTGACCTGGAAGCGGGTGTCCCGTTTGGTGAAAAAGCGCCGCAGGCGCTCGGGCGTGACATCCACCGCGATGCTATCCGGATAGATACCGCCGCGGGCGGCCTCGATGGCATTGCTGTCGATATCGGTGGCGAAGATCTGCAGCCTGTATTCCTGCTGCAGATCGTTCAGGGTCTCGCGCAGCAGTATGGCGATGGAATAGGCCTCCTCGCCCGTGGCGCAGCCGGGCACCCAGACCCGCACCGGCTGGTCCACCGACCGATCCTTGAGCAGGGCCGGGATGACCCGCGCCTGCAACGACTCGAACGCCTCCTTGTCGCGGAAGAAGCTGGACACGCCGATCAACAACTCCTTGAACAGGATCTCCACTTCGAGCGGACTTTGCTGAAGATAACGCACGTAATCGCGCAGCCGCTCGATCTGGTTGACCGTCATACGGCGCTCGATGCGCCGCAGTATGGTGTTGGGCTTGTAGTAGGTGAAATCGTGCCCGGTCTCGTTGCGCAGCAGCAGGTAGACCTTGCTCAGGTCCTCGGTGCGCTGGGGAGGCGCGGAGGGTGGACGTTGCGCACGCTTGGCAAATGCGGACTGCGCATAGGTAACGAGTTTCTCGGCCATGTCCACGGGCGCCAGCACGAAGTCCGCCAGTTCGGTGTCGATCGCGCTCCTCGGCATGCCGTCGTACTTGGCCGACTTCGGCTCCTGGACCATCACCATGCCGCCCTCCTCTTTGATCGCCTTCAACCCCAGAGTGCCATCAGTACCGGTGCCGGAGAGGATGATGCATATCGCCCTATCCCGCTGGTCGAGCGCCAAAGAGCGTAGAAAGTAGTCGATCGGCAGACGCAATCCACGAGGCGTGGCGGGTTCGATGAGTTGCAGCGAACCGTGCAGGATGGCCAAGTCACGATTGGGCGGGATGACGTAGGCGCAGTTCGGTTCCACCCGCATACCGTCCTTGACCTCCGACACCCGTAACGGCGTGACCCGTTTGATCAGGTCGGTGAGGATGCTCTTGTGGGTGGGGTCGAGGTGCTGGATCACCACGAAGGCCATCCCGGTATCGGACGGGATATTTCCGAGAACCTGCTCGATGGCTTCCAGGCCGCCGGCCGACGCGCCGATGGCGACGATGGGGAAACCGCCGGCCGCGTCAGGTGGCCGCTGCTCGGGACGACCGGTTTTCCCAGTCGATTTATCCGATGAAGTGGGTCCGTTCGCCCCGGATTTGTGTTTTTCGGCCACTGCAACCCTCTACGGGATAGGTCGTGTTCATAGTCTTACACGAAATCGTCGATGCTTCCTACTTATCGGTGGTCGCAAAACCTGCCTTGGACTCGCCGCCGCCTTGCCAGCCAGCGACCGCGCAGAATCGCGTAGGTCTACGTAAGGAATCGTCCGGATGCAGCGGCCCAAGGAAATCGTTTAGCTTGTATGCCAGCCCTGAAAAATGGACGTGCGGGCTTTGTCCCAATCCCTTGGCCGGTGCGCTCCCCATGGAACGGCAACCGCCGGTGATTTTTCGGCGTTGCCCGAATGATAGGAAACGGCATGCATCGTCGCGACGGTTGTCGTTCGCAGTTCTTACGTCAGGGATGAATCCAACGTGGGAGAAGTACATGAACGCCATTTCGATCGACTATCCGAACGGTGGAAGAACGATCACTATCCGTACCGGAAAATACCTCGACTGCAGCGCGCACAGCACGTTCCTGCTGGCCTGCCAGCTGGCGGAACAACTGGACGTCGATACCGTCATCGTCGATTTCGAGAAGACCACGGGCATTCGCGCCTCCGGACTCGGCGTGTTATTGATGTTGCGCGACCAAGCGGAACCCTTGGGTGTGGATGTCCTGCTGGATCGCTGCAACCCCGAGATTCGGGATCAGATCGACACCAGTCGAATGCTCGCCGGGGTTTCCCATGCCCACACGCCGCAAGACAAGCGCGCCGCCCTTCCATTGCGCGACGACGCCCGGTGATTCGTCGACCGGTTGAGAGTTGCAGAACTTACCGCGTGGCCCATTTGCGCTCGCCGGAGAGCGCTGATCCGGACACCGGATCGCCGCGTTGTCGCGTCCCCGCAAACCGATTGCCACCGGCGGTGGGCGGCAACCCGTCCTGTGTGACCACACCACATCAGCGCCGCTTTCACGCCCGCCGGGCTGGCTGACACGCTCGATTCCCCCGGCACCTGCTCGGTCACGGCGCCGACCCGCCACCTCTACGGGAAGGTCGTTACAGCGATGCCGTCACCCGGTATCGGTTTTCACCAGTATGTCGGCCGTCAGCGAGCGCATCGGCCTCCCGACCCGATTCGACGGTCGATTTCCCTCATTTAATTGACGTGTAAACCCACGAATTGACTTATCATCGGGGCAGATGGCCGTGTCGCGACGCCCGGTTTCAGACGACTCGATCGAGAAGACCCACCGCATTGGGCTAGGGCCTGTTAACACGATGCGAGGGCCCATCGACGGCGGCCATTTTTACTCAGGGCAAGACACATGAGCGAAGTGTACTTGCCGCACGTGAGTGCAGGTGAAACGCTCCCTGGGGAAAAATGGCCCCGTCCCCTCGGGTTGGCTCTCCAACGCTGGGCATCCGCATCGTGCTAACAGGCCCTAATGAACATACCCGACGAACACAATGATATCCGCGACGAAAACCCTGTGGTGTTCGGGGTGGATGACGACGCCGTGATACGTGAAACCCTGGTTCAACTGTTGCTGAGTGAAGGCATTGCCGCGCGGGCCTACCCGACGGCAACGGCGTTTCTCGATGCCTACCGACGGGAGACGCCCGGCTGCCTGCTCCTGGACATCGGCCTGCCGGATATCGATGGACTTGAGCTTCAGGCGTTGTTGTCCGCGCGGCAGCTGGAAATCCCGGTCGTCTTTCTGAGCGGGAGCGCGAATGTTTCCAAAACCATCCGGGCATTTAACCAGGGCGCGATCGATTTTATCGAAAAACCGGCGGGTAAAGAGGTCCTGCTCGAGCGAATCCGGCAGGCGCTGGACGTCGATAGGCGGCAACGAGCCGTTGCGCTTGAGCAATCCTCGATTCAACGGCGCTACGATCGCCTGACGCCTCGGGAACGCGTTGTGCTGGGACTGCTGGTCGCCGGGTACTCCAGTAAGGGTATGGGGTCGAAGTTGGGTATCAGTCAACGAACCATCGAGGGCTACCGCCGTCGGGTATTCGAGAAAATGGCGACCAAATCGCTGCTCTCACTGCACGACATGGTGCGCGCAATCGCCAAGGTCGATCCGAACACCACGATTGTAAATAGCTTTGATCAGCTGAAGAAGCAAGACGGTATGGAAGAGAAGTGACCCCTTACCTGCCGTTCGGTTTCAACGCGCCGGTCAACACTAACCAGGCTCGGGCTCCATCCGAATCGCACCGCAGGGACACTCCGCGACGCACAACCCGCAGCCCTTGCAATAATCGTACTTGAATTCGAACCGCTTGCCCGGCCCAAGCTTGATGACGGCGTTGTCCGGACAAACACCGTAGCAGGTGTCGCATTCGAAACAGTTGCCACACGACATACACCGGCGCGCTTCGTACAGTGCGTTGGCTTCGTCCAGACCACCGAGCACTTCATCGAACGTCGACTGCCGGCGGATAATGTCGAGCGTCGGGCGTATGGTCTTGGGTGCGTCTGAGTAATACCAGGTATTCAGCCGATCGAAGGTCGCAAGTTCGTGTTTGGCGGGCGCCTTGTAGGTTTGGTTACGCAGATAGGCATCGATGGCCAGCGCCGCCTTCTTGCCGTGGCCCACAGCGACTGTCACGGTGCGCTCGCCGCCGGTCATGTCGCCGCCGGCGAAGATACCCGGGTGACCGGTCATCTGATCGGGTCCGACCTGCACGATGCCGTTGTCGATACTCAGATCCGGCAGGTTGTCGAGCAGTTGGAGATCGACGTCCTGTCCCAGCGCCAGGACTACGGAGTCGGCTTCCATGATCTCGTACTCGCCGGTCGGTTGCGGGAAGCCGTTCTCGTCCAGCGCCATCTTTTCGATCGTGATGCTTTCCTGCCCGGCGCTGGCGATGGTGCTCAACCACTTGAGCTTGACGCCCTCTTCCAGCGCCTCCTTGACCTCATGACTGTGGGCCGGCATCTTCTCCCGCGTCCGCCGGTAAACGACGATCGATTCTTCCGCGCCCAGCCGCCGTGCCGTGCGCGCGACATCGATCGCGGTATTGCCGCCGCCGTAGACGACGACGCGGCGCCCCAACAGCGGTTTGTCCGCCCCCGCCATTTCATGCAACACGGCAACCGCGTCCGTGATCTTGCCGGCATCACCCGCCGGTATGTAGGCGCGTTTGCCGATTTGCGCACCGACGCCGAGAAAGCAGGCATCGAAGCCTTCTTTCTGCATCGTCGCCTGAATATCGTCGACCCGGGTGTTGAGTCTGAGTTCGACATCCATGTTAAGGATGCGTTGAATTTCACCGTCCAGGATCGCGCGCGGCAGCCGGTACTGCGGTATGCCATACCGCATCATGCCGCCTGCAGCCGGCTCTGCTTCGAACAGCACCACGGAGTGGCCGATACGGCGCAGATGATAGGCCGCCGACAATCCTGCCGGACCGGACCCCACCACCATCACACGCTTGTCCGTATCGGCGACGACCGGCTCGAACTGCCAGCCGTGTTTGCCGGCCTCGTCACCCAGAAAGCGCTCGACCGCATTGATCCCCACCGATTCGTCTAGTTGGCCGCGGTTGCAAGCCGTTTCGCACGGGTGAAAACACACCCGTCCCATAATGGCGGCCAACGGATTGTCGCGCACGAGCACATGCCAAGCGGCTTTGTAGTTACCCTCTTCGGCGTAAAACAGCCACTGCTGGATGTTTTCACCCGCCGGGCACGCCGCGTTGCAAGGCGGCAGGCGGTCGAGATAGACCGGCCGCTCGGTACGCCAGGAGCCCGTGTGATTGGCCAGACTGGAGCCAACGTCAAGAGTAATCGCGTAGGGTTTGGTCATTGCTCGTCCTCTCTGTGCACGAGACCGAAGCGGCGTATATTCCGGTCCGCTATCGCCTGCAGCTTGACCAGTACCTCTGTTTGTAACTTCGGACTGAACAAGTGGGCAAATCGTTTTTGCAACTTCAGATACTCCACGACCGGAACCTGTCGACGAATCGTCCGCCGGTCGGTGATTTCACCGTGCTCCGCCTCGAACACCGGGAACAGACCGGATTCGGTCGCCAAGCGGGCCAGCTTCACGGTATCTTGCGGCGCCGAGCCCCAACCCAATGGGCAAGGTACCAGTATGTGGACATAACGGGCGCCGTGAATCGACATTGCCTTGGTCACCTTGGCCTCCAGGTCGCGCACGTCGGCAACCGACGCCGTGGCCACATATGGGATCTCGTGCGCCATGGCGATGAGCGGCACGTTCTTGCCCTGCCCGAAACGGTTGCCCGGTTCCGCGCCGATCGCCATGGTGGTGGCGGTGCGTGCCGCCGGCGGCGTTGCCGACGAGCGTTGCACGCCGGTGTTCATGTACGCTTCGTTGTCGTAACAGATGTACAGCACGTCGTCGTTACGCTCGAACATACCCGACAGGCAACCAAAGCCGATATCGGTGGTTCCGCCATCGCCACCCTGGGCGACCACCCGCGTATCGGTGCGGCCCTTGACCTTCAACGCCGCCGCCACGCCGGTGGCAACCGCGGCGGTGTTGCCGAACAGGGAATGTATCCAGGGCACCTGCCAGGAGGTCTCCGGGTAAGGCGTCGAAAACACCTCGAGACATCCCGTGGCATTGGCCGCTATCAGGCGGTTGTCGGACGCCCGCATGGCGGCGTCGATGGCGTAGCGCGCGCCCAATGCCTCGCCGCAACCCTGACAAGCGCGATGGCCGGAATTCAGCGAATTGGTGCGTTCCAGAGCGGATTGCACCGACCGATCGACTTCTTCGAGCAGCCGATTGCCCACCGTAAAAGTGCCGGTCTGGTAGAACTTAACATGTGACGATCTCATGCGCTTGCTCCGTCATCCAATATGGTCTGCGACACTACCGAGGTCGCGCAGAATGTTTTCGGCGATCGGACCCGATCGGCGTTGGGTTTCCAGGCGCTCGATTTCTCGGTGGATGACGTCGTGTCTCAAATCGAGGAACGTCAAACGCTGCAGCGCATCCCGGTGACCCTTCGACAACACCTCCCGCAACGAAGCCTGGGTGATCGCCCGGCCGCCCAGGCCGGCGACTACGGTGAAAACCTGCAGCGCCGTACCGGACACGGCCATGCGGACATCCATGGACACGATGCCGCCGATCCCGACCGCGAGCGATTTCTCGATCACCACGACGCGCTTCGCATGCTGGACGACCTCGCGCAAACGCTTCGCCGGAAACGGCCGGAACGACGTGATGCTGACCGAACCTATCGCAATCCCTTCGTTGCGCATCTGGTCGACGACGTCTTTGATGGTGCCGTTGACCGAACCGAGCGCGATAACCAGCGTTTGCGCATCTTCGGTGCGGTAGTCGTGCAGCAGACCCCCGGAGGCCCGACCAAAATCGCGTTCGAATTCTTCCGCCAGTTCCGGTATCAGCCACAACGCCTGCATCTGCCGGTAGTGGGCCAGGTAGCGGACTTCGGTGAAGGCTTCGGGGCCCACCATGGCGCCGATGGTTACCGGCTCCGCCGGGTCCAGCACCTGGCGTGGTTCGTAAGGCGGCACAAAGGCGTCAACCTGCGCCTGCGTGGGGATGTCGACGCGCTCGAAGGCGTGCGTGAGAATAAAACCGTCGACGCACACCATCACGGGAACCGACAACTCTTCGGCCAGCCGCACGGCCTGGATATGCAGATCGACCGCCTCTTGATTGGTCTCGGCATAGAGTTGAATCCAGCCGGCGTCGCGCATGGACATGCTGTCCTGCTGGTCGTTCCAGATATTGATCGGAGCGCCGATGGCGCGGTTGCCGATCGTCATCACAATCGGCAATCCGAGACCGGAGGCGTTGTACACCGCCTCGGCCATGTACAGCAACCCCTGGCTGGCTGTTGCGGTGTAAGCGCGGGCGCCCGTGGCACAGGCGCCGATGGCCACCGACAACGCAGCGAATTCGGATTCGACATTGACGTATTCGCAGTTCGCGATTTCGCCGGTCTTTACCATCTGACCGAGATTTTCGACGATATGGGTCTGCGGGGTGATCGGATAGGCGCAAATCACCTCGGGTCGGGCCAAAGCAACGGCCTCGGCAACCGCGCGTGACCCTTCGATTTGTTTCAGCATGGAGCAGATTCTCCCGTGGTCATTGTTTCGACCGCCTGGTAGGCCGCGCGCGCCGCGGCGCGATTTCCCGCCGCCACCTTGGACTTGAATTTCTGTTCGATTGCCGCAACCACCGACGACAGCTGGATGACGCCGGTAAGGGCCGCGAAACCGCCGAGCAGCGCGGCATTGGGCAAGGGTCGGCCGACGTGGTCCACCGCCAGCTGTGATGCGGGCACCGTCAGCACCCGGGTGTTCGGATAGGCGCTGGTGAAGTCTTCGAGGCCCAGTTCCACGATTGTGCGAGTGGAATTGATCAGCACGAAGCCTTTGGCCGAAATGCCCTCGAACAGATTGACCTGATGCAGCAGCGTCGTGTCTTGAATGATCAGGGCATCGGGTGTCATCACAGGTTCGCGCAACCGGATCTCCTGGTCGTCGATCCTGCAAAAGGCCATCACCGGCGCGCCCATCCGTTCCGATCCGAAACTGGGGAAGGCCTGCGTGTGCTTACCTTCGAGGAATCCGGCAACCGAGAGCATCTCCGCCGCGGAGACCACGCCCTGCCCGCCACGGCCATGTATACGCACCTGGAACATACCTTCCTCTCCGAGTGGATGCTGACGGCCAAGCGCCGCCGGTTGAGTTCCCCGCGGCTAAAGCTAGCAACTACCGAGGTTTAAAACAAATCGACTTTAGCCCTTTGCGTGGTCAAATTCTACAGGTACCAAATCTTAACCGCGTGAAAAAGACTTTCAGTCAAACACCGCCAGGGGGAAGCCGAGTAGCGAGGGTGCGCGATACGCCGCTACAGAACAGCCGCACCTCGCCAGGCGTGCGCCGCTCCGCAATTGAAGCCGGTCACCACATCTCATGACCGCGGCTTCTTCTACATTGTTTTTCTCAGGGTAGTGGTCACGCGCACGGCAGCGAATGCCGTACGGGAACCGAGGCTACGGGCCGGGCCGGCGGGCGCGGCCCTGGCAAATCTGCGCACGCGCCCGGCGCAATTTGATCAGGAAGCCGCGAACTGGGCGTTCGATGCCACCCTGTTTATCCGCTTGACCAGGGTTAGGAGCTGTTCTTCGGCGTTTTCGTTGGCGATCTGGCAGGTTCCGGCCGCTTCGTGGCCGCCACCGCCATACTCGAGCATCAGTTCGCCGATATTGACGTTGGATCCGCGGTTGACAATCGATTTACCGACCGCAAACACCGTGTTCTGTTGCTTGAGGCCCCACAATACATGCACCGAGATATCGCATTGCGGAAACAGCGCATAGATCATAAACCGATTGCCGGGATAGATGATTTCCTCATCGCGCAGATCCAAAACCACCAACGGACCATGCACGCTCGAACAACGCTCGAGTTGTTCCTTGAAATCGGCCTCGTACTGAAAATAGAGGTCGACTCGCTCTTTCACGTCCGGCAAGGCAAGTATTTCGTCGATGCCATGACCGGCGCAATACTCGATCAGTTCCATCATCAACTGGTAGTTCGAGATGCGGAAGTTACGGAAACGGCCCAATCCGGTGCGTGCATCCATGAGGTAGTTCAGCAGCACCCAACCCTTCGGGTGCTTGATTTCCGACAACGTGAAATCGGCGGAATCACCTTTGTCGACCGCCGTCATCATGTCATTCCAAGCCGCCGGAAAAGTCTTGGAACCGCCGAAATGGTCGTAAACCACCCGGGCCGCGGACGGGGCCTGCGGATCGATAATATAATTGCCGCTCCCGGGGGCGTTGCGCAAGGTCTCGCTCAGGTGGTGATCGAAAACCAGGTGTGCGCTGGCGACGTAGGGCAAGTTGGTCGTGATGTCCTGCGGACCGACATCGATCTTGCCGTCCTGCATGTCCTTCGGATGAACGAATTTGATGTCATCGATCATGTCGAGATGTTTCAGCAGCACGGCACAAACCAGGCCATCAAAATCGCTACGCGTAATAAGACGAAATTTCTCTGTGGATTCTTCCATCGTCGGCACATCCTATGGTCATTTCATTGAGCAATAAAACGTAGCGGCGACAGCGAGCCATAGTTGAGCGGCGTCCCCATTACTCGGGCATAGAGAACGAATCCGGTATCACTTGGCAATATAACAAGAGAATGACAATCAAGGCCTCACGTTTCCCATGCCTCTTGCCGGGCAAAGCTTTCAGTGACATGCCGTGATTACATCCCTGTATGCTCGACTGCTGCTTCCCTGCAGCAAACGGTCACTTAAACCTTCACCCGACATGAGGCTTTACCAACGCATTTCTTAACAACTCTTACAAACGAGAATCCTCGCCGGCCCGATGACTCGCTATGTCGAAGACACGTGCCCCGTATTGGGCACGGCCTCGACCCTCCAGATCGTCTCCGCGTACTCACGGACCGCCCGATCGGAGGAAAACCGGCCCATGCGCGCGACGTTCAGTACAGACATCCGTGTGCGACGATCGACATCCAGCCATGTAGTGACGACAGCGTCTTGTCTGGCGGCTTACGACTCGCAATCGGCCAGCACGAGATCGGGATCGTTGTTCAACAAATGCGCGACGAAGGGGGCGAATAGTCCGGGGTCTCCAGGGGCGAAGAGACCGGATCCGACCCGGTCGAGGGCGCGCTTCAACTCGAGGTTCGTACCATAGAATGCTCGCGGATCGTGCCCGCCTCTGTAGCCTGCATGTTGCACCAGTATCCGGGATGATCGCATGACTGCCGGCACACGCGATATTGGCCATGCGGACATAGCGCTCGCCGTCCCCTTCGATCAACGACATCCGCTCGCCCCGTTGTTCTTCAAGCCCGCGATAGCGAATGCGGACCTCGTCCAGAAAGCGGCTGTTCGGGTCGCACAACAGTTCGAGATGCGGCGGGAGCACGCTGCCGAAAAGTTCCATGGACCATTTTTCAACTGCCTCCGGAAGCAAGGTAGGGTTGGTATATGAAAAGGTCCGTCGGGTCACTTCCCACGCAACCTCCCAGTCCATGGATCGTTCGTCGATCGGCAGCCGCAACAGTTACAGGATCGCCAGCGCCGGGTGTGTGCCGTTCAACTGGCAGGCGTGCTTTTCGTAGGACTTGTCCAGCGGGCTGCCGCTGTTTTCATGTATCCGGAGCAAGTCGCGCAGCGAGCAGCTCGTTAGAAAGTGCTGTTGTTCGAGCCGCAGTCGCTTGCCCGGGG
>CBDUNM010000037.1:0-35380 GCA_965368585.1 uncultured Chromatiales bacterium | reverse complement strand
GGCGACTTTGAGCCTATACATGCGACCAATGGGGGAAATGCGAGCAATGAAACAGATACTTCAAGCAGGTGCGCTAACGCTGATACTGTGTTTATCTCCGGCCTGGGGCGAAAACACGATCAGCTTTCCAAGTGATTATCGCAATACATTCACGAACTATCTGAGCCTCGATCGGGTCCAGAACCACGATCAGATCATTCGTCTATTCGCCAACGACAAGGCAATGCAAGGTCCCGGCGAGGACGGAAAATTGCCCTATGGCTCCATCCTGGTGGGTGAGGTGTACACAGCGCAAAAGGACGCTGACGGCAATGTAATGAAATCTTCACTCGGTCGCCGCATGCGCGATAAGTTTGCATTGATTGCCGTTATGCAGCGCGAGGAGGGCTGGGGACAAGAGCACGCCGCAGGATTGAAAAACGGCAATTGGGAGTTTGCCGCCTTCAAGCCGGATGGTTCGGTGGCGGATAAAGACTTGAATGAGTGTCGCAGCTGCCACGCGCCACTCGGCGCATCCGATCATTTGTTTTCTTACGATCATTTGAAATAGATGGTTTGACGTCACCCGGTTGAAACACTCGGCCGTGTATGCCGCGTCTCCTCGAACGATCATCGAGATGCAATCGTCGCGGCTCGCCGTGCGCGGCGCCCCGCCGCGATGCGGCCGGAATCAAGGCATCATCTCGACGTGCCGCGATAGTGTCGCGATAACAGGGCTGAGCCGTTGACCGTGCGCAAGCACCGGACGGGACAGGCAGGGGACTTACTGCACGACCCGGTGGTTTTCGGTACAGTTGCATGCACTACAGGGGAGTACACCATGGTGCAAACCGCCGAGGTCAGTATACCTATCCTTGATTTCAAAGCACGCGCGTCGGAGTTGCTGCCGCAGGGCGCCAGCTACGATTCCTGCCTGAGCTGCGGTCTCTGCTCATCCGGCTGCCCGGCCTCCGGGCTGGAAGGCATGGATCCGCGCAGGTTCATTCGCATGGCCATGCTCGGGATGAACGAGGAACTGTCCAACACGCCCTGGGTCTGGACCTGCACCCAGTGCAAGCGCTGTACCTATGTATGCCCGATGAACATCGATGTCGCGGCCCTGGTCGCAGTGGCGCGTGGCGCCTGGCCGAGCGAGCGAAAGCCGCAAGGCATCGTCCGCTCCTGCGAGGCGCAGTTGCGCTTTCCCAGCACCAGCGCCATGGGGCTGCGCTCTGAGGATTTCGTGGAGATCGTCGATGAGATCGTCACCGAGGTGCGCGAAGCCGATGCGCGCTTCCGGACCCTGGAGGCCCCGATCGACAAGCAGGGCGCCTATTTCTTCGTCAATCAGAACTCGCGCGAGCCGGCCGTGGAGCCCGAGGAATTGGCCCCGCTGTGGAAGATATTTGACTACGTCGGCGCCGATTGGACCTATGCGTCCAAGGGTTGGGCGGCGGAGAATTTCTGCATGTTCACCGGCGACGACGCGGCCTGGGAGGCGATGGTCAGGCAGCGTGTCGATGCGGTCAACGAACTGGGTTGCAAGGTCTGGGTCAACACCGAGTGCGGTCATTCCTTTTACACGCTGTGGAAGGGTGTAGAGCGTTTTGGTCTGGAAGCGGACTTCGAGGCCGCCAGCCTGATCACCTATTACGCGCAGTGGATACGTGAAGGTAAATTACCCGTCAACTCGCTGTGGAACGAGCGCAACCTGAAGTTCACCATCCAGGATCCCTGCCAGTTGGTGCGTAAGTCGATCGGTGATCCGGTTGCCGACGACCTGCGCTACGTCGCGAAACAACTCGTGGGCGACCACAACCTCATCGATATGCAGCCGTGTCGATCGGGGAATTATTGTTGCGGTGGCGGCGCCGGCTTTCTGCAGGCCGGTATGAGCGAGCAGCGTCGTGCCTACGGCAAACGCAAGTTCGATCAGATCCTGGCGACCCAAGCCGACTACGTCCTGACGCCTTGCCATAATTGCCATTCGCAGATGGAGGACCTGAGCGATCACTACGGCGGTCAGTACCGGGTAGTTCACTACTGGACGCTGATCTGCCTGTCGCTGGGCATCCTGGGCAAGAACGAGCGCAAATACCTCGGGCCGGACTTGGCCGACGTGGGCCTGTAGGGCGCTTGGGTGGACTCGATGCGCATCAACGGCGTTGCGACCTTCGAGACCGAAGTCGTGATAATCGGCGGCGGCGCCACCGGAACGGGTGTGATGCGCGATCTTGCGCTGCGTGGCACGCACTGCCTGTTGCTCGATCGGACCGACCTCAACGGCGGCGCCTCGGGTGGTAATCACGGCCTGTTGCACAGCGGTGGACGTTACGCGTCGGCCGATACCAAGACCGCCGCCGAGTGTCGCGAGGAAGGCGAGATCCTCAAGCGTTTGGCGCCGCAGTGCATCGATGACAGTGGCGGATTGTTTGTCGCGGTGGAAGGCGACGACACCGATTTCGCCGCACGCTTTCCCGGATTCTGCACTGCCGCCGGCATCGACTGCCGGACGCTCACGCCCGCCGAGGCGCGCGAGATGGAACCCGAACTGTCGGACCGGACCTTCGCCGCTTACGCCGTTCCTGACGCCACGATCGATCCGTTCAAGATTACGCTACAGAACGTGCATCACGCGCAACAGCTCACTGGCAGCGCTTACTTGCCGCACACCGAAGTGACCGGGTTTGAGATTAGGGATGACGCGATCAAGGTCGTATTGTGTCGCGATAACAGGACTGGGCAGCCGCGCCGGATTCTGGCTAGGCAAGTAGTCAACGCCGGTGGTGCCTGGGCGATGGATATCGCCCGCCTGGCCGGGTGTTCGGACGTCTCATTGCTCTACTCCAAAGGCACCTTGATCATCAGCAATACACGCCTGAGCCAACGGGTGATCAATCGGCTGCGTCCGCCGGGTGATGGCGACATCTTGGTGCCCGGCGGCACGGTGTCGGTGCTCGGCACGACCTCCGATACCGTGGCCAGCCCCGAGCATCTGCGGCCAACCGTCGAGGAAGTCGATCGTAATCTGGTCGAGGGTACTCGGATGGTTCCTCGTTTGGCGAATACTCGTTTTATCCGCGCCTTTTCCGGGGTGCGGCCACTGGTCATGGCAGCCGGGTCGCAAGCCGATGGTCGCAAGGCCAGCCGTGGTTTCACGCTGCTGGGCCACGCAGATCAGCGCCTGTGCAACTTCGCCACCATTGCCGGTGGCAAGCTTACGACCTTCAGGCTGATGGCCGAAAAGACCGCCGACCTGGTAGCGGCGCGGCTGGGAAACACGGTGCCGTGCAAGACCGCTAGCGAAGCCTTGCCCGGTGGCGACGCGGTGCGCTGGACAGAGCCTGGGTTCGCGGCGCGTTACTGGTACCAGCGTCGTGACCCAAAAGACATGATCCTGTGCGAATGCGAGATGGTGCCGCAGTCGGCGGTCGACAAGATCGTCGCGGCCGCCCCCGGGGCCGAACCCGAGATGAGTCTGCAATCCATCGGCTTGCGCAGCCGCGTCGGCAAGGGCTCCTGCCAGGGCTCGTTCTGCAGTATGCGGGTGAGTTCGTACCTCTACGACCGGGGCGTGTATGATTCGCCTCACGGATTGGCCCATGTGCGTGACTTTGTCGCCGGTCGCTTTAAAGGCGTGCGTCCGGTGTTGTGGGGGGAACAGATGGCGCAGATGGAGTTGGCCGAGGCGCTGCATTGCGGCCTGATGGGCCTGGACAAGCTCGATCCACAGGAGCAAGACACGCCGGTCGAAGCGTCGACAGGGATCGACGCTACATGAGCATCACACAAAAGGCGCGCAACCATCATGTGCAAGTCGCGGTGGTCGGTTCCGGGTTGGCCGGCTTTGCCGCGAGCACGTTTGCCCTGGCGCGCAACATCAGTACCGCGCAGGTCGGCAATACCGGCGCTATCGCCTACACCACCGGTTACCTGGACCTGCTCGGCGTGCACCCGGTCGATAGCCGGCAGAACCTGTCGGACCCTTGGGCGGGACTGGACGCCTTGCGCAAAACCGAACCCAAGCATCCCTACGCGCGCATCACCAACCAGGAAATTCGCGCTGCGATCGAATTGTTCACCCGGTCCATTTCCGACATGGGAGTAAGCTACACGCCGCCCGGCGACAGCAACCTTCAGGCGCTGACCCCGGCCGGCACCGTCAAGCCCACGCTTTCGGTCCCCCAGACCATGGCGCCCGGTATCATCGCCCGCAACGGCAACGCCAAGACCTTGATCATTGACGTTCTAGGACTCAACGGATTTAGCGCCAGAGAAATAGTAGCCAATCTCAAGCCCGGCTGGACGAATCTCTCGGCGGTCAGGATCGCGTTCCCCGACATGGACAGCGGTGCCCAGGTCTATCCCGAGGTCATGGCCAGGGCGCTGGAGGTGGACGCGCACCGGGCGCAACTTGCCGAACGGATCAAGGCGGTGGCGGGCGACGCCCACTACATCGGTCTGCCCGCCATCATGGGCGTGCATCGTCCCGATAAGGTGCACGCGGAGCTGGAAAATCTGGTCGGTAAAAAGCTGTTTGAGATTCCCACCATGCCGCCGGGTGTTGCGGGAATACGGCTGCGCGAAATGTTCGAACAGGTCTTTCCGCAGCGTGGCCTGGTTTTGGTGCCGCAACAAAAGGTCGAAACCCTGAGCTTGAAACCGGATGGCTGCGTACTGAATCTGAGAGACGGTTATGGCGAGGTAAGCATCGATGCCGAGACGGTGATTCTTGCAACCGGTCGATTTCTTTCCGGCGGCCTGGTGGCGGCCCGGAGCGACAAGGTACGCGAAACCCTGTTGGATCTGCCCGTCGTACAACCCGACGCCAGAGACGGTTGGTATCGACAGCAGTATTTCGATCCGCGCGGCCACCCGATCAATCGCGCGGGCGTGGCGGTAGACGAGCTGTTCCGTCCCCTGAACAGCGACGGCGAGTGCGTAAGTGATCGCTTGTTCTGCAGCGGAGCCCTGCTGGCCCATCAGGATTGGCTGCGACAACGCTGCGGAGCCGGCGTGGCCGTTGCCAGTGCCTACAAGGCGGTGGAATCGGCGTCGGTCCGGCTTGCTGGGTCATTCAGGTTGAACCCGGCCAAACCGTAACTGAAACGAATTTGTGTCTCGAATAGACGGGACCCACACCTGGCGCCTGTCTCGAACTCGGCCGAACCTTCACGGGCCGCGCCGACATACAACCCTATGCCGCGTATAAAACATGGATCCGCAACCGAGACATCAATAACGGCGTCGTTCACCGCACCGTACGTTAAAGAACCCGTGGCCTACGACTTTCGACACGTTATCAGCGCTTCGATTACAAGATTCATTGGGAGATGATGGCTTAGCCATTGCGCGTTCTCCGGATAGGATGCCTGCTATTCTGTACCTAAACTCCTGAGTACAATTGTGTTTAGGCAACATCTCCAAAGATCAGCTTGTGTTGCCGCAGGTGCCGGTGCAGCGAACGCGATAATTGTGGCTTCTGCCTGGTTCAAGACCCCCCAGGGTGACGCTGTGGCGTGTCTTCTTCTCGCCATGAGCTGATTGTCGATAAAGGTGATTGTCTTCGCCGAATTCAACAACCGCGTCGGTGGGCTGGTCCATCTCCCACTCGATAGTCACGATCGTATCGGATTTGCCGACGACGGTTGGTCGTTTGACAAAGCGTGGCTTGCCGCAGCCGGGTAAATTCCGCGTGATGAAGCTCTCGACCGGGGTCTCGATCGTGTTGCCCGCGCTGTCCCGCGACACGGCCTTCAGGTAATAGCGCGTGTTTTTCGCCAGCCGGGTCAACTGCACGTTGTGTTTACGTTTGAGTCTGGCATCCGCCTTCGACCAATGCAGATTACTTGGCGATGTGCCATACAGGATGACACCATCGGTGGGTTCGTCGGTCCGCCAATGGACCACGGCCGACTTTTGCGTGATACCAGCAATCTTGAGTGGGCTAACGACGAACGGCGGATCGCTGTCCGGTAAGGCCAGGGTCTTGAACGAATGGGTATCACTCAATGTTGGACCGTTTCCCAGCGCGTCGATTGATGAGACGGTGAAGTCATACGCAGTCGATGGACTCAGACCGGTGACGCGGATCTCGTGTCGAGTGGTCAGGTTTTCGTCTCGGAACACCAGATATTGCGCGCCCTGATTCAGCGAGACGCCGCTGACGGCCCGCTCGTCCGTGGCCCAGGCGACCGTGGCTTTTTGTAGCCGCGATATCAATCACCATTGGGCCATTGAGAATGATGGGTGGCGAGGCATCCGGCGCCGACAGGGTCGTAAATTGCACCACCGGACTGAGCGCGGGTCCGTTGTCCGCGGTGTCGGTTGCTGATGAACGCACACTGTAGGTGCTGCCGGGTGTCAGCTGCGTCAACTCGATCTGGTGGATTACCTGTAGTCCGGCTTCGCTGACTTGCTGCGAAAGATCCTGAGCCAGGCCGTGATCGGGCAGGGTGGTGGCCGGCTCGTCGGTGCGCCATTCGACCATCGCACTGTTATAGGTGATACCGGTCACCAGTGGACCCTCGATGAACAGGGGCGCGGCGGTGTCAGGGGTGGCCGTCGTGGTGAAGTCCACACTGGCGGTAGCGGGCCCATTGCCGTCATCGTCAGTGGATTGCACCTCGGCGGCGTAGGGCGCCGATAGATTCAGTCCGGAGACCGGTACGGCATGTTCGCGACGTAAGTCGTCGACGGAGAATGTGGTTCCATTGATAATCACGGTACTCGTCGCGGGCTCGTCGGTGGATCAAAGCACAACGGCGCCATTGTCCGTTATCTCCTCAGCGCGTGGGCTGGCAATGATCTTCGGCGCATTGACATCGTCGAACGACAGGATGATTTCGAGCAGCTGCGATACACGAAAGTCCAGGTGAGGAACGACGATGCTGAAAAAATCGCTTTGAGCCGGTGGGACGACGCGGAGGCGGTAGTCGGAATAGGGCGGTATCCAGAAGCGGTAGTCGCCGTTGCCGTCGGTTGTTCGCATGTATCGCAGTCCGCTGTCGGCTTTACCGGAGAATCGGGCACCGTCGTCGGTTAGGGTGCTTTCACCGTCCACACCCACATGAACAGCCGCCACGGGAACGCCATTGGCGTCAGTCGAGGTGACATCGATCTCGACCGCTGTCATCTCGATGTCCACGGTCTTGTCGGTGTCGAGCACGATATCGCTCGTTTGTGAGAATTTCTGCCATGAAAACCCGAGGATGCTTGGAGTGGCGCTTCCCGGGAACAACAGGGCGTTCAATGAATAGCTGCCCTATGCCAATCGATAGCTGTAGTTTTCGTCCGAATCCGTGGTGGTAAAGCTGAATCTTGAACCATCGTCCTTGGGGGTGATTCTTGACCCCTGTATAGGTGCGCCATCCGGTAAGGTCGTTTTCCCGCGTATTGTCCAGGCCTTCAGCAAGGCGAAATCCCGGATCTCATTGACGCTGAAGGCGACGTCCGCCATTTGGTGACCGCGAAGTCCGCATTCATGGATGGGTTCAGAATTATCGTGTAGTCGTTATGGGCGGGCGCCCGGAATCCGAAGTTGCCAGCACTGTCGGAACGCACCGAATACTGCAAGCCGTTGCTGGCATACCCGGAGAAACGCGAGCCATCGCTGGTCAATGTGCTCTCGCCGTCGATACCCACGTAGACATCACCCACCGGGTTCCCGGCATCGTCAGTGGATTGTCCTTCGATGTAGACCGCGGGCAAAACCATGTCCACGGTTTTGTCAGCGTCCAATACGATATCGCTCACCTGCGGCAACTTTTGTCACGAAAACTCAAGGACATCCGGATTGAGTCCGCCCGGGAACAACACAGTGTTTAGCGAATAAGTGCCTGCCTGAAGTGCGTACTGGTAGCAGCCGTCGCTGTCGATGGATACATAGGGAAAGCTGACGCTTGCGTTGACGGGAGTGATGCGAAGACCGGCAACCGGTCATCCGTCCGGAAATGTCACTCGCCCAGTGAGCAGTAGCGAGGATCTGACAAGGACGATGTCCTGGATCACGTCATCATCAGCGACGCTGATTTAATTGATACTGGTATTGCCAAAGCCGCTATGCTGAGGTGCATCCACCGATAGGTTGAAGGTGCCGTTAGTGGCTGTAAGGGTATAATCACCGCCGGCATCGGTGGTGGTCGTCGCCACTTGCGCGCCGCTGGAAGCATCACTGAGGGTCAGGTGAGCGTTCGGAAGCGTATCGCTGCCGCCGTAGACTGTTCCTGACAAAGTGTGTGCTTGCTCGGTGGCGGCAAGAATCGGCCAAAGCAAGGCATTCAGAAGTACCCGGCGAAATGGCCCTTCCAACATCGTCAACCCTCCCTGATTTGCGGTATGCTCGCCAGGTCAATCGAATTGAGCCCGAGTGTCGCGCTAGCGGCGAGTTTCTTTTCTGTTAAGAGACCTTGTCGGCAAACCTTGAGCGACCTTCAGAGCAAAGAGCAAAACGTGGAAAGAATGCAAGAGGAAAGCGGTCTAGACGCCGTCTCCGGAAGGGCTGCGCCGGAGATAGCGGGTTCATGAATTTCGCGCGGCAGCATTTTCGAAATCTAATTCGGTGTTCTATCTTCTTGGGAGCCATGGTCGCTGCGTTGGTTATTGGTAGCGCTTTGTGACGTTAAGTAGAAAGTGCGCATTGACTGAAATATGCCTTACGTCAGGCACACGTAACGGCCGACCATACCGCGAACGCTCGATTGCGGAACAGTCGGTGGTTTCTGGCGCTCATCAGGTGACGGCCATATCGAAACAAGTTGCCGACGCGACCATGGAGTCCAAGAAATCGCTGCGCTTGGCGCACAGATTTGAAGCCTTGCATCTGTCGTTCCCGGCGGCGCGGGTATGTTGATGTGAGCTCTGAGCGCGATTATTCGCGTATTGGCTTGTATCGTGCACGGTGTTCGGCAGGACTTCCTGTATTGCGGGTGGATAGCTGCTCAAGCCATCGGTCACGGTTCGCCTCGGTTCTTGCCCTTGGCCCGTCAAGACTATGCGAAAGAAACGCTCCGCTGCGTTACGATTCCGGCGACGCTGGACTAAAATATCGAGGACATCGCCGTCTTGATCCACGGCTCGCCACAGGCAATGTCGCTGAACCGCGATCGATATGAAGACCTCGTCGACGAACTAATCGTCTCCCAGTCGAACTTCACGTTTTTTGAGGGACCACTGGTAGCGCGGCCCAAACTTCAGACACCAGCGGTGGATCGATTCGTAGGAAACGACAATACCGCGTTCAGCGAGCAGGTCTTCGACATCGCGGAAACTCAAGCTGAAGCGATGGTAAAGCCAAACGGCGCGACTGATGATTTCGGGAGGAAAAACGATGACGACGACATCTCGTTTTTCTTGTATTCATGGCGATAGGTTGCCTGAAAGCCGGTTGAAGTGAAAATGCCTGCTGTCAGGCGTATCCTCGCTAAACATTACCATCCGGAATTGGATCCCGGCAGCGGTCCTTCATGGCTCACGTTCATCGGTCATCTGAAAGACAGTCTGTGGAGCGTCGATCTGTTTCTAAGTGAATCTTCTCCTGAAGACGCACTGGGTACTGGTCGTGATGGGTCGATTCACACGACGCATCATTGGCTTTGGCGTACATGCCGGCAATGTCGATGATGTCGTGCTGTGTCGCCTATTCAATAAAGCAATTTCAAAGATGGGTCACCCGAAGTATCTCAGCACCGACAATGATCCACTTTATCGATACCACCGATGGAAAGCCAACCTTCGTATCCTCGATGTAGATGAGATTAAAATCGTCCCCAATGTGCCGCGCTCGCATCCCTTCGTCGAACGGTTGATCGGGACTGTGCGCCGTGAGTGTCTGGATCAAACGCTATTCTGGAATGCCCGCGACTTGGAACGCAAGCTCGTCGACTTTCAAACTTGCTACAACCGACATCGTGCCCATCGGTCACTCCGCGGCGTCACGCCGACTGAATTTACTGGAAGCGATTGCGAAAATCCGATTACGCTGAATCACTTCGGCTGGCGGACACACTGCCGAGGGCTTTATCAGCTACCCACGGCGGCTTGCTTGCGAATTGGCCACGGACAGGCGCAGGTATTGTAGAACTAGTACGTATTAATCATGCTATTTTGGGAACCAATCTCTGAGTTTTCGTGGCATTTGGCATCTTGCGAGTCGCACGCGCGCATTGATGCTAATGGCCGCCCAAGTACTCGCAAAGACAGTGGCGTAGTGTGCCAATGCGACGGCATGGAGCACCGCGGATTTCACGTAGCTCGGCCACCTTTGGGTAGCGGGATTCGTGGCGATTGCGGTCTTTCAAGCATCGTAACTGGGCGAAAATGAGTTTTTGGTGGATTCGCCGTGAAACGATACAATCAACACAATGGATTCAGAAGACTACGGCTAGATCGACAGGCATAAAGATACGGTGGACCACCACACCGTTCTTGGATACCCACCATTTGATCCTAATGGAGTTCCTTTGGCGAACAGATTGTCGTGAGCTTATGTGATAGCTTTTTTGACGTATTACGTACTGACCCCCAAGGTGTTTAGTGCACATGTCGTTGCGTCACTGCTGGCACTCGCGGTTCTGGTGGATCTACCTGGCTGTAGCTCACGTAAACCGGCAGTGACCTCAGGCGATTCTCTGGTCCCAGACGATAGAACCGCCATAACCGTCGACGTCCTCACCTACAACGTCGCCGGACTACCGGATTTCATCTCATCTTCCCACCCTGCGGTGAACAACGAATTGATCGGTTCGCGGCTCAACGCCTTCGATATCGTGCTTGTGCAGGAAGACTTCTGGTACCACCGAGATCTGTCGTCCGGGGTTTCTCACCCCTACGTTTCGGTCCGAGCCCGCAACGGGCTGTTCTGCATAGGCGACGGACTCAACAGGTTTGCCGCGTATGCTTTCGACAACCATCGTCGGTGGACCTGGAACACAAGCCACGGAGTGTTCCGCCACTCCAACGACGCCCTCGCCCCGAAGGGTTTCACCGTCGCGACCCACTACGTCACCAGTTCCATTGCAGTGGATGTGTATAACCTCCACCTGGACGCAGGGGGGCACTACAACGACTACCTCGCACGGAAAGAACAAATCGGCCAGCTTACAGAGGTGATCGAGTCGAGATCTGATGGACTGGCAGTGATCGTGGCGGGGGATTGGAACCTGTCGGAGCGTCGACCGGACGACATCAGACTGCTCGAACAATTCAAGGATTCACTCGCTTTTCGGGATGCCAGGGAGGATCTCGCTGTCGAAGCGGATCGTATCGACAGAATTCTGTACCGTAGCGGTGGGGAGGTCGAGATCGTCCCACTCTCCTATCATGTGGAGTTGGAGCTATTCCGGGACGGCGAAGGGAACCCGCTATCGGATCATGATGCGATTTCGGTTGAATTCGCGCTCAGGACCCGACCGTAGTGGAGAGCACCAAGGCCTCCAGCCGGGCGATGAAATCCAGCGGCTCGAAGATGACATGTGTCTTGCCATCGCGTTAAGGGGCCTTGAGCTGGTAATGGACCATAGAAATGGACCCCGTAAATTGTAAAGCGCGATTAGTGCTTCCTCGGGTCGAGCCACCAGCTTGGCAGCAAGTTGATAGTAGACGCTGTCCGGCGTGCGCCGGTCAACGGATTGGTTTCGTCTCTCCGTGTTGTAGAAAGCGAGGTCCCGGTCCAGTGACACGCGCGCAGCAGCGATGCTGTCATAGGCCTTCATGTACACCTCCTCGTACTTCACACTAAGCCACAGGCGCTCAACGAAGACGTTATCGACCCGGCGGCCCCCGCCTCCATACTCGGGTTACGACACGAACATCTCGAGTAGCGGATTATGCGGAGCAACACCACTGCCATAGCACAACGCTAAGAAAATTGGTCAAGTTTTAGATATCGCACTCAGAATAATCCGGGGGCATGATCAACTCCACAACTGTGCGATTGTCGGAGCGGAAGACGAGAAACCTGCGTATTCCACGGCTCATTGGCCAGAAATAGCGTCATTTCGCGCTTTGGCAGTTGTGACAAGCTAACCACCATGATGAATTTTGGAGCCTCGACGGGGACTCCCAAATCCGGCTCACATCTGGCCCCCGCTTAACGAGACCCTATGAGATCCATCATAGTGCGATGAACTTCGGTCCAGGCCCCCGGTACGAGAACATCCACGTCTATGCGATGCAACTGACCCGCACGGCAAGCGTCGTCCAGTTGCACAGATAGATCCATCTGGGCATCTTTCAGCGCGAATACGATGGCCTGTCCTATTTTTGCGGTAACCTGGGCAGCGATCTCCGGAGGTCCAACGATCAGTACACCCTGTTCGGCGGTGTTCATCGCGTCGTCGAAATCATCCCGCATGATACCGACCACACTCCCTCCGAATCGCGTATGCGCAAGGACGTCTTTCTTGATGTTGGCCAAACGAAAGCTGGCCATAGTAGTTCGGAAATACTGAGCATCCGTAATTCGACGACTGGTGGTAAACCAAGTGGGCCGGACGAACCCGTCCTTTACCAACATGCGGCGGGGCGCACTGCGACTCCCTGTCCAAACGCTTCCAGTGATACAGACAACTTTTTTGTTTTTTGGAATTCGCATTCGTCGCTTCTGTGTCCGGTTTGTGAAGATTGGAGTTCAACTGCATTTCGGGATCTTAAGAGAATATTAGCGCAGAAAACCGGAAAAAGTTGAATCGGGCTGATCACCAATCGTCGAAATTCTTTTCACTACTGCTAATCTATAGAGCCAACGCATAAATTAGCTAATTACTGCTAATATAGCTTGTTAAGTTTGAAGCAGAGAGAGTCTTCAAAACTTGGGGGTTATGCCGCGAGAGGGAGAGGAGCGGCGACATGATTTTCAACGGCTCGCGATACGGATGTAGGCCGTGCCAGTGCATGGAATTCGCCGTTGAGCACAGCCGCCCTGACTTGCAGGAGCAAATGAGCGACGTTGAGTGACCACCGAATCTGCTGGCGCTTGTTCATCCGGTGATTAATCAGGTAGTTGACGGTCGACTCCTCACCACAACTGGAAACACAAAGCCCGGCTTGCTGACGACGAGGATAATTGACGAGGGTGCCGGCGTTGTTGTTGATGCAAGACTTCAGTTCGTGAAGCCCCGCCAATAAGGCGCGCGGCGCTTTGCTCATCGACCGGTTGGTCGCTCAGCCCAAGGTGTCGCGTTTCAATCTGGCGCGATTGTACGAAGCGGCAGCGCGCCCTGACGAGGCGACGGTGCATTGGCAACAACTGGTGAGTGGGGTCGAACGACTGCCCAGCGCGATCGGTAGCGTAGTTTGTCATCAACCGGGCGCAACCACGGCTGCGGCTTGCATCGCCGCAGCTGAGGTCGATGTAGTTGCGGCTCCTTGGCAATGGCCCTTGCGCCTCAAGGGTTTGGCACCGGTATCTCCCAAGGTCTTGCGGCAAGCGCTCGACGGCTGGGTCAAAAGGGAATTCGATTGGATAAAGGACCACCTTCACGGGTACATTTATTCGCGTTTTAACGGTGGCGCTGCGGTGCTGGAACTCGATCAATTCGTACAGATGCAGGTGCTCAGGGGGGATAGTCTGGCGGTCGGTACCGAGTTATCGCGCTATTGCGGTCGACCCTTGCGTCGGCGTAGCCTGCCGCTAGGCGAGGTCAGTTCCTGCGACGATTGGGCCGCCTTGGCCGACGGCAATAAGGTAAAGGAAGTCTGGTGGATTGCGCGGTGACGGCCACGCTTGATCGCGTCGCCGATTACCTGGAACGAAATCCCATCTCAAAGTGAACGCCCGAATCTTGCAGGTCGTGTTCCGCTTGATCGATACCTCGAAAGGGCACCGCCCCGTACACTTCGATATACCAACCTGTACGGGTATCCCAACGGACGCCAAGTCCAGCGCTGCCGATGGAGCGCGGTGCCGGCGTTTCGTCTCCCTTGTTCCAGGCGTAGCCGTAGTCGGCGAAAGTCACCAACCGAATCCGGCCGGGCGCCGACGATTCCTGGAACAGCGGAAAGCGTAACTCGATCGAACTCACCCAGGCGTTGTCGCGCACCAGTTCGTTCTCCCGATACCCTCGCACACTGTGTCTACCGCCAACACCAAATTTTTCCAGCGGCAACAGCGCATGGGCAGAAAGTTGCAGGTCGGAGCGCACGATGAGCACGTTATGATTTTCACCAAGCCGGCGCGCGTATTGGAATTGCCCCAACCAACTGAAAAATCTCCCATCCGGCAATTGCGGGTGAGTGGTCGCGTCAAAGGCGTCGATACCCTTGCTCAAGATAGACCGGATCGAGATCGCCTGCTCGTCTGTTTGTTCGCGCCAGTCGCCGGTCAGGCGGATGACCGATACCTTGCTCTCGCCGTCATCTGCCCGAGGGGGAAAAGGGAAAGAACCACCGAGTAGAAAGACCTCGCTACGCCGCTTGTCGAGGCTGATCCCCAGGTCGACGCTACGGTGTAAACGCTCAACCGCACGATATGAGAGACCTATGGAGAAGTCTTCGAATTCACTCTCAACGTCGATTGCGCTGAAAGGCCTTTCGACAACCTCCGATTCACCTTTTGCATAGCCAAATTTGAGTATGGGTCCGCGTGCACGCAAAGGGATGGAAAAGCCAAACGTCGCTTCATCGTGACCTTCGGACTTTTTCAAGGCGACTTGCCAGGTATCCCCCAGGCCGGTGAGATTGCGATAGCTGGCGAACAGCTCGCCTTGGATAGCACCGACGCTCGGACTGCGGTGGTTATTGACGGCAAAGCGCCAGGCGTCGCGCCGACTCTCTAAGACATCCAGGGTTAAAAAGCTCTCGCCGAGTTGCGCGCCTGGCGTCAGCTGAGCATTCAAGCGCGCAATATTGGGATCCAGCTGTAAAAGCTGCAGTTGTTCCTGTAGTTGCGCGAGCTGCAGAGGCTCCGTATTGCTCAACTGCAAGCGATCGCGGATATAGTCGGCCTTTAGTCTGTGATCTCCGACGATACGAAGTTCGGAAATCACGCCTTGCACGACACGCAGCACAATCACGCCATTGACCACTGTTTGATCGGGCAGAATAACGCCTGACGTGATGTAGCCCTTGTCGATCAACAACAAGGTCAGTTTGCGTCGCAATTCCTGTAATTCGGTAGTGCTCACCATACGGTCGATATAGGGCGCGGCCTGCGCGGTGAGTTCATCTGTAGACAGGATGGAGTTGCCTTGAATAACAATCGACCGCACATAAACGCGCAGGCGATGTGAGAGTGGGTCTGCCTTTTCGTCGGGGACCGGTAACGGCGGCAAACCAAACTCCGGCGGTGCCTGGTCCGTGGAGAATTCCGGTTCCGCTAACGGCACCTCGCCATGTCGGCCGATCTCCGGTGACGCGGACGCGCTTGGGCGGATCTCGGGTGAGAGATCTGCTGGCGCGGCCTTACAGGGCTGCGAAATGATGTATAGAAAAATAATCAACAGCGGTGAAATTCGGGCGCAGCGTTGCGATCGTTCAACCCCAATGGTCATGATGTCCCCCCTATATCGCAACGACACTGACTGAAGCGTTTGTGTTTGACGGGATACGGCGCTATCGCGCCCAACCCGACCCACGCCAGACGCTGATTTACATCGACATCTACGACGACTTGCGTAGGTCGGCACGCCGAAGGCGTAATCCAACAATATCGGTGAAGGTGGTTGCGCTTCGTTAAGTCAGTGCCATTGTCCTATACCGGGCGCTGCTGCGCTGTTACAGGAACGGCCTGGAAAGCCCGCAGCCGTAAACGTCACCCATCAAAACCAATTCCCGATCAACACAAACGGCGCCCAATAAAAAGGGT
Source organism: uncultured Chromatiales bacterium (assembly GCA_965368585.1). Taxonomy (GTDB): domain Bacteria; phylum Pseudomonadota; class Gammaproteobacteria; order Chromatiales; family Chromatiaceae; genus JARRQB01. Next base: position 19,599 of record CBDUNM010000037.1, on the reverse strand, counting down.
GCTTTGTTCGTTGTCGGTTCAACAGTGTCAGTTGCGCTTGCTGCAAGGCCTTGGCCTTGCTCGATTGTTTGTTTTTGAGGTTGTCGAAGAACACCGGCACCAGTTCGGCCGTCGATTCATCGCTCACCGACCACAGGCTTGCCATGGCGCTCCTGGCGCCAGACTTCAACGCGATTCCCGCCAGGCCCAGTGCTGCCCGTTCGTCGCCGATGGCAGTGTCGCAGGCGCTCAGTACCAGCATTTCAACGGGCTGATCGCGAAACTTGCTGATGCCGAGAAAACGCTCCAGCTCATCGAGTGACAGCTTGTCGTCGTAGGTCAGGAGAAAGCTTTGCGCGGGATCGCTGTCAAAGTACCCATGGGTTGAGAACGAGATGATGTCGTACGGTGTGCGTTCCAGCTCCGCAACCATGTCCGCCTTGACGAATTTCGCGTCGATCAGTTGCGTACTCTGAAACTTCGACGCAAGACCCGCCACTTCGGCACGCACGTGAGGCAGCGGGGTATAACCTTGTACCCCTTCGGCAAGCCCGTTGATCAATAGACGCGAATCTGTCCACGTCGAGTCGCTGGTGTCGGTCAGCAAAAGACTTGGTGAAATCACGATAGCCAACCGGCTAAGCAGATAGTCCTTGCCGTCGTGTAGCGCCGCGAACGGCAGGGTGCGCAACACCCCATCAGGGACTACAACCAGGGTGTCGATTCGTTCGGCTTTGAGGTCGGATTCTATGGGTCTTATGAGCCATTGATAGAGTTGCTGCGCCTGTTTCAGCAATCGCCTGGGGTTGCTGCCAGGGCGCATTTGTTGGCGAAAGCCGTTTGCAGTCAGCCTTAGCTCGGTTTGCTCGACCGGAGTCGTGGCAAAGCGGATGTCGCCGTTCGCCAGACTCAACAGCAGCACGATTCGGTCGTCAAAGACCACCGGATACAGGGTCGCGGTACCCGGCTTTATCAGGCTATCCAAATCCAGAGAGCGATTTTTTTCCTGCTGCGCGGTCACACAATGGTCCTGAAAATAGTTTTCGAGTTCGACCGCCTTATACTCTTCCATGACGTCGCGAATCTTGCGCAGCGCTGTACGCTGGAGCACGGGATCCACCAGGTTGTTGGCATGTTCAAGCAGTAATTCCGCCAGTTCCCGGTATATCTGGCCGGTGTCATCGCGAAACGCGCCTGGGTAACCACGATGGCCGAATACCAATGCCGCCTGGATCACCCGTAACTGTTTCAATGCCTCGCGATAAGCGGCAATGGCCTCGTCCGCGCTACCCTGTAGTTTATGCAGTCGACCAAGCTGCCGATGCCAGCGCGCCAACAGCTCGGGCGCGGCCGCTTCCTCTGCGAAAAACAACGCCTGGTGGAACAAGCGCTGCGCCTCTACGAGCCGATCTGAGTCGGTATAAAGCTCGGCGATGTGGCCGATCGCATAGGATTTGCCGCGCAGCGACTGCAGGGCTTGCGCTAACACCAGTGCGTCGGAAAAGGCAGCATAGGCCAAGGATAACAAGGTATCGTGCCGCAGCGGCGCCAAACGCGCCAGGCGTTGCGCCAGGTGACCCAAGGCTACCAGACTGAACAGCTTGTCGTGCGCGTCAGGCAAGGCGCGCGCTTTGTCGAGGGAGGATTCAAGCCCAAGGCCGGCTTGTGCCAGGTCGCGCGTCGCGAGTTGACCATGTGCAACATTGATCGATACCTTGACGATCAACGCCTCATCGGTCGTTTGTTCGGCCAAGCGCAGTGCTTCACCGTATATCGTTATTGCCTCTTGGTGCTGTTGCTGCGCCATGATGACATTACCCAGCTGATTGAGCGTGGCAGCAAGCACCGTCAAAAGCGACAATTGACGTGCGATGGCGACACTTTCTTGCGCCAGGCGTTTTGCCTTTCGCAGTTGCCTGGACAACAGATAATCGTCACTGAACGCACTGAGGCGTAACGCCAGGCGAATCCCGTCGGTACGCGTAGCGGCCGAGGCGGAGGACGGTGCCAAACCCGGTAATTCTGTTCGTGCCCGATAGGTCGCAGTGCTTTTCAGCAAGGCATCGAATCGCCGGGGATCGGTCAGTTGACGAAGCGCGACCTCCTCGGTGTGCCAAGCATGATCGGCGCGACCTTGCGTAGCTATGGGTTGTGCCTGGTTCTTACTGACGACGTTCCCGGTAGCGGCTGAGACGCGAACGGTCAGCAGCAGCGCACAAATGGCAAGTCCGATGAACCTGCAGTCTTGAATCACCGATTGGCGTGACGATCCCCTCATGCTGCACCATGTATAGCTGAAAATGGATCCAAACGCATCCATCGTCGCGAAGCGAGGTTCCTGCATGCAACAACGCTGCGCCTCGCCGCGATCAGGGCCGACGGATGTCGTCTATCGGTGTCAAGCAAGTGCCAGTGGCGTTAACCGGACTGCGTCGCTTTGCGGGAGGGCTGACTGTACGAAATCTCATTGTTGTCTACACTTGAACCAACGCAGAGGGCCATGCGTGCGCAGACGTGAAATCACAACAATGACCTGCATTATTCAGTAAAAACTCAGATCCACCAGGATGTTACTGAAAAATGAGGAAGGACTTGATGATAACTTGTGTCCGCCCTGACGACGGGCGTTTGACCTTGGTGTCCGTGGGGCTTTTGCTGCTGGTTGGCGTGTCTTTGGCCCAGGCGCAAATAGTCTTGGACGGGTCGTTCGGTACTTCCGGCGCGCTCGAGGGAACGGATGTCAGCATTCCTCACACCGATGGCAGCGTCGTTGGCCGCAACCTGTTCCACAGCTTCAGCGAATTCAATATCCGCTCGGGCGAGCGGGCAACCTTTACCTATTCGGGGTCCGGCCCGATAGACAATGTCCTGAGCCGGGTTAGCGGCGGCTCAGCGTCGACGATCGATGGGACCTTACGCAGCACCATCCCCGCTGCCGACCTGTTTCTGATCAACCCCGCCGGCGTGGTGTTCGGGCCCGGTGCCGCCTTGGATATCAGCGGTGCGTTTCATGTCAGCAGCGCCGACTACGTGCGCCTGGACGATGGCACGCGTTTCAACGCCTTACCTTCGACGGCCGACGTACAGCTCAGCACCGCACCGCCGGCCGCGTTCGGGTTCTTGCACACCCAGCCAGGGGCCATTCGTTTCTCGGGCAGTCAATTGAGTGTCGCCAGCGGTCAATCGATTTCGGTTGTTGGCGGAGAAATCGATATCGCCGCGAACGCGCAGTTATTCGGCTTTGCCGTGGGTAGCAGCCTGCAAGCTCCGCAGGGGAGAATCACCGTAGTGAGCTCGACCTCGCCCGACGAGGTAGCCCTGGGTTTGGGCGGCTCGGATATCGGCAGCGCACCCGCCACGGGTGAAGTGCGGGTGTCCGGCGGCAGCGCCATCGGCGTAGCTGGAAACAGCGGCGGCGATATCTACATTCGTGCCGGGAAACTGACTCTGGCGGGCACACTGGTGGATGCCAGCGGGTTTGTCGGGCCGGCGGGCACGGTGTACCTGGACGCGGGTACGGGCGGCGAGATCGAGGTCACGGCCGGCGGCGGGGTCTTCGCCCTGGGGCCCAGCGGTGGTGATATCGCATTGCATGGTAAAAGCATTGCCGTCAAGGGCGCATCCGTGGCCGCCCAGGCATTTTCCGAGGACATTGGCGGTACACTGACGTTCGACGCCGATGCGATCAGAATCTCCGGGGGCAGTCAGCTTTCGACCAGCGGTCTGGGGACGGGCGGTGGCCAGTCGTTTCAAGGCGATTCGATTTCATTCGACGACAGCCGGGTCGACGCCCTGGTGTTTGGGACCGCGCCTGGCGGCGAGGTCAGATTGAGTGGGCGCGAGGTCAGTCTCGATCATGGAACACAGATCAACGTTGGTACGGTCGGACCTGGCAGCGCGGGACGGGTGAGCATCGATGCGACGGAAACGCTCAGCGTCGCGGGTGAGAACGCTGCGGAACTGCGCAGTGGCATTTTTGCGGATGCGGTGCCCGGTTTCGGCGCTTCCGGCGACGCCGGTACGCTGAGCGTCAACGCAGGTGAGCTACGTTTACAGGGCGGCACGTCGGTGAGCGCGAACAGCTTCGGCAGCGGCAAAGCGGGGAGGCTCGATATAGCCGTGTCGGGTCCGATCGAATTGTCGGGCCGGAACTCCGCGGGCAACGGCAGTTCGATCGCGGCCGAGTCCAAGAGCGTGGGGGCGGACGGTGGTGCGGCGGGCGTTATTGTGATCGCTGCGGACGAAGTTCGTATGTCGGATGGCGCGCAGATCGACGCCAGTACGGCCGGTGGTGGTCGGGGCGGTGAAGTGCGCCTGGACATTGCCGACAACCTTGTCCTCTCCGGTCGCGGTACAGCCCTGGTCAATCTGTCCCGCGCTGCGACGGCCGAGGCGGGTGATGCGGGTAGCGTGGATGTCGTCGCCGGACAATTGAACATCGCCGACGGGGCGAGTATCGCTGCCGGGACTGGTGGGCCGGGAAGCGGAGGCCGGGTTCGGGTCGTGGTCGAAGGCGAGGTCGCGCTGCGTGGTTCCGGCCTCGGTGGTGAAACGCCAAGTCGCATCGTCTTGGACTCCGGAACCGCCTCGCTGAATCCGGCGGGCGCATCGGCTGCGCTCGGCAATGCAGGGCATCTCGAGCTTGCAGCGGGCGCGTTACGGCTCGAAGACGGTGCCGTCATCAGCGCCGATGCCTACGGCGCGGGCAGGGGAGGCGATCTGACTTTCCGCGTGGCGGGGGCGGTAGACCTCAGTGGCGAGACGGCACTGGGTCGCGGCGCGCTGATCCAGTCTACCACCCGCAGCGAGTCGAGCGATGCCGGCGACGGCGGCTCGATCGATCTCAAGGCGCAGCGTCTCGGCCTCGCGAACGGGGCGCAGATCAGTACCTTTACACTTGGTCCGGGCAACGCCGGCAGCGTGGCGGTGCAGGTCGACAACGCTGTGGTCTTGTCCGGAACGACGCTGTCGCCCGTCGCCGGCGAGCGTCAGGCCTTTATCAGTTCCATCTTCTCGCTATCGGATAGTCGCCTGGCCAGCGCGGGCGACGCCGGAGCGATAAGCATCGACGCCGGTTCGTTAAGCATCAACGACGGCGCGTATATCTCTACCGAAGTTGCGGGGGGCGCCCAGGCCGGTGCGGTGGTATTGAACGTCGCGGGGTCGTTACAGCTAAGCGGCCAGAGCCGGTTCGGCCGCGGCAGTCGCATCAATACCTCGACCCGCGCGCAAGGCGTGAGTCAAACCCGTAGTGGCAATATTGACATCAAGGCCGGAGCGTTGCGTTTATCCGACGGTGCGCAGTTGAGTGCAACGACCTTCGGCCCTGGCAAGGCGGGTGATGTGCTGGTGCAGGTCGCGGATGGCATTCACATATCGGGCAAAGACGCCAGGGGATTCAATAGCGGAATTTTTTCCGCGTCATTGAACGATGCAAGCGGTGATTCGGGAGACATTGATCTGCGATCCCGCGACTTGACGGTTGTCGATTCAGGGGCGATTGCCGTAAGCAGCGAGCATAGCGGCGATGCCGGCGACGTGCTGATCCAGGCGGGCGACGCCCTGGTCATCAAGCGCGCGGCGATACAGACCACCGCGAATGTGGCCAACGGTGGCAATGTTGAGGTGGTCGTGGGGCGTCTCGTACATCTCGTGGACGGCGCGATCACGACCGAGGCCTTTGCCGGCGAAGGGCGTGGCGGAAACATCAGTATCGACCCGGAGTTTGTCATCCTGGACGGTGGTCGAATCATCGCCAATGCGTTCGCGGGACCTGGTGGAAACATTTTGATCGTCGCGGATCAATTCATAGCGTCGCCCGACAGCGCGGTAACGGCCAGTTCGGCGCTCAACCTCGATGGGACCGTTGTGATCGATTCGCCGGCGGAAGATATCAGCGCCGAGCTATCCTCCTTGCCCGCGGGATTTCTGCGCACCGCTGCGTTGTCGTTGACACCGTGCGCGGAACGCTCCGGCGCGGATGTTATTCGGCTGGTGCGGAAGCGCTACGACGTCTTGCCGGACTCGCCATACGCTTTACGCAGTCATTTCCCGGATGTTTCCATGTCTACCGACCGATCTGCGCGTACCGCACCGAATATCGATAAGCACGATACGACCGTGACGTGGTCAGCCGTAACGTCCGAACCGGGATGCGAGGGTCGAGGGCCCATTCCTGATTAATTTTTTTACCGAGGGGAGCACATCATGAATAGAAACCAAAAACAGCTTCGCGCCGGAAAAGGACTTGGATGCGGGCGCTGGCGCGCGAGCGGGCTGGGTCTGTTGATGATTTGCAGCGGCGCATTGCAGTCTACCTCCGCCGTTGCCGCGGTCACCAACAGTCAATACATACCCTTATTGGGGCTATTCAACGTGGTCTTGCTGCCGGGTACGACGGCGCTTTTCGGACATAGCAGGCCCGCCTTTGGGCCACTGAACACACCTCTGGTATTGGATCCAGCTCAGGCGGTTCACTTTGACAACAGCGTGACCTTGTTTTTTGGTCCTCCACTGGGGATATCGCCGGCCGTCGGCTATGCGGGTGTGCCGAAAGACCAAAGCGTGGGTATCGTCAGCGGGCCAGCATCGGTACAAGGCAGCGCAGCCTACAGCGCGGTTTCCGGAGTATGTACCGCCGCTGGTACGGCCGCACTGCCGGGTTCACGGGCGGCCGGAGCGTGTATCGACCCCCCAAGAGAAGTTTTGATCACCCCAGGTATTCCCGGCACACCGACCTACGCACCGGTGCTGGGGGAACTGATATTGGACGTCAGCGGCGGTGACAGGGACTACGCTGTTGCAGAGTTCAGTGCCGCAATCGACGATGAAGAACTGTTTTCGGTGGAGATCTCGGCGCAGGGCGATCTGCTTACGATCGACGATCTGGCCATCGAGGTGAGCGCAGACCTCCTGCGCCTTGACGTGGATCCACTTGTAATCGAAGCGCAACTGCGCGATGCATTTGTCGAGATCGGAGACGGAGTGTTTCAGCTGACCGACCATACCTTCTTTTCGTCGGAGGTCGCGTTCGACCCAGGCACATCGCTGGCCTTCTTTACCGAAGGCGTGCAAGTCGGTGCGGCGGTTTTACCAGAACCATCCACTACGGCCCTGGGAGCGGTCGCCATCGCGGCGATGCTGATGGCCGGGTGGCAGGGTAAAAGGCGTTCGCTTCGATCTGGTGGCATTTAATTCACTGGATGAAACTGGTTATTCAGGTATTCGGGTTTTCGGGGTCAGACCTATGGTATTGGGTATTCGTGGTCAGACCACGATTAAGAAGGGCAATGGCACTGACTCAAAGACGTGCAGCCGGCGTTGTCACGTTAATTGGGAAGTGTCAAAAAAATCACTATGTCGTATTCCTTCAGGTACACGTAACCTCTGACCAAACCGCGAACGCTCTATCACGAAACAGCCGATGGTTTTTGGCGCTAATCCGATGGCGGCCGTAGCGAAACAAGTTACCATCGCGACCATTACGGAGGAACGACGTTCCGGATGCCGTATGAGGACGCGGACGACGAGTCAAACACCAGGTTCTATCTGACAGGAATGATTGAGAAACAGGACCAATCATGGGTTTCCGCGGTAGATCAGCCTAATCTGAGACAGGCTCGTAGGAGCTTGTCAGGACGCAGGCGTACAGACATTGATGCCGGTCGTCGACTGAAAACTGTTCTGCAAGGCTTGGATCGTGTCGGTTTGCGCGTCGACCGTACCTCCGAAGTCTGTGATCTCCCAAGCCGAAAGCAGCGATAAACTAACGATCCGTAAATACCCACTGATCGTTGAGTTGCCGTAGATTTGCATAATACTGGCGTCCGAAAGCCGAATGCCGCCACTAGGACAGGTGCCGCTGCTCGCCCGGGGGGCATTAATAGCCCCACCCTCGACGTCTATGCTGCCATTTAGGTATGCATTGAGACTCCCGTTGAGGGTCGCCTCGTCAAGCCCGAACACGCCACCCGCACCCACGTGAACGTTGCCGTTGATTGTCGAACCGTCCTCCGCTTCAAACTGCCCACCGGATGCGATATCGACCGCAAAGGAATGCGAGAGATCCCAGGGCCTGGTGACGCCGGACAAGGTTGCATCATTGATCACCGCAGATGAATTGTTATCCACCTCGACCGCACCCGCGGTCGACCCGTCTTCCAGAAATAGCGCGGAAGTCAGACCAACCGCGATGACGCCACCCTTGGTGTCATCGGTCGGATCGACGAAATCTGTCCCGAAGGCACGCAGTGAGCTGCTGCCCAGAATATCGGTTTCAGCGTTGATCGTGCCGCCATGCAGTCTGAGGGTTGCGTTTTCCGAAAGCGATATGCCAGGGTCCTCGTCCTGACCGGGCGTGTGATTCACGATCAGCGGGCCACGGAATCTTGCGCTGGAAGAACGCATCAGCGTGATCTTGCCATTGACCGTAAGATTGGTGGCTGTCCCTTCAGATATGATCCGCCCCCCGTCGAACGCTCCAATTTCTGTAAACTCGCTCCCGGTCGCCGAGTCACGAATATTGACAACGCCGTTTCGACGAGCCTCGATCTTAAAACCTCCGTTTCCGTTTTCCATACGTACCACACCGCCGTCGACAACATACAATCCGTTGATACGGGTCGTATTTTCCATCTTAGCAGTGCCGCCACGGGCAATGATGATCGATTGTTCGGCACCAGACACATGCAGATCAGTAAGCACGGCGTAGCCCTCAAGAAGCAATAACCCATCGGAATCAACAGCGCTTGTGGCGTGCAAACTCAAACCGTCGATGGCGGTTTGATGGGCCCGCACTGTCAATACCGCACCATTCACCCCGGACGAAGAAATCCCGTCCGTACCCGCGGTACTCGCTCGTAATGTCAAGCCGTTGCGGTTCACCATAATAGGACCCGTGCACGTTCCCGTGACGACCAGGGTCGCCCCCGTAGGGACCTCAGCTACCGCGGTCTGCAAAGCACTCGTATCTGAACCGCAATCGACATTGACCGTAGACGCGGCATGCTCGGCCTCGAGGGTCGCGATCCGGTCATTCAGCTCCGTGAAATTGCCGTTCACTTCCGAGGCCCTGGCGGGTGATCCGGCGGTGAAGGTTGTGAGTGCCTGTACGCTTCCCGTAGCAAGCAAAAACAACAACGTGGCACAGACAGGTAACAGCCCAAAACGGCGTGAAAATCGTGCGCAGAACTTCATCATATTAAGGCCTCTCTCCTTGTTGCGGCGCAATACCATGGAAGTCGGTACATGCGACTGCACCGGCAAGCACAGCCCTAACGCCAAGGGCGTATCGGCAAACATTGGCAAGGCCTTAATGTCTAGCCACTCGCGCCATCCTCAGACAGCGTTCCGTGACTTGAGGTTCTTTTAGGCTACGCGGCGCGAGTGCACGAGCAGATAATAAAACCGGTTTGCGGAGTAATACGATTGCTATCGCATAACGCTAAGAAAATTGGTCAAGTTTGTTAATATCCTAGCCTTGTACCGCGAACGGCTGATTCCGGGCGCTGTGGGGCGTTGAACCTGGCATTACTGCGCGGATAGCAGGGGACTTTACAAGCTATTTTCTAAAGGGTCGAAAAATCGGGTCCGCTGTAACCCGCTGAATTCGAAAGGCGATTTCGACCGCCCTAAATCGTAAAGAACGCACGATCACCCCTATGCGCGCCGGCAGTCGGGTCACCTGGGTGGCGGGAACCGACATGGACATCCTCGTCGTTATGGTGGCGAAAACACAATGTTTTGTAGAGCGGAAGCTTGTAAAGCACAAGATATGAGCGTCGCAATATTAACCCCTATCGACGATCAGTAGACGGCGGGACGCGGCTTGACCTTGGTCAATGCCGGCGCGGAGGCCGGGTGGCACAAATCCGGTTTGCTTGTTGCGAGGTTGCCGATGTCCAGCCACCTACCCCAGTTCGTCAATACCTTCGGCCAGGACCTGAAGCGTCGTCACGGCCGACGCGTGCACAAAGTCGCCATCCATGCCGGTTTCACCTGTCCCTACCGCGACGGCAGCAAGGGCCGCGGCGGCTGCACTTTCTGCAACAACGTCTCGTTCAGCCCGAACCTACGGCGCGAGCCCGCGATCGGCGAACAGATTGCCGCCGGACGCGCAGTGATCGCGCGGCGTACCGGCGCGCGACGCTTCATCGCCTACTTCCAGGCCTATACAAACACCTACGCAGACGTCGACCACCTCGACCGGCTGTACCGGACCGCGCTGGCCGAGCCAGACGTGATCGGCCTGTCGGTCGGCACCCGCCCGGACTGCGTCCCGCCCGCGGTGCTCGACCTGCTCGCCCGCTATCGCGACGAGGGTCACGAGATGTGGCTGGAAATCGGTCTGCAGTCAGCATTCGACGATACGCTGGAGCGGGTGAACCGCGGTCACAGTTTCGCCGAGTACGTCGCCGCGGTACGCGCGGCGCGGGTGCGCGGGCTCAAGGTGTGTACCCACTTGATCATCGGCCTGCCTGGGGAAGGACCAGAGCATGCGCAGGCCACGCTGGCGCGAGTGCTCGAGCACGGCGTCGACGGTCTCAAGCTGCACCCACTGCACGTGGTCAAAGGCACCATGCTCGCCAACCAGTGGCGGCGCGGCGAGTACCGGCCCTGGACGCTGGACGAGTACCTCGACACCGCGGCCGACCTGGTCGAACAGACCCCGCCCGACGTTGTGTACCACCGCCTCACCGGTACCGCGCCATCACAGGTTCTCCTCGCGCCCGACTGGTGCCGCTACAAGTGGCGCGTGATCGACGGCATCGCCGCGACACTGCAACAGCGCGGCAGCTGCCAGGGGAGCGCGTGTTCCTCTCAACGTCTTGCTGGAGGTCTCTGATTCATGGAACTCGTCTGCCCGGCCGGCAATTTGGCCTCGCTGAAGGCGGCGGTCGATACCGGCACCGATGCTGTCTACCTTGGTTTTCGTGACGCCACGAACGCGCGCAATTTCGAGGGACTGAACTTCGACGAGCAAGGCATGCACGATGGCATTGCCTACGCACATGCACGCGGACGGAAGGTCTTCCTCGCCCTCAACACCTACCCGCAGCCGGCCGGCTGGCCGGTCTGGCGGGCCGCGGTCGACCGCGCCGCCACGCTGGGCCTCGATGCGCTGATCGCCGCCGACATCGGCGTGCTCGACTACGCCAGCGAACGCCACCCCGACCTGGCCCTGCACCTGTCGGTGCAGGGCTCGGCGACCAGTTACGAGGCGCTGCGCTTCTACCACGAGCAGTTCGGCGTGCGTCGCGCGGTGCTGCCGCGCGTGCTGTCGCTGGCCCAGGTGCAGCACGTGATCGAGCACAGCCCGGTGCAGATCGAGGTATTCGGCTTCGGCAGCTTGTGCGTGATGGTCGAGGGCCGCTGCCTGCTGTCGTCGTATGCCGCGGGCAAGTCGCCCAACACCCACGGCGTGTGCTCACCGGCCGCTTCAGTGCAGTGGGTCGAGACAGCGAACGGGCTGGAGACCCGCCTGGGCGACATACTGGTCGACCGGGTGGGTGCCGGTGCGCATGCAGGCTACCCGACGCTGTGCAAGGGTCGCTACCAGGTCGGCCAGAACACCTATTACGCAATCGAGGAGCCAACCAGCCTGAACACCCTCGACCTGCTGCCGCAGCTGGCCGCCGCCGGCGTCGCCGCGATCAAGCTCGAGGGTCGCCAGCGCAGCCCGGCTTATGTACGTCAGGTGACCGGCGTATGGCGTGCCGCGATCGACAGCTGCCTGCACGACCCGGCCGGCTACCGCCCGCTGGCCGAGTGGCAGCAGACGCTCGGCCGCGTCAGCGAAGGCCAACAGACCACGCTCGGCGCCTACGCACGCCCCTGGCAATGATTTCCGACAGGACCGATCACATGACCTCTCCCCGCCTCGCCCTCGGCCCGGTGCTGTATTTCTGGTCGCGCGACGACCTGTTCGACTTCTACCGCGCGATCGCCCGATCGCCGGTCGATACCGTGTATCTCGGCGAGACCGTGTGCGCCAAGCGACGCGGCCTGCGCCTCGACGACTGGCTGGCGATCGGCAGTGAGCTGGCCGACGCGGGCAAGGAAGTGGTGCTGTCGAGCCTGGCGCTGATCGAGGCCGAGTCGGAGCTGAAGAGCCTGCGCCGGTTGTGCGCCAACGACCGCTTCCTGGTCGAGGCCAACGACATGGCTGCGGTGCAGCTGCTGGCCGGTGCGACACCGTTCGTCGCCGGCCCGCTCGTCAACATCTACAACACGGCCACGCTGCACAAGCTGGCCGCACTCGGCCTGCGCCGCTGGGCGATGCCGGTCGAACTGTCGCGCGACACCCTGGCGGCGATGCAGGCCGACCGTCCGGACGGGGTCGAGACGGAGTTGTTCGCCTTCGGCCGCCTGCCGCTGGCACTGTCGGCCCGCTGCTTCACGGCGCGCGCGCACAGGCTGCCGAAGGACGACTGCCAACTTCGTTGCCTCGACTATCCCGACGGCATGCTGCTGTCGACCCAGGAGGACACACGATTCCTCGCGCTGAATGGCATCCAGACCCAGTCCGCACGCACTTACAGTCTGCTGCACGCCATCGACGACGCGCGCAGGCTCAATGTCGACCTGCTGCGCATCAGTCCACAGTCGCTGCACACGGCAGAAATCGTGCAGATATTCGACGACGTGCTGCACGAACGTCGCGCATTCGCCGATGCCCACAGCGAACTGATCGGCTACATGCCGGTCGGTCCATGCGACGGCTACTGGCGTGGAGTCTCTGGACTTACCTGGGGCGGTGGGCTGGAAACCGCATCTGCAGCACAGTAGTGCGCAACGAGGTCCGTCAGACGTTCGAGCGCTTCACGCAACGCCTTCGGAATCGGAGGCTCGCCCAGCGCGTCGATGAAGTTTTTCAGGTGCAGGCCAGTCGCGGTGTCGCCCTCGATGCGCAGGCGGCGCTGGAAGAACAGGCTGTCGGCGTCCTCGCGCTGGGTGGCCAGCAGCAGGAAGGTGTACAGCTCAGCGCTGATAATGATATCCCCGCCGTTGCGAGACACGGCCGGGGCAAAGCGCCGGCGCTGCAAACGCACATGGCTGTTCACCCGTAAATCGACTACCGCAACGTGCAGTGTCTTTTCCTGGAGAAAATCCATCTCCCCGCCCGCCAACGCATCCGCAAACACGTGATTCAGGATCTTCGACAGGCCGACAGAATGCAGGCCTGACGGCATCCACCGCAATGGCCAGGCCAGCAGCGCGCAAGGGGCACGTCGGAAATGGATCACGGCAGACCTCCGCCAACTCACAAATCGGACCAGTCTCACCGGTCTGTGGCGTAACCCAAATGACGAAGATCAAGGCGCGCGAATGCCGTACGCCTGATCGTACGGTCGAGGCAATGCCACCGGCGCCTTTCGGCGGGCGCCGAACGGACTCTGGCTGGTCGCCGCATTGTGCGCCTTCCTGTTCCTTATCTGGATCACCGACGCGGGCGTCCTCTACAGCTTCACCCTCGGCGGCAAGACCGAGACCGTCGGCACGAACTGGCTTTCCGCATTCCGCGACGACACCTGGAACTTTCACTTCTGGGGTTTGGTAACTGGATCGGTATGATCTATACGATCTCGGCATTTTCCGTCCCGCTGATCTATGACGCACGCGCAACGGCGACGACAGCGATCCATGCCAGTGTGCGGGCCGTACTGGGCAATTTTCTTGTCTGTGTTGCCTGGGGCTTCCTGCTTGGCAGTGTGATCATGGGATCGATTCGCTTACTACCGCTACGGATATTAACCCTGCCGATCATGGCCTATGCCAGCTAAGCGCTTTACCAGCGTGCATTTCCTGACAGCAACCACTTGACGGACCCTTGAACCGACCCGCAACGACCGGTGTCGTCGAGTAGCTTCGCCCACGAGCGCCTTCTTCCCAGTCAACCGGCGGCGTTGCTTCCGCCGATACCGAATTGACATTCAATGGCATTCTCGAAGGGCTGGTAATCGAACACCGTCTTTTCGGCTGGATAGACGGCCCTCGAATTGGAGGCCGTCGTTGCCTCTCAGACAACCAACCCCTTGGTCGCCGAACGATCGACCCGGCCGCGAGAGGCGATCACGGCAGACCAAGCCTGTTTTCCGATCTCTTGACAAGTGTGAATTATTGGTTAGGATTCCTATCTATGAAGGTTGACGAGATCACGGAGCTGAGCGTGGCGATGGCAGCGGCAGCCCTCGCGGCCGAGCCCCAGGTTCCGTACCCGGACGGGTACCGAATCTGGCACCACGTCAAGAGCATGGTGATCACGGAAGGCCATCCGCTCTATTCAACGTTTGGTGGCATTCACCATATCTATGCCAACGACAAGGCGCTCATAGGCTATCGCGATGGACAGTTCCCCGACGGCGCCGTGATCATCTTCGATCTGCTCGAAGCCACGAGTGCCGACAATGCGATCACGGAAGGTCAACGCAAGGTGGTTGGCGTCATGCACAAGGATGCGCAGCAGTTTGCCACGACCGGTGGCTGGGGCTTCGAAGGCTTCGGCGCAGGTGACCCGACAAGCCGGGTGGTGGGCAAGGACGCCGCCTCGGCCTGCTTTGCCTGCCACGAACCGCAGAAGGGCCAGGACTATACCTTCAGCCAGCTTCGCGATTGAGGCAGGCGATGAATCAGCACGGATTGGCGCCTGAGTGGCATATCGCGGAATGGTTGAACACTTCGGCGCCGATCCGTCTGCAAGAGCAGCGTGGGCGAGTCGTGGTCGCCTGCGCTTTCCAGATGCTTTGCCCCGGCTGTGTCGCCCGAGCCCTTCCTCAACTCAAGGCGGTATATGAATTGTTTGCGCCGCTGGGCGCGCTCGTGGTGGGCTTGCACACCGTATTCGAGCACCACGAAGCGATGACAACCACCTCGCTGCGCGCATTTCTGCATGAAAACCGGATTCACTTTCCTGTGGGCGTGGACTCGCCGACAGACGACGGCGGGGCGGTGCCCAAAACCATGCAGGCGTATAAGATGCAAGGCACGCCGACGCTGCTGCTGATTGACCACGCTGGACGGTTGCGCAGGCAGGTTTTTGGCCACATCTCAGACCTCGAACTGGGGGCAGAGATTGCGAGCATTGTCGCCGAACAAAGGTAGCTCAACGGGACCTATTTGGTATCGCCGGAGCGTAGGTGCCGGTCGTGATGTGGTTGCTCGATATCGGCCTTTGGCAAAATCCAACGCACGGGCGCCTGACAGCGAATCCGTCCGGGCTCGTCGGCTTCGAGATAGGCTTCTTCCGCCGGACTGAGCTCGACATCGTCATAGCCTCGATCATCGGCCGTACATGCCCAATGAACGAATGCCCGGTCGCCAGCAGGTAGATGTGCAGGCTAATGAAGACCAGCATCGCGAACGCCGCGGCCGTATGCACCAGCGCAACGCCTTCAAGAGCGGCGTTGGTCACGGCGCCCTGCGACCACAGCCCGTAGCTCAGGTAGGCCAGACCCGAAAGCCAGATCACCGGGAACAGGAACATTTTGAGGGCCAGGTCGGTGACTGCCTGCATTGGGTTGTGCTTGCGTCGGAAGTGTTTACGGTAGGGGTGATCCTCGCCCCTGAAAATGTCGAGCGCATAGTAGCGCGCGACGCGCCACAACTCGTTCGCGGTTGGCACATAGTGGCGTCAGCTGCCGATCGTCAGGTGCCAGGAGACCGCAAATACCCACAACACCATCAGGTAGAGCGCGGCAACCACGTGGATCGAAACCAGCGTACCGAAACCACCCCAGGGATGCAGGCCGTGGATACCGAAGCCGGTGACCAGCAAAACTAAGATTGTCACCACCTGTGTCCAATGCCAGAAGCGTTTAAAGCGATTGAAGATCAAGGCCTGGCGTTTGCTCATCCGCCTTTCCTCCGTGCGCGCATCAGAATGCGGATTGCGGCATGCAGCAGCACACCGGCGAGTGCGGCGACCACCGCCATGATACCGAGGAGTTCGAGCCAGGTTCCGCTATCGCGTCCTGGCAGTTAGAAGCCGTCCAGGTCGGCGAGACACCCCTTGCGAGTACGGCGCTCGCGGCAGCTCAGCGCGTCTTCCTTGGGGCCACCATGTGATTGATCGGCCAGCTGGAGTAGGTATCGATGAAGTCATACTCGCCACCGTAGGGAATGTTGTCCTCAGCCATGCCGCGCGTGATGGCACGCTGGAAGTCGTAATTGCCCCAGAACGCATCCGGGTCGGCGGCGTCTTGTAATAGGTCCCGGTCGATTCGTGGCAGATCAGGCAGTCTATGTTGCCCTGGTTGGTGAAGTCGTAGGTCCTGACATCGGTCATTCCGTAGCCGGCGTGACACTGTGCACAAATACCTTCGTTGCCACGCGCATTGGTGCAGAAGTTGTTGATCAGCACGCCCTTGCCGAGGTGTTGGCCGGTCACCGGATGATCGTAGCGCCAGGTCCAATGCTTGTTATGCATGAACTGGCGACCTGCACCCTAGGCAGGCCTTGGCCACGTCATGGCTGACGACGAATGGCCCCCGAAGTTCATCAAGTTACGAATGGTCGGTGGTCGAGACGGGGCCCTTGCGCTCACTGAGCCGCGTGACCGACTTGTCGACCGGGCGTGCGGCTGCGGTCTCCTTGTATTCGGAGATGCCCTGCTCGGTTCGGTAGCCCGCCTGCGGATCGATCGGTGGCAGCTCAGGTGCAGCGGCACCGCTTACGTTGAGCACCAGGTCGAGCAAAATCATGCCGCAGTTCCGCATCCTCGCACTGGCTTTGGGTGACAGAAACCCGATCATTCGCACATCTCCGTTTGTGCCGGTGCCCCGGTGCAGAACTGCTTGGCGACCCGAGAACCGCACCCGTAACTTCTAGTAGCCGGGTTTCAGGCAACGTCGTTGATAGCTACCGGCGCCTGCCCGTTTGTTGCTCATGCGTGCATGCCACACGATGCCAAGACAGCACCGGCAGTGTTCGAATTGAGGAAGGTCAAGGGCTGAATCACTCTCCCCATCCGGCTACCTGATTTGCCCCCTATTACGCAACGGGTGAGCAAGATCAAGGCAGGTCTGATTCCGCCAGGTCCATGATGTCAGCCACTTCTGTCCACACACGCAGCGACGAGGGGCGTCTTTATGCAATTTCCAACCTTCTTCGACGAGGTACCGGGGCTGTTGCTATGGGACCCGCTCGCCGAATGCCTTGGCGCGGCCGAGGACGGCCGGCTGCATTACGGCTACGCCGACGCGGTGCGGCTGGCCGGGCACTCCTGCCCGACGGTCGCGACCGCTTATACGCTCGGTCATCGCAGCCTGACCATGCTCTACCCGGACCGGCCGCCCGAGCGCGGCGGCGTGTGCGTGGAGTTTGCCGGCCGACTGGACGAGGGCGTCACTGGGGTGATGGCCCTGGTGCTCGGCCTGCTCACCGGCAGCGCCCATGACGGCGGCTTCAAAGGCCTCAGCGGCCGCTTCGTGCGCCGCAAGCTGCAGCGCTTCGACTGTGACATCCCGTTGATGTTGCGTGTCACCCGGTTGGACACCGGTGCAGCAGTGGACGCCGGTTCCGATCTCTCGCCAGTCGCCACCGACCCCGAACTGCCGGGACTGATGCAGCGCTGCCTGGACGGCAGTGCGGATCCGACCGAGCGCAGGCGCTTTGGCGAACTCTGGCAGGAACGGGTCAAGCGCCTGCTGCTCGAGTACTGGGACGACGAGCGGGTGTTCACAGTATCTCGGGTGTCGGCCGACGACAGCGCGCAACCGTGACCGGCGAATCGAAACAGTGGCGGCGGGCCGCGCCGCTGCGCCACCTGGACGGCGGGCTGACCAACATGCTGCACTGGTACGCCGGTACCTTTGAGCTGCCGCCCGGAGCGGCCCTGCTGGTGTCCACACCGCCGCACCGCCATCAGGCCTTCACCTGGGGCCAGGCCACGCTGGCCTTTCAATGTCACCCGCAGGTGCGTTCGGCGCAGCTCGAGCGCTGGTTTATCGGCCATGCCGCGGAATTCGCCGCGGCGGGGCTGTCGGTGCCTGACCTGTGCCGCGACGATGCGACCTGCGGCTTCACGCTCGAGGCCCAGGGGCAACGCTGCCTCACCGACCGGCTGAACGGCGTCGGACTGTGAAGACGCCGTTGAAGGTGCCGGTTGGGCGGCTGCGGATCGGACAAACGCGGCCGTTCGGCCCCAACGGCGAGCCCAGCGCAATCGACAAGCACACGGTCGATCGAATCCTGTGGCTCGGCCGGACCGGCTTCGCCGACGATCAGCAGGGCGACCCGCGGCATCACGGCGGCACGGAAAAGGCGGTACACCACTACCCGGCCGAGCACTATGCATACTGGCGCCGCGAGCTGCGCGCAACGGCGCACGCGACGCTACACCCCGGCGGCTTCGGCGAAAATCTCAGCACCACCGGCCTGACCGAGGCGACCGTGTGCATCGGCGACCGCTGGCGCCTCGGTGAGGCACTGCTGGAGGTCTCGCAACCGCGCAAGCCCTGCTGGAAGCTCAACGTGCGTTTCGTCCTCCCGGACATGGCCCGTCGGGTTCAGACGAGCGGCCGCATCGGCTGGTATTACCGGGTCCTGCGGCCAGGGCCGGTCGAGCCCGGCACCACCCTCGAACTGCTTGAGCGCCCACACCCGGACTGGCCGCTCGTGCGGCTGCTGGAGATCCTCTGGGGTGATCGCAGCGACCACGAGGCCCTGGCCGAGATGGCAGATCTCACGGCCCTGGCCCCGGCCTGGCGCGATCCTGCAGGACGCCGCCTGGCCAGCGACGAGATCGAGGCGTCCACTGCCCGGCTCGTGACACCGGCGGCATTATCGGTTATTCCGTGATCGAGCTTTTGACGCCTGGACGGAGGTAACGTGCGTCCGTAATCCGGCGTAACAACAAAAGCTTAATGTCTCCCGGTTGACTAATAGACGCTGACGCTCTTAAGTTGATGACAGTGCCCGTCGTAGCGGTCAATTCATCACGACGTTAACGAATTTTCAACAATCCGATCTTTCCAGGAGGGGTGCCATGTCGCGCTATCATAAGTTGTCAGTCTACTGGCTAAAGCACGCAAGGGCGGCCGCAGTCTTGTTCACAGCCCTTCTGGTCGGGGCTGGCGGGGCTTTATCAGAGCCAATAACCATCCGTTTCTCCCACGTGGTGGGTGAAGATACGCCAAAAGGTGTCGGCGCGCGCCTGTTCAAAGAACGCGCGGAAAAGGAACTTGCGGGTCGGGTCAAGGTGGAGATATATCCTAATTCGCAACGCTTCACGGATGAACAGGTTATGACCGCACTTCTGTTTGGTGACGTCGAACTTGCGGCACCTTCTCTCTCGAAGTTCGGCAGCTTCAGCAAAGAGCTGCAGGTTTTCGACCTTCCTTTTTTGTTCGATGACATGGAGGCGGTGCGCCGGTTCCAGACCAGTCCGGTAGGACAGTCGCTGCTGGACTCCATGTCAATGCGCGGCATAAAGGGATTGGCTTACTGGGATAACGGGATGCGGGTGATGTCGGCGAATAAGGCACTGCTCAAACCGGCGGACGTCCAGAAACTCGTTTTTCGGATCGAGCCGTCAGACGTCATTGAAGCCCAGTACGCGACATTGCGCGCACCGATTTTGCGTCTGCCCTTTAAGCAAGTTTACGAAGCACTCGACCGCGGGTT